>DDTB01000024.1 GCA_002343985.1 Chitinophagaceae bacterium UBA2375 | reverse complement strand
GGTATTTTCATTGTTGAGCAAACAATAAAAAGAAGAAGGGCTGTCCAGCTATCCGTAGTCTTCCTGAATAAGAGTGAAGCTGGTATTTTCATTGTTGAGCAAACATAAAAAGAAGAGGGGCTGTCCTGAGTTTGCAACTCAGGACTTGTTTAGATTTAGCAGGATTTCCGAGTTAAAAAATTTCTCTATGCAAGCTGATAACTTCAGCATGTTTACCCAGTATTTAAGTCATGGACCATTTCATGTAAGATGCCCGTTGTTCAAATGCCAGTTAGTACTTTCGCACCGGTTCGTGGTACTTGAAACGCTCGCCCTGGTTCATGGCACACGAAACGCTCGCCTTGGTTCGTGGCACACGAAACATGTTTTTGTCATGGCAGTAGTCTTGCCTATTCTTGGTTCCTTTTTTTGCGGAAAAAAAGGAACGAAAAAAACCGCCGATGCGCCATTATGGCTGCGCATCGGGCAGCTACGATTGGGTAGGGTGCTACTGTAGCTTCAGCAATGGTATATGTATCGTTGTTGAACCTCTCGGTTTTTTCGCCGCCGTCTGGCTTCCAGCCAACGGCTTTTGATGGGTTTTTTTCTGCAAAGGTTATTGAGCCAAGAACCCTGGCGGTTTGACGAGCAATTCAATTACGTATCTTCCAATTCCGGGGTGATGCAGGTGCAGCCTGGCACAGAAGATCAGCCATTGGTGGCACCGGAACAACTGGTCAGCAAAAACGGGTACCTGTTTGTGTATGTCAGCAATGAAAGTCCGCAGGATGTGTACTTTGACGACCTCACCGTCAGGCATATCACCGGACCGCTGGTTGAAGAAAAGAGCTACTATCCCTTCGGGCTTGTTATGGGGGCCATCAGTTCGCGGGCAGTATTGAAAGCAAAAACAGCCTATGCATATAATGCCGGTAGTGAGTGGGAAGAAAATGGGGTGGAGTATTACCATACTTTTTACAGGAAATATGATGCTCAGATTGGGAGGTTTACAGGAATTGACATTGCATCAGAGGAGTATTCTGGCTTGACGCCTTTCCAGTATGGGGCTAATAACCCCGTTTTATTTAACGATCCGTTTGGGGATAAACTGCAATTACCGGCTGAGTTATATGGCTCATCATTAAATCCAAACATGGAAGATTTGGGTAATAATTTAACTTGGAGTAGACATAGCTTTGAAGATGAGTGGGGGTGGGTAAATGGCGTAATAAAAGATATGGAAAATGTAGGTAGAGGCGCTAATTTCTGGGATAATTTATTTGATGCATTTAAAAATGGTATTGATGTAGGGCCAATTGATGCTTTTATTACAGATATTACTGGATATATTTTGAAGAATGGGAGTTCAAGTTCTGTATTTATGTTGAACCACGATGGTTCATATAATTATCTTGGTCCTTTAGGAGGTGTTTTGATTATGAATAAGGTATTATCAAATTTGCTAATAGTTAATACACAGATAGCAGCGGGAATTTGTACAGCATCGCCTTATTTGTTTTATGAGGCAGTAAAAACTGACGGAGAATGGGATTACAAGAATAATACAAGACACATAATTGGCTATGCACACGATGTTTATGATAAAAACAATAATTGCACAACGACTTTTTCATATTTAGGTTTGAAAATGACAGCCATGGATTTAGGGAATTTGCATTATGGTATTGTAGGAAAAGCGGCAGGTTTTAGCGAAATGCAACTTAAAGTCGCAGCTGGATTAGCTCAAATAAAAGACGACACCAGTCGGGATGAATGGCAAACTCCATATATGTTGGAAAGATATTTTGGAGATGATCCAAATGATCAAAAATGGATAGGTGTTGGATTTAAATTGTATAATAAGTACTTTTATTCACCAGGGTTTAAATTACCAAATTGGATGTCATGGTTATATCGATTTTAAAATGTGCGATTGTTTTAGTGATAGTTTTCTTTTGTGGATGTATTTCAAAACAGTCCAACGAAAAAGTATTGTTGAAACAGAAAATACAAGATGGAACAAGTATTACAGCTGTTTATTTTGAAACATTAAGCACTTCACCAAGTTTTATTTGGGTAATACGAAGACTAAGTAATGGTAATTGTTACATTACTGGAAAAGTAGAAGCGTCCTCGAAATTTAAGGAAATTAAAATTGATAAATTTACTGATTCAGGTTTTATGTTAATGGTAAATTATCCTGTCACAGATAATTATAATGAATGGGTACAGTTCAAAATAAACTATAAAGATACATTCTGTTTGAATAATAATTGCAAAGCATATCCTGTTGATTGTGATTATTGAAATAAAGAAATNNCGTTGTTGGTCATAAGACGCAACAACGGCAGGTACGCAACGTCCCTTTCAGGAAATGTTGCTGGGAAACCATGGCGGCCCGGATTTGTTTTATTCATCCGCGCTGCCATGCCTGCGTGCGGCTTCCCAACCCAGCATAGCTTGTTTGCGCGCCGTACCCCAATGGTATTCCCCAATGATGCCGGTGGCCCGGATCACCCGGTGGCAGGGTACCAGGTATGCAACGGGGTTGCTGCCCACAGCCGAACCTACCGCCCGCGCCGCTTTCATGTGTCCGATACCTGTGGCAATGCCGGCATAGGTATTGCAATCGCCGGAAGGAATTTTTAATAAACATTCCCAAACCTTTAACTGGAAGGGCGTGCCTTTAACATGGATCGTGCACGACAGCGGCCCGCTGTCGCCCTGCATATATCGTTTCACGTCTTCCATGTGTTTGTCTTGCCCCTCCAAGAGCGTGGCGTTGGGGAACTTCGACCGGAGTTCGGCGAGGCCTTCATCACGGTTATGTATAAACGATAAATAACAAATGCCCCTTCCGGTTGACGCGATCATCGCATGCCCAAACAAGGTTTCCATATCATTATACCTGATGGTTAATCCTGCGCCACCTTGTTTATACTCACCGGGGGTCATGCCTTCCAGTTGTATGAAGAGGTCGTGCAGCCTGCCGGAACCGCTCAAGCCCGTTTCGAGGCTGGTGTGCAACAGTGAGTGGTTTTGCTCCAAGAGGGTTTTGGCATATTCCACGCTGATGTATTGCAGGAATTTTTTTGGACTGACGCCAGCCCAGGCCGTGAACATGCGTTGAAAATGAAATGGGCTCAGGTGCACATGTTTGGCAAGCTCATCCAGAGAGGGCTGCTCATGCGCATGCTCATGCAAATAACGGATGGCTTTTTCGATGCGTTGGTAATCGGTCATGGAATACAAAACTACAATCTGCCGTGCTTTGCCCCGACCCGATTCTTGCGGAATTTTCAGGAACCTCGCAGCCTCCGGCGTTCAAAGCCGGTAATGTTCATCAGGATCAGCAGCATGCCATAGAATGTATCTTCGAAGGGAATGGTATATATGCGGAAACCAAGGTTCTCCGCGTCGTTATATAATACCACAGGGATGGCTGTCAAAAAACCATTGACGATGAGGAATGGTATGAGGATAATGAGGTACGACAACAAAAAAGAAGCGATATCCAATGCCCTGAAATAACCGGGGAACAGGAAAACAAGCGCCATGAACAAACTGAGTAACAAAAAAGTGTAACCGGTATAATACTTATTGATTTGCCACATGCCCACAAAGAAAAAGATGAACACGAGTACCAGGAAAATTTTGCGCGCCTTGGGAAATGTAAAATCATTACAATTTGGGAAATAGCATCGGATGCATTCGTAAATGAATAAGCAGCAATAAGGCACAATAAAAAAGAATAGCACTTCCTCAACCGGCAGGTTGATGAGTGCCAGGCCCGTGATATATTCCTTATTAAAACTCCATACGCCTTTATGCGTGAACCATACGTCCCATGCAATGTAGAATAGCGCGGGCAGGATCATGGCGGGCAGGAGGTATTTCCATTTTTTATAGAAAGCTACTTTCTTATCGAAGCTGAGCGCGAGCGGGCCGGCCAGTGATAAGCCGAGGATCAGGAAGTATGTAAACTGCGGGTTCAATCAGGTGCTTGATGGTATGCGGTACAAGTGAGTGACACAACGATGCCGGGCAATGCATTGCCGCCCGTCTCATAATTATTGCTGAGCCTGGCGCCTTTTGTCGTCACGCACTTTATCCCAATATTTTTTTGCCACGAAGAGCATGCCGAAACTCTCCCCGTGTTCTTTTCCTAAATGTTTGTGGTGCATTTTATGTGCCCAGCGGATGGTGCGCACGTAGCTGTTGTTGCTGCGCGTGAACCATTTAAACCTTTGGTGGATGATCACATCATGCACCAGGAAATACGCGAACCCGTACATGGCGATGCCGAAGCCGATGCCCGACAACCACTCCTGCCCGTTTTTCAAACCGAACATGATGCAGAGCCAGCTTGGGATGGCGAATATGAGGAAGAAGGCATCGTTTTTTTCAAACATGCCCGGCCTTGGCTGGTGGTGGTCTTCATGCAGGTACCAGAGGAAACCGTGCATCACATAGCGGTGTGTGAGCCATGTAATGCCTTCCATCGCTACAAAAGTGCCCAGCATGACAGGTATAAAGATGAACCAATTCATAAAAATGTTCTTAAGAGCAGGAAAAACATTGCCTGGATGAGTAACAAATGTATGGCGAATTTGTTTTCCCGGCGAAATGGCAAAAGCCTGAAAACCCAGAGCAGGAGCATGCTGATGGCCATCCAGCATATATAATTAAAAACAGGGATACTGCCGTCGCCGTGCCAGGTCCAGTAGCCGAGTTTCACGGCCACAGGTTCCATGAGCCAGTCGAATGCAACGGCCAGTGTGGCACCGTCAACAATCACCGCCAGTGTTTTTAGCCAGGTTTTCCGGTTGATTTGCTCTTCGGGTAAATTGGCGGTGAGTTTCCTGAGCATGGTTTCCACCAATATGCCGCAACCATAAACAATGGTAAACCAGTTGAAGCCGATGATGATGGGTACGCCCATGATCGCGGGGCCCAGCACATCGCCATACGCGTAATCGCCAAAGAGCATGCCCGTTTTGGTGCCGATCCATTCCACCGACATGCCCGTGATAAAGCAAGCGAAGATGAACAGGAAAAAGTATATGTTTTTTTGCGCTTGTGTGTAAACCAGCAGCCCCGCCATAAGCAACAGGTTTAACCAACTGGTTTGCAGGATGATGTCAGATTTGAATACCAGGATGCCTATCAGTCCGATGCTGTGAAACAGCACCGCGATGGCCGTGGCAATTTGTATGTTGTTCCAGGATAGGCGCATGGATTAATGCCGGTGTTTTTGGTGCCGGCTGGGTTCGCCAATGAGCTGGCTCACGATGCGTGCGCTTTTCAGGCAGAGCGGGATACCGCCGCCCGGGTGCACGCTTCCCCCGCAGAAATAAAGGCCTTTGATGTATGAGGTAAAATTGGCATGCCGGGCAAAGGCGGCCATGCGGCTGTTGGAACTGGTGCCGTACAGGGATCCCATATAACTGCCGGTGCGCGCTTCAATCATCACCGGGTCGAGCCTTTCTTCGGTTTCTATGTAATCTTCTACAGGTACCTGCAGCATGCGGCTGAGCTTGTCCAGGATATTTTTCCGGGCTGCTTCCTGCAGTGCAGCCCAATCCTGCCCTTTGTTGGCCGGTACGTTGATCATTACAAACCAGTTTTCTTTTCCCGCCGGCGCGTGCCCCGCTTCCATTTTGGATGTGATGTTGATGTACACGGTAGGGTCTTCGTACAGTGTGCCTTTTTTGAAAATATGATCAAATTCCGTTTTGTATGCTTTGCTGAAAAAGATATTGTGCAGGTGGAGTTCGGGGAATGATTTTTTCATGCCCCAGTAAAAGATCAGCGCGCTGCTGCTGCGTTCCTGGCGCAATAGCTTTTTTGCTTTTGCCTCCTGCCTGACCAGGTTTTTGTATGAAAAATAAACGTCCTGGTTGCTGACAACAATATCGCTGAGGATGTTTTCGCCGTTCACCACAACGCCTATGGCCCTTCCGTCGTGCTGGATGATACGTTCCACCGGGCTGTTGAAATGAAATTCCACGCCTTTTTTCTCCGCCAGTTCGTACAGGGCGTTTGTGATGCTGATCATGCCGCCCTCTGGGTACCAGGTACCCAGGTTTTGTTCGAGGTGCGGGATCAGGCTGAGCATGCCAGGCGCCTGGTAGGGATTGCTGCCATTGTAAGTGGCGTACCTGTTGAAGATCTGCCGGGCTTCGGGTGTATCAAAGCTGGTTTCGTTGACATGGTTCAATGATGAAAACAGGTGCGCGTACCGCACGGTTTTCAGCGCGCGCAGCACCCTTGTGTTCAGCCAGGTTTTGCGCAAGTGCAGGGATTGGTTCACAAATATATCGCCCACATCTTCATAGAGTTTTTGGGCGTTTTGGAGATAACGGTACAGGTTACCCGCTTTTTCGCCGGTGGCTTCTTCCAGTTCCGCTGCAAAGGCTTCTGTATTGGTGAATGCCCGTATGATTTTCCCGTTTTCAAAAAAGTATTTGCAGGCGATGTCGACCGGTTTATACCTGAAAAAAGATTCCAGGTTTTCGCCGGTTTCTTCAAACAGCTCCCGGAGGTTTTCGGGCTGGGTAAACAGGGAAGGGCCCGCATCGAACCGGTAGCCGCCCTGCTCAAACACGGTGAGCTTACCGCCGGGGTACGCGTTTTTTTCGTATATGCGTACCCGGTAGCCCTTGTGGGCGAGCCTGGCCGCCGTGGCCATTCCGGCTACGCCGCTACCAATAACAATGGCTGTGGGTTGGTTCATACCTGTTTCAGGCTTTTTTCGCTGCAATATACTCTTCCAGCCGGGGAAAGGCAATTTTAAACCATGAGGTATAGTTGCCGGGATTTGCCGCTATGTCGGTACGCAATGATTCCAGGTCGGCGTATCGGTAAGACTGCACTTCAGCGGGATCAGGGTTCACCGGGCCGTTGTAGGTGCCCGTAAACACATGGTCGAATTCATGTTCGGTGAGGCCGTTGTCAAAATCGGTCCTGTATGTAAAGTGAAAGGCTTTTTCCAGATCGGTGTCGAAACCCATTTCTTCCATGAGCCTCCTGTGCGCGGCTTCCATGCTGCCTTCGCCCGGAAACGGGTGGCTGCAGCAGCTGTTTGTCCAGAGGCCCGGGCTGTGGTATTTGTCCGCCGCCCTTTGCTGGAGCAGGATTTCACCTTGGTCGTTAAAGATGAATACGCTGAATGCGCGGTGCAAGAGTCCCTTCCGGTGGGCTTCCATTTTCTCCATCGTGCCGATGGGTTCGTCCGTTTCATTCACCAGTATGACCTGGGAGGGGTTTTGCATCATGATGTATCGCTAAAGAATGTTGAGCTGGCTGCGCAAGCCGGCGCGTACCAGGATCGCAGCTTTGTGGTAATTCGGTATCCTGACACGGTCGTTCAGCAATACCTGTGGTTTTGATTTCTTTATTTTATTGAAGAGCGAGAGATAATATTTGTACGCCACATACACGCCAAACCTTGATTTGATGGGCAGTTGGGTGATGCCTTCGTAAGCTTTTTGGAAATCGGCCGCGATATCGTCTTCCACCTGTTGCTTATGCTTTTCGGTGAAATTGCTGAAATCAATACCCGGGAAATAGGTGCGGCTGAGTTCATGGAAGTCCGCCTTCATGTCGCGCAGGAAATTCACTTTTTGAAAAGCGGACCCCAGCGCTTGCGCGTAAGGCTTCAGGTTCGCGTAGAGGTCGGTGTTGCCATCACAGAAAACATAGAGGCACATGAGGCCCACCACTTCGGCGCTCCCGTAAATGTATTCCTGGTAACCCTTGCTGTCATAGGCTTTCCGGTCGAGGTCAAATTCCATGCTGCGGAAAAACGCTTCAATGAGGTCGTGGCCGATATGGTATTGATTGACCGTTTCCTGGAAGCTGTGCAGGATCGGGTTGGTGCTGATGCCGCGTTCAATCGACTTCCAGGTATCTTCGCGAAACTCCGCGAGCAGCGTGGGTTTGTCGTACTCATGGAACGTATCCACGATCTCATCGGCAAAGCGTACGAATCCGTAAATATTGTAAATGGGTGTGCGCAGGTCCTTGTGCAGGAGCCTGATGGCGCTGCTGAAGGATGTGCTGTACCTCTCTGTGGTCCGTTGACTGCATTCGCGGCAGACTTCGTGAAATAGTTCCATCATACCGTCTTTATTTATAAGCTTTTAAAATTTCTTTCGACACCACTTCACCGCTGATGAGTGATGGCGGAACACCCGGGCCGGGAACGGTCAGTTGCCCGGTGAAATACAGGTTGTTTACTTTCTGGCTTTGCAGGGATGGCTTCAGGATGGCCGTTTGCATCAGTGTGTTGGCCAGTCCATACGCATTACCCTTGAATGCATGGTAATCCGACACAAAGTCGGATACGGAGTACGAACGTTTATATATGATCGCGTCTCGGATGCTTGTTCCGATATGCGCTTCATATCTTGTAACAATTTTGTCGAAATATTGTTGCCTGAGTTCCTCCGTATCGCCCGGCAAACCCGCCGCGATGGGGATCAGGAAGAACAGGTTCTCATGGCCTGCTGGGGCTACCGATGGGTCGGTTACCGAAGGCGCGCCTACATAAAACAGGGGTTCTGTCGGCCAAACGGGGTTGTCATAAATTTCCTTTCCGTGCCTGTCGAAGTCCACATCAAAAAACAATGAATGGTGCGTGATGCCCGGCAGTTTTTTATTCAATCCCACGTAATACAAGAGGCATGATGGCGCCATCACGCGTTTGTCCCAGTATGCCGGCGAATAGCTGCGCGCCGCTTCGGGCAGCAGTTTTTCTTCTATGAAATGATAATCGGCTCCGCCAATCACCACATCGGCTTCAAACTGCGTTTGTCCGTGGCCGGTATGATGCGCGCTGACGGTGCGGGCCATTCTTTTTTCCAGGTTTATGGAGCTGGCTTCGTGGTTGAATTTAAATGTTACGCCAAGGTCGAGGGCCAGTTTGTACATGCCTTCCACAATCTTATACATGCCGCCCATCGGGTACCAGGTACCCAGTTTGATATCGGCATAATTCATCAGGCTGTACAATGCGGGGATATTGCCCGGGAGCGCCCCGAGAAACAATACCGGGAATTCGAGCAACTGTACCAGTTTGGGATGATTCACGAAGCGGCGGATATGTTTTTTCATGTCGGTAAACACATCCAACCTGAACACGCCCTTGATCAGGTCCATATCTATAAACTCGGTAAACGATTGTCCGGGTTTGTGCACCAGTTTATTGATGCCCACATCGTATTTGTAGGCCGCTTCCCGCATAAAGGCGTCGAGCCTGGCCGCGCTGCCGGGTTCCAGCTCCTCAAAGAGCCTGCGCAGGGCTTCGTAATCGGCGGGGATATCAAGTGGCCCGTCAGGATAATAGACCCTGTATGAAGGGTCTAAACGGGTCAACTGGTAGTAATCGGAAAGTTTTTTGCCAAAGCATTCAAAATACCGTTCAAACACATCGGGCATCCAATACCAGCTTGGGCCCATATCAAATACGTAGCCTTCGGGTGTGCTGAATTGCCGGGCACGGCCGCCGGGCATGGCATGCTTTTCCAGGACGGTTACGTCCCATCCGGCTTTAGCCATGAATGAAGCTGCAGACAGACCGGCAAATCCGCTTCCAATGACAATAACTTTTTTCACTCCTGTAATTTATGAAATAATCATGAGCGGTTTCCGCCGGGCAACGGATTAGTAACGGGATATTTCTTCCTTCAAGAGTTTGCGTGCAAAATGGATCCTGCTTTTGATGGTACCCAGTGGCTCGTTCAGCGCTTCCGCGATTTCGTTGTATTTGTACCCATCGTAGTACATCATGAACGGATTTTTGAAAATATCGGGCAGGTTGTGGATGGCCTCCTTGATATCTTTCATCCGCAGGCTCACTTCCGCGTTATTGGTAACGGTAGCCTGGTTGTGGTTCAACAGGAACTCGTTGGGGGTATTGTCGAATATGGTGTTCTGGCGGGCCTTCCTGCGGTAATTGTTGATGAAAATGTTCCGCATGATGGTGTACAGCCAGGCTTTAACATTGGTACCCACATGGTATTTATCCTTGTTTGCCAGCGCCCGGAACATGGTTTCCTGTAAAAGGTCCTTGGCAGTTTCGTTGTCCCTGGTCAGGGTGAAGGCAAAAGGCTTCAGGAAATCTGCGTTTTTGATGAGTTGTTGATCAAAGTCGAGCGCTGCCATATCTTTCTGTTTAATTGTGTGGATGGTAAAGTTAAACAAAATTCCGGTCAGAAAAATCCAAAACCGGGATTTTAACATTTTATTTTTTTAAAGTCCGGTTACAAATTCCATTGCTTCCGCGAAACTGCGTTTGAAAAGGATCGGTGGCTGTATTTTCTTTTCATAGGTGGTGGTCAGCTTTCCCGAAATCACGGTTGGTGTATTCGGGAAGCGTTTGATCATCTGCTGCAGGAACTTATCGAAATTGAAATTTTGTCCTACGGTAGTCAGGTGTGTGTAGAGGTAATCGGGCTTTTTGAAATTAACCAGGTAACCTACATCGTGCATGGGTACATTGGCGCCGAGGTAGATCACTTTTGCCCCCCTGTTTTTCAGGAGGAAGTACATAAACAGTAAACCAATTTCATGATGTTCGCCTTCGGGGAGGAAGAGTAGTATGCTTTTATTGCAGCTCAGGGGCGTGTCAACCCCTTCGATGCCGACGATGAGTTTCTGGCGGATGATATTCGTTACAAGGTGCTCCTGGGCCGGGTTTATGTGGTTTGTCATCCACAAAATTCCGATGCGCTCCATGAATGGGAAAATGATTTGGGTGATGGTTTTTTCGATGCCCCTGGCCAGGATGTAATTGTCCAGCGCACGCTCAAAGGAGTCAATGTCCATGTCGATCATGTGCTGGATCAGCTCATTCACGATCCTGTCCTGCTGCGCCTGGCCCTGGTTGAGGGAGAGGATCTTTTCCTTGATTTCCGCGGAATTCATCTTATCAATATGGGAAATCTTGAAGCCGTATTTATTCAGCAGGGCGATGTTGAGGATGCTCTTCAAATCGTCGTTGCTGTAATACCTGATGTTGGTGTACGTGCGGTTTGGCTTCAGGAAATGATAACGCTGTTCCCATATACGAAGGGTATGCGCCTTGATGCCGGATAAATTTTCGAGGTCCTTGATTGTAAAGGAATTCATATCAGCCGGGATTTTGATTTACAATGACAGTGACCGGGAAAAAATGTTTAATTGTCCCCTGGTAAAAGTAAAACAAAATATTTATAAAAAAGTTGGCCGGGGAGGAAGGTTGGGGAAGATTTTTTGGGCGGGCTGGCTGTTGGGGGATATGATTGCCCAGGCGGTCAGGAAAATGATCGAGAGGTCGGTTTTAAGTGAACAATGGCGCTGGTACCACATTTCCAGCTCGCCTTTGTACGGGTAAATGGCCGCGTACATGGCCCTGGGGTCATCGGCGTCAGACAGGATTTTTTCTTCATCCCTGAATACCAGGGAGCCGATCCCTGTGATGCCGGGCCGGGTTTGGTAAATTTTTTCCCGGACCCCGGGGCTGTATAGGTTAAAGCTGACTTCCATCAGTGGCCTGGGGCCTACAATGCTCATATCGCCTTTCAGTACATTGATGATCTGCGGGAGTTCATTGATCTTGGTTTTGCGTAAAAAGCGGCCAAACGGCGTCACGCGGGGGTCGTTGCGGAGGGTGATTTCGCCGGTACCCATGTTCGGACTGTTTTTCATCATCGTCGCGAATTTCCATATCCAGAAGGGTTTGTTCCGGTAACCGATCCTTTTTTGAAAATAAAACACTTCATGTTCCCCGGTCAGCAGCAGGAGGATGACCACCGGGATGAATACCGGCAAGAGCAGCAGGAGCGCCATGCCGGCAAGTAAAATATCAAGTAAGCGTTTCAGCGGTCGGTACATGGATAATGATTATGCCTTCGGGTTAGGATGCGTACACTTGTTTAATCACTTCGCAGATCCGCCCCAGGTCTTCATCGCTGATATACGTTGAACAGGGTATGCTCAGGCAATGGCGGTACACTTTGTCAGACTTGTTCCCGTGCTGGTAAAACAAATCATTTTCAAACATGGGCAATTGGTTCATGGGCACCCAGAACGGCCGGCTTTGCATTTGTTGCCCGTTCAGCGCTTTTAATAAATCGGCCTGGCGCGATGTACTGATGGTGGGCATCCACCAGTTGGGATTAACGGTGTCGGCTACACGCTGAAACCGGATATCGCCCACGCCTTCCAGTTCTTTTTTATAAAACGCGATGATTTCTTTTTTACGCTGGATGAAACCCGGCAATAATTCCATCTGCGCCACACCCATTGCTGCTGCCACATTCACCAGGCGGTAATTGTAGCCGATTTCGTCATGTTTATATTCAAAAGGGTCGCATTTGGCCTGGGTGGTCAGGTGCTTGGCCCTTTTGGCCAGCGATTCATCATTGGTCACAATCATGCCGCCGCCTCCGGTGGTAATGATTTTATTGCCATTATAACTGAATGTGCCCATCAGCCCGAAACTGCCGGCATGCTTTCCTTTGTAATAAGAGCCAAGGGCTTCGGTGGAGTCTTCCACCACAGTAATATGGTGCGCTTCCGCGAGGGCCATGAGCCTGTCCATATCGCAGATATTACCCAATACATGAACCGGCATGATCACCGGTATGCGTTTGCCGTCTTTTTTCAGGTAGCAGGCGCCGTCGCGCTGTTCCGTTTCTTCACGCAGGAATTGTTCGAGCAGGCCGAGGTCCATCTGCCAGTTATCTTCATCCGTATCTATTAATATGGGCCTGGCGCCTGTGTAGCAGATGGCATTGCAGGTGGCAACAAAAGTGATATTCGGGGCGATCACATAATCATTGCTGGTGACACCCAGCATCAGGAGGCAGATATGCAGCGCGGTGGTGCCGCTGCTGGTGGCTACGGCATATTTGGTACCCGCGAATTCCGCGCTCATTTTTTCAAACTTGTCAACATAAGCGCCCACACTGCTCACCCAGCCCGTATCGAGGCATTCCTTTACATATTTCCATTCGTTGCCGCACATGTTGGGGCCGGAAAGTAGTATCATATGTTCAATTTTGCGTTTGGGTACCGGATGTGCAAACCTATTAAAAAAAACTGCTCCGGCATCATGCGGAGCAGCGGTATATAGACGGGGGTTGCAAACTTAAATATTCCTGAATTTCTGCGCGAAGGCATCGGTGACAATGCCGGTCTTCAGCAAGGTATAAATTTCCTGCACGCCATCGGGAACTTTTTTGGTGATGCTGTACCCGAGTTCCTGTTTGATTTTGTCGAAGTTCACCCGGTAATCGCGCGGGTCTTCGCTGCTTTCAACATAATTCACTTTTACATCCGGAACCACTTTGCATACTTCATCCATGATTTGCCCTTTGCGGTAGTTTTCTTCTGTATTGCCCACATTAAACACATTGGCCCTTACTTTATCATCCGGGCTTTCGAGTACCAGCACCACAGACCTTGCCAGGTCATCTACATGGCAATAAGGGCGCCAGAACTGCGCACCCCAGATTTCCTGTTCGCCGTGGATGGTGGCGTTGCGGGTGAATTCATTCACCGTAAGGTCGAAGCGGATACGCGGCGAAAAGCCGTACACCGTGCTGAACCTGAGCGATGTGCTGCAGATATTGCTGTCTTTTCGTTCTTCGAGCAGGTATTGCTCAAACTTCACTTTTAATTCCGCGTATAACGATACCGGGTTTAACGGCGATGTTTCCGTTACAAACGATTCCGGGTCGGGCATTTTACCATAATTGCTGCAAGTACTTGCAAACACAAAGCGTTTCAGGCCCGCTTTTTCTGCAGCTTCAAAAAGGTCCACACTGCCCGTCCAGTTTGTTTCCTTTGCTTCGTCGCTGAATTTTTTGCAGGCAGGATCGCCCACAATGGCGGCGAGGTGCGCTACGGCATCCATGCCTTCGAGGGCACGCTGCACATCATCAGACTGGCGGATATCGCCTTTCATAAAACTAAAATTAGGGTGCAGCATCACATCATATAATGCGTCGCCGCCAAATTTCAGGCTGTCGATCACCCGCACTTCATGCCCGTTTTTCAGCAACTGGCGTACGAGTACGGAGCCGATATATCCTGCGCCCCCTGTTACCAATACCTTCATACAAATGGTTGTTTATAATGGGTTACAAATTAATCATGTTTATCAGGGCTTCCACAGCCTTGCCGGGTTACCCATCACGGTTTCCCCATCGCCCACGGGCTTCACCACTACCGCGCCTGCGCCGATCATCGCATTACGGCCAATGTGCAGGTTCTGCCTGACCACCGCGCCTGCGCCCACAAAACTGCCTTCGCCAACAATTACATTCCCGCATAAAACCGCGCCGGGCCCAATATGCGCGAAATCGCCCACCTGGCATTCGTGCTCGATGATGGATCCCGTATTGCAAATGGCACCGGTGCCAACGGTCGCGAGCGGATTGATCTTCGCGCCTGCGGCGATCATCACCGCATGTGCAGCAATCCGGGCGCTTTTATCAATGACGGCCGATGGGTGAATGGCGTTTATGGGTAACCGTTGTATCCCGGCGAACTGTTCGAAAATTTTTTTACGGATGCGGTTATCGCCAATGCCTATGAAGAAGTCGTGCCGCCGGATCAGTTCCCGTCCCTGCTCCGAACCTTCATATCCAAGATAAGGAATGTGAAAAGGATTGGATGCTTTTTCCTCAATGTCGCAATACCCGCTGATGCTGTACCCCGATTCACGCAAGATCCCGTACGCTACAAAAGCATGTCCTGAGTATCCGATCAATATCATCCGGGGTGGGTTTAGGCTCGATGTTTACCGGCACAAATGTACAGGAACTCACCGATATTCCGTTACCGCTGGCGGGTTGTCAGCCTTTGTATTTGTTGGATGTACGCGTCGAGGACTATTTGTTTATGAAACTCCTTCACCACTTTTGTACGGGCTGCCCCGCCCATGTTCCTGCGGGCTTCTTCGGAGAGGGTTGCCATGCGCAGGATTTTACCAGCGAGGTCATCCGCGTCGGCTACCCGGCATAAAAATCCCGTGCGCCCATCTTCCACAATTTCCCTGCACCCGGTGGTATCGCAGGTAATGCCCGGCCTTTCCATGCTGGCGGCTTCGAGCAGCACATTGCTCGTGCCTTCGCGGTATGAAGGCAGCACGATGCAATTGCATTGGGCGATAAAAGGCCTCACATCCGTGGTTTCACCCAGGTATTGGATCAGGCCTTCCTGCTCCCAGCGCGCGATTTCATCAACCGTTATAATATTTTCTTTCAGGTTCTGCAGCCATACCGGGCCCAGTACCTGGAAATGCAGTTGCGGATGCGCGGGTTTTAGCTTGCGTGCCGCTTCTACAAATTCAAGTATGCCTTTGTCTTTTACCAACCTGCCGATAAACAGGAATTGCAATCCATCTTTTTTATCCGGATATGGTTGCGGGCTGTAATGTACCGGGTCAACGCCGGACCCCGGTATCCTCCCCGCCCTGTCTTTCGACACAAAGCCATGCGAAAGAAAAAGGTTCATGTCTTCATCGTTTTGGAAAAAGATGAAGGCGGTTTTGCGCAACACGAATTTATACAGCATGCGGGCCACGCGGTACACGGGGTGGCTGCTCGCAAAGAGCGGACCGGTGCCGGTGATATTGGTAATGGTCGGGATCTTCAGTTTGCCGGTAACAAGGTTGCCCCAGATCGCTGGCCTGATGGTGAAGGTCAGGCAGAGATGGGGTTGAAAGGCTTTAAGCTGGGTACGGAGGTTTCGGATATATCGCCATACTTCGAGCGGGTTTTTGTTGCTGCTGCCGATATCTGTGATGGAGAATCCCCTGCTCCTGGCCAGTTCAATTTCCTGCTCACTACCGGTGGTGAATACACGAACTTCATAACCTTTGTCCACCAGCATTTTCGTGAGCGCGTAACGAATGCTGTTGGTGGCGATGATATGGTTTTCTATAATGGCGATCCGTTGGCTCATGTATCAGCGAAGGTAAATTTTCCGGTACCATACTTCGAGGCAGAAAATGGTCCACAATATTTTGGCCCTTTTTTCCGCCGGCACCCTTGCTTTCCCTTCCAGCAGGGCTTCGCTGAAGGATGGCTTGACCAGGTTCCGGTGAAAAGCGTTGGGGCTTGAGATATAATCGCGGATCATATCGTGCAGTTCATGGTCGATCCATTTTTTCAAGGGTATTTCAAATCCCCGTTTGGGTTGATGAATGAGTGTTTCCGGCAGGTATGATCCGGCCAGCGTGCGCAGCAGGTGTTTGGTGCTGCCGCCTTTGATCTTATAGTCATCAGGCAGCGTGGGCGCGTATTCCAGCAAGTCTTTTCCTAAAAAAGGGCTTCTCCCTTCCAGCGAATGCGCCATGGTCGCGATATCCATCTTCACCAGCAAATCGCTGAACAGGTTGGTGTCGAAGTCCATGTTCATGATCTTTTTTAAACCAGTCAGGTTTGAATTGGCGATAACCCGGAAATCCTTGCGGAGTGGTTCGAGGTAATCGCCGGATGACAGGATATGCTGTTCATAATCTTCGATGATATCGAGCCCGGCCGACAAATATGTTTCCAGGTCGCTTTTCGACGCGAATGACAGGAACCTGTAGATGAAATTGTATTTCGATTTTTTTTCCGCCGGTGCCGGCAGTAAATTTTTTAATGCTAACGCTGACGCACGTACGAACTTTGAAGAGCGGAAGAAATCGTACCTGGCGAAGGGCACATACCGCCTGTAGCCGCCAAAGAGTTCGTCGGCGCCATCGCCGTTGAGGATCACGGTGAGGTGCTTCTTCGCTTCCTGGCTTACATAATACGAAGGGATGGCCGAACTGTCGAAATAGGGCTCGCCGTAATTGCAGAGGATGTTTTCGATATCGTTTACCAAATGATCGAAGGATATCCTGAGTTCGGTATGTTTGGTTTGGTAGCGCTCCGCTACAAGCCTGGCCAATGGCGCTTCATCGTATTCGCCTGCAAAAGAAACCGTAAAGGTTTTTAGTTTTGATGTCATGCCGCTGGCTATGGCCGTAATCAGGCCGCTGTCGATGCCGCCGCTGAGAAAACAGCCCACTTCCAGGTCGCTCGATTCCAGCCTCCGGCGTACGGAGGTTTCCAGTTTTTGCCTGGTCTTATCCAGTGCATCCGTGAATGTATCGGTGCATGATTGTGCATAATAGGTATGGATATCCCACCATCTTTCCTCTTTGACCTCAAGTGTTTTGCAGTTGATCTGCAGCCAGCTTCCCGCGGGCATTTCGCTTACATGACGGTAAGGCGTGAACCTTCTGTAAAACACGCCGAGGCGGAGGTAGGGATAAAAATATTTTTGCTCCATCTCCAGGGTTACCTGGCTTTTGATGGCGTTCAGTTCGCTGGCGAAAATAATTTTTTGCCCATCATGGTAGAGGTATAATGGCTTTTTTCCGGCCCTGTCGCGTGCGATGAATAGGGTTTGTTCCTGTTTGTCGTATATGGCTAACGCGAACATGCCGTCAAGCTGGCTTAACATGGCTGGCCCAAAGCGTTCAAACAGCAGCAACAATGTTTCCGTATCGGATTGGGTGCTGCCATTGAGCCCGTGCTGTGCACGCAGTTCGGCATGGTTGTAAATCTCGCCGTTAAATATGATGCAGTAGCGGTCGCCGAGGGTCATGGGTTGCCTTCCGCCGGATATATCCTGGATGGATAGACGCAAATGATAGAGGTCTACCTGGCCATCGCGATAACCATTTTGCTCATCGGGTCCGCGGTGCAGGAGGGCCGACTTCAGCGGTTCGTATAAGAGTGTATGGTTTACGGATCCGGCAATACCGCACATTTGCAGGGATTTTGGTAGGGCAAAATAACTTCTTATTGTTGAATGCGGTATGATTATTTAGGATAAATTTGTTTGAAGCGATGGATCCATGCCGGATCGCATCGGAATGCATCCATCATCCATGAGTTTGTTCGACTTCATACTTTTTTTTGTTTACATCTTTATTTTTTACCTCGTTTTTTACTGGCGCAGGAGAAGATACAAAGACCCTTTGCTGCGGAAATATCAAAAGCACGGTTTCTGGATCAAAGTGTTCAGTTCGCTCGCGTACAGCATGTTTGTACTGTACCTGTCGCCCGGAGATACCACCGGATTGTTTTTCCCCGAAGGCTATAATATTTATAAGCTTATCCTGAAAGACCCGTCGAACCTGGATTTGCTGTTCATACAGGGCAAGGATTTCGACCAGGCTTTGCTGGCGAACATTGCCAACCTGGGGTATTTCAGTGAAGAGAGCAATTACCTGGTATCGAAAATTGTGGCCGCCCTTTCCTTCATCACATTTGGAAAATTCCTGGTGATCAACCTGTTTTTCTCCATGATCTCTTTTACGGGTGTGTGGAGGCTGTTCCGGTTTTTTTATGAGCAGTACCCGGATATGCACAAGCAGTTCGCGATTGGCATTTTATACCTGCCCACATTTGTGTTCTGGAGCTCGGGGATTTTGAAAGACCCGCTGTGTACCGGCGCCATGGGATGGATCACCTATGCGTTATATGCCATTTTTATCAAGCGCAAAAACATCCTGGCCAATATCATCATATTCCTTTTATTCTCTTACCTGCTGGTTGTATTGAAAGTGTATATCATTGTATCCTACCTGCCATTCTTCATCATGTTCCTGCTCTTGCAGAATGTTACACTCATCCGCAACAAGGCGATGAAAGCCTTTATTGTACTTGGTTTTATCGTTGGCAGTATGGCCGGTTTCCTGACCATCACGCAGACCATGCAAAAAGCACTGGGTAATTTTGCTGCGGAAGGTATGGTGAAGACGATTAAAACTTACCAGGTGAATTTTGAGAACCAGGCCGATATCGCCAGTTCAAATTTTTCATTGGGCGTTGAGTTTGACGGGACCGCGCAAAGCCTGCTCCGCATTGCCCCGGCGGCTGTTGTAGCCACATTATACCGGCCTTTTTTATGGGAATCAAAAAAGCCTTCCACTTTTTTATCATCACTAGAAAGTTTGGCCATCATGCTGTTGACCATCTACACCATATTCAGGGTAGGGTTGCGCAGGATGGTTTCCACGATCATCAAAAAGCCCATCGTGATGTACTGCCTGCTGTATTCGCTGATGTTCTCGCTCTTTGTGGGGGCCACCACGCTGAACTTCGGTACGTTGGTGCGCTATAAGATCCCCGGTTTGCCTTTTTATGTGATCGCGATGTTCCTGCTTTTGTATTTCAACCGGAAACCAAAAAAAATGCCCGCCGGAACCGACGGGCAAACGGAATTGACATAATATCTTTTACAAGCATCAGGCCGTGGCCGTTTTTGACCTTGAAGCTGCAGGGTAGAATAAGTTTTGCAAAAGCGAGCGGATCGGGATGCGTATAACGGTGCCGGATGTACGCTTTTTTTCCATCTGCAACTTGTTCAGGATCAAAGCCGGTGTAGCATTGAAATTATTCCGGAAAGCGTCTGCCGCCGGCCAGGATATGAAGCGTATTTTTTCCCATTTGTTTGTGCGTTGGAACAACAATACAAGCCCGGCAAATGCTACCACAAAGCAGGCAAACTGCAGCATGGCGAGGGATTGGTTCCGGTATTTGCTCCGCAGCACATGGTAACGGTTCCGGATATAATAATACATCTTCCACCCGGTTTCGAAATCCCAGTCTTTCGTAAGTGAAAACGCGGATGCCGGGTGATAGTGTATGCTTTTACTGATAGTGCTGACCGGGATATTGTTCTTCTTGGTGATGCGGTAATAATATTCTGTTTCATCGCCCCAGAGAAATAAATGCTGGCGGGGCACGCCCACACGGGCTACGATCCTGTGGTTGATCAATGTGCCGTTGAAGGGATGGCCCACGCCCTGGATCTCTTTTCCTTCGGCTTCTTCAATGTTATTGATGTTGCCGGTTTTCCAGACAAAACTTTTTTTGTCATCTTTATTGATCACCGCGCAATTCAACAAGCGCAGTTCTTCGTTTTCTGCTGCGAGTAAATGTTCCAGCGCGTCTTCTTTTGGGAGCCCGTCATCGTCCATGCACCAGATCCATTGGTACCCGCGCACATATCCCGTTTGAATCGCACGGGCGAATCCCCCGGCGCCACCAAGGTTTTGCTGTGTCACAAAATCCACATCAGGCTGTGCCTGTAACCATTCTTCGGTATCATCAGTGGAACCGTTGTTGACCACAAAAATGGCATCAACTTTTCGGGTTTGCCTGCGAAGGGCATCAATGCATTCGGAAAGCAGTTGTCGGCGGTTATAGGTAACCACCACGGCAATGACCTTGTCCATAGGGCTGGTTTTGGTTTTCCGGGGTATCGGATAACCATAAAACGATCAGCTTGCCGCTTTATTGTATGGGAATTGCAGGGATTTTAATAATCTGTTTATGTATAACTATCAGATTAACAGTAGTTTGCGAAATTTTTAGAGATTTTTCCCAAAACCGCATCATATATGAGCGCATAGGCTTCAACCGCCTGCTTCAGGTCGAATACGGCGATGGCCCCTTTACGGATTTTTTCCTGGTTGAATTGCCCCAGTTGCGCAACAGCCTGTTTGGCAATTTCCCGCAAGCTTTTTTCATCGAGGGTTGACGCAACAAGCCCGGCATCGTGCGCCCGGATGATTTCTTCGACGTCCCCCACGCCACTATTGCTGATGATGGGTATGCCCATGGCCATGATTTCGGCCTGCTTGGTGGGCGATGAGGAAATTTTTGAATAACAGGGTTTGATGAAGAAGATGGAATAATCGCTCAACGATAACCACATGGGCACTTCATGGTGCGGGGCCTGCCGGATGATGAGCCTGTCGGACGCAATACCTGCGGCATCGGCTTCTTTTTTGATGTCTTCATGCCGGTTATTGCTGATGAACAGGAAGCGTGCGGAAGGATGCGCGTCGGCAATGTAGCGGCAGCACTGCATCATTTCGCGGGTGAGGTACCAACCGCCGATGGAGCCCAGGTAACTGACCAACAGGTCTGTATCTGATACCCCAATGGATTTTCTTACATCAGCGCGATGCTCCCTGCTGTAATTGGCGGGATTAAAAAAATTCATATCTACGCTGCAAGGTATCACCGACAACCTAACGGGTTGGGGTACACGATCCCAGGAGCGGATTTCCTTTTCCGCGTTTTTTGTCAGGCAGGTATTGTAATCGGCCAACCGGATAGCCAGGTCTTCCTGTTTTCTGAAATAAGCATATATGAATTTGAAAACCGGGTTTGAGAGGTTCCACATACCGCCATCCACCCGTTCATCCGCCCAAAAACCCCTGATATCATTCAAGAATTTGGTGCCGTATTTTTTTTTCATCCAGATGCCCGCGAGCGCCGGCAACCCGGGGCGTGTATGCACCATATCCACCGGGTCTGTTTGCTGGAGCCTGCGGATACTTTTTTTGATCTGCCGGAAATCATAGAGTGATGACAGAACGGGAGGGTTTTTGTGATAGGGTATGCTGATCCATTGAATCGGGTAACCCGATAGTATGTTTTCTACATGTGCTTTATGGCTGGCATATTTATCCGGTTTGTCGCAACTGAGGATGCTGAACCTATAGCCATACTTTGTAAGCCCCTGCAGGTAAGGGATTACCTGGCTCTGGCCCAGCGGGTCGGTCATGCCATCATATGAAATAAAAAGGATGTGTTGCATGGATGCTGTGCAATATTAATCCATCCATTTTTTATACCATAATTGAAACATCAGCAGGTACCAGAACAGGCTATTATAGTTGCGGTCGCCTTTGAAAAACTGCCGCATCACATGGGTAACTGCTTCCTGGTTAAAAAGCCCATGGCTGGCAAAGGCTTTTTCACTCATAAATTCTTCCGCATAATACCTCAGGTCGTTGCGCAGCCAGTGAAATACCGGTACGCCAAAGCCCATTTTAGGCCTGTCCATCATGGATTTGGGAACATATTTATGTACGATTTGCCGGAGGATGTATTTGCTTTGATGCCCGTTTAATTTTAATTGTTCGGGTAAACGGGCCGTCCATTCAATGATCCGGTGGTCGAGTAATGGTTCACGCCCTTCGAGCGACACGCTCATGCCTGCCCGGTCAACCTTTACCAGTATATCATCCACCATATAAGTTTTGTAATCGATGGCCAGCATCCTGTTTAGTTCACCCGCATTCTCCGGGAGTTCATCGCCGCTATCGAAAAAGGAACCAGGCCTCTTTGTGTTGTTGCTCAGCAATCCCGCCACCTGTGTGTCTGAATATACCTGCGACAATAACTGGTCCATGATATCCGAAGGCTTCAGCCCTTTCTTTTTCAGCAATTCGGCCATGCGCGCTTTTTTAATAGCGGCCGCGCTGTTGCCGCTCAGTTTGATGAGCAGGCCATCGGGCGCTGCCCGAAGGATCGACGAAGCGGGGTTCCGCAATAATCCGGGCAGTTTGGATATTTTTTGGTGAAAACCCAGGGCCAGCGGGTATTTGGAATAGCCCGCGAAGATCTCATCGCCCGCATCCGCGCTCAGGGCCACCGTCACTTTTCGCCGGGCAAGCTTACTGACCAGTGTGGTGGGGATGATGGAAGAATCGCCAAAGGGTTCATCGCAGTAGAATGGGATATCGGGTATGATTTCCTGCGCTTCTTTGGTGGTGCAGTAATATTCTTCGTGATCGGTGCCCAGGTGGTTGGCCACCATCTTCGCATAGCCGGCCTCGTTATGGTCTTCTTCGTGAAAGCCGATGGTGAAAGTTTTTAGTTTTTCGGTCTGCGATGACTGCAGGAGCGCGGTAACGGCCGTACTGTCGTATCCGCCGCTGAGAAACACGCCTACGGGCACATCGGATACCATCCGGTAACGACAGGCATTACTGAGCAGCTTTTCGGTTTCGCTGATTGCTTCCGCCTCGCTGATATCGATTTTAGGTTTCCGGTACGCGTCGTATACGTCCCAATAACGGTGAAGGGCAAACGATTTTTTTGCCAGGTCAAAACTGAGGTAGTGGCCCGGTAAAAGTTTGGCGCAATGTTCAAAAATGCTGAGTGGCGCCAGGATGTATCCGTATTGCAGCAATTGCCGCAATGCAGGCTGGTGGATGCTTTTCACAAAACCGGGGTGCTGGTGAAAGCTTTTCAGTTCTGAGGCAAAGAGGAAAAGCCCGTTATGCCAGTAATAGTAAAAAGGTTTAACGCCAGCCCTGTCGCGAAAGCAATATAGTTTTTGCTCTTTGGCATCATACAGGCTAAAGGCGAACATGCCTATGAAGCGGTCAATCATGCCCGGCCCCCAGGCTTCCCATGCATGCAGGATTACTTCGGTGTCGGAATGTGTGTGGAAGGAATGCCCCATGGTTTGGAGTTCATTCCTGATTTCCATGAAATTGTAAATCTCCCCATTGAATACAATATGCAGGTGCTTGTATTCCATCGGCTGTGAAGCCGCGTTGCTCAGGTCGATGATGGAGAGGCGCCGGTGGCCAAGACCAAGCTGGTATTCGTCTTCACCAAAAAACCGGTAGCCGCTGCCGTCGGGCCCGCGATGGGCCAGGATATCAGTGCACCGTTGAAGGATACCTGGGGAAGAACGTCGGTTGTAATCAATCAGCCCGGCAATGCCACACATGTATGGTTAAGGTTTTTGCGTTGCGAAAATAACGATTATTCCATGCAATGGGGGTGCGCTCGCGGCTTAGCGCCCGGATAATTCCTTAGCATAAATTTTCCTGAGTGCCTGCAGGTGGTGTTGCAGGGTGTATAAACGCATGACCCTCTCGCGGCCTGTAACAGACATCTCCTGCAACCGTTCCGGGTGTTGATAAAGGAAGCGGATTTTTTCAGCCAGGTTTTCCGGGTTGCTGAGTGAAAAATATTCCGCGGTGCTGTCGGCCTGTTCTGTAAACGTGGGTATGTCAGACAACAGCATGGGTTTGCCCATGGCCATGCCTTCGAGTACGGCAAGGGAGAAACCTTCGTACCACGACGACATCAGGAACAAATCGTAGCCCGGTAATCGTTCGGGAAGGTTGTTTACTTTTCCCATCAGGCGTACCGGCAGGTTGTTCATTTGAATAAAGCGTTCAAATGTTTCCTGTAATTGACCATCGCCATAAATATCCAGTGATACAGGGATATCTTTCAACAAGCGGAAAGCGTCCAGCATGAATTGCTGGTTTTTCTGTGGCTTCAGGTTCCCTACGCTCACCAGTCTGAAAGGCTCTCCGGGCTTGCGCATTACGGGGATTGGTTCCCGGTTGAATTTGCCGGTGTCCACAAAATTGTACAGTACATGCGTATCGTGCGGTTGCAGCCGCAAAAAACTGAAATAATCCATCAAGGTATGTTCCGATACGCCGAGTATGGTGCTTTTCCTGAACCGGTAGCTCATTTTATCGAGCTGGCAGATCCATCCTTTTTTATATTCTACGCTATTGGTCAGCGATGCCTGGATGGATGTAACCAGCGGAATATGTTTGGGTACCGAAAACCTTGCCAGTACGGTGCTCCAGTATAACTGGCTGTGCACGAGGTCAACCTTTTCCTTACGGATAATTTTTTTTAGGGTACCGATGACCGTTGGGAAGAGATAATATGATTTCAGGTTGAGGCAGTAGTAAGCGTCGTATGTTAGTTCATCGCCAAACTGGTTCAGCGGGTCAAGTGTGACCACAACATTCCTGTATTCATGCAGGTTTTTCAACACACCCACAACCGCCGTTTCCGCGCCACCCCGGCCAAAATTCTGAATGATATGGAGTATGGTCTTTTTTTGGTTCATGATTTAGTCCAAAGTGGTTTCCAGTATTTGCGGGTGAACGCCAGCGCGATGACCAGCACCAAGGCATAGATGCTAACGCTTGACGCTGCCGCGCCCATGGCCTGCCAGCGGTTGATGAAATAATAATTGCATGCCAGGCTGATGGCAATACAGATCAATGACAGGAACAGGAGCTTTCTTTTTTCTTTGTAATATAACAGGAAGGAGTAAAAGAAATAACTCAATGCCCATAAGTAAACGCCAATACACAACAGGTAACTGTATTCCAGCGCCTCGTGGTATTTTTCGTTGATGAAATAATCATAGATAACAGGCATCACCGCGATCAGCGAAATCAAGCCTATGGTTAAGACGCTGATATACACTACAAATTGCCTCCTGATAAATTTGTAATTGATGTGTTCGCCTGATAGTACCCTGTATATGCTTGGAAATATATGTTGCAGCAAAGCCATCGATAATACATTGATGATGGAGGCAAAGATGCAGGCGATGCTGTACACACCAACCGTAGCGTTATTGTCGTTTGTGGCATGCGAGAGAAAAAATTTATCCGAGGAATTCATGGTGAAGATGCTGGCCTGCAATGCCATAATCGGGATGGCGTAGATCAGTTCGCTGCGGATGTATTTTTTTTGGATTTTTCCAAAGAGGTAACCCTTCTGTTTAAAATAGTATAGTGCATACAGGCCCAGTATGCCATATGCGGCCAGGATGCCCGCCACACGGCCCTCCCAGCGCCAGGCAAAGTACACCACCAGGATAAACGACAACCCCAGTTCAAGGATGGTTTTACCCATATTGGCTTTAAGGTAAAGCTGGGGCTGGAGGTTGTTGCGTGCCATGCTCAGCAACTGCTCGTTGATGAAAATCAAAAAAGTCACTACCGGTATCAACCAAACAAAGGATGTCGGGAAACCGTAGCTCTCATATAGTTTGCCGCGAACCAGGAACAGGAAGATGATGGATCCAGCCATCACCACCAGGGGCATGATCAGGCTTGTGGAAAACAAACTCCTGAACTCCCGGTCATCGAGTTTAAAGTATTCGGCGCTTACCGAATGTACTATGCCCATCGCAAGGAATGGCATCAAAAACAGCATGCTGTTGCTGAACAGGCTTAACATGCCATTTTCGGAAGGGCTGATGTAAGCGGGGTTGGTGAACACAAACAGCAGCAAAAAGGAAACCGCTTTGGAGAAAAAATTGGAAAAAGTGTACATGCCCATGGAGCGCACCGACTGGCTCTTGTACAGCATCTTTATTTGTTGCAGTGACGGCATGTATGCGTTGGCGTTATATTTTTTTACGGGTGCCTTTTACCACGGCAGCCTGGTATTTGTCGTAATTGATGTAACCTCCCCACACATGTTCCATATCATGTTTTTTAAACCACGATACCACGGTTTTGATATTCTGGGGTTGGTCGTATTCCGGGCTGAACATGTCGAAAGTATCCAGCACCACCATTTCGCGCAGTTGTGTTTTGTTGAGGTTTTCGGGCAGCGTGCCTTTAATATCGCACACGGGCAGAAAGCGGTTGGCGAATCTCCCAATCCCGATCCGGTCGAAAAAACGGTAAGTGCCAATCAGCCTGTCGGCGTTTTTGTTAATTAAAGACAGCAGCTTTTCATGGCTCATCTTTTTTGTGAATGGCCTGAAGATGTATTTGGCGTGGAGTTTGGTCCACCAGCCTTTAATGGGGTAGAAGTCAACCACCAGCTCGCCTCCGGGTTTTACCATGCTGATCAATGATGCTACGGTTCGTTCCACATCCGGCGTGTGTTGCAATACACCGAAGCAAAACACTTTATCGAACTGCGCGGGTGCAAAGGGCAGCTCGTACACGCTGGCTTGAAAAAGATGCAATCGGTTGTTCGGCCCGTTGTTGCGGTAATTGGCAAATACGGCTTCGGAATAGTCTACACTATATACATCCGCGTTGGTGTGTGCCAGCAAAACCTGCGTAAACCGACCGGCGCCTGAGCCCACTTCCAGTATCCGTTGTCCGTCCAGCGCTTTCGGGTCCCAGCCTGTCTCCGCGAAGAAGCGGTCTTTGCTGAGGCTGATGCCGCTGATATTATCTAATTGTGTTGTTTGAAACCTGTTCCACTGGTAGCCAAAATTGCCTGTGTAATCCTGGTTTTTCACCATGATGTGCACCCCGTCTTTTTGCGGGAACAGTTGTCCGGCATCGTCCGTCAGGCCGGCATCGGTGAACCTCAAAGGTTTTTGGTTAAAGGGGTTGATCAGGGTAATGGGGGTCATTGGCTTGGT
Source organism: Chitinophagaceae bacterium UBA2375 (assembly GCA_002343985.1). GTDB lineage: Bacteria > Bacteroidota > Bacteroidia > Chitinophagales > Chitinophagaceae > Ferruginibacter. Next base: position 54,875 of record DDTB01000024.1, on the reverse strand, counting down.
TCTGCTAATATATAGCAGACTGTCTAATATAACTAAGGAGGCGGCTTCTTTATTGCACCGGGAGGGGTTTGGCTATTAGAGCGCCGTTACCTGGTTGTTTTCCAACCGGTATTGGGCCCCGGTTTGCGGGCAAACGGCCAGGCCATCTGCATTGAAATCCAATGTATGGCCGGCTTCGCTGATCCACCCGGTTTGCCGGGCCGGGTTACCTATGACAAGAGCGTAAGCCGGCACCGGTTTGGTGACGACCGCCCCTGCACCTATAAAAGCATAGCGCCCGATTTCATTGCCGCAGACTATTGTGGCGTTGGCGCCAATCGTCGCGCCTTTGCGGATGATTGTTTGCCTGAACTCGTGTTTCCTGCTGATGGCGCTGCGCGGGTTGATGACATTGGTGAGTACCATGCTGGGGCCAAGGAAAACATCGTCTTCACAAATCACGCCTTCATACACACTCACGTTGTTCTGTATGCGCACATTGTTGCCCAGGATTACGTTGGGTGCAATCACTACGTTTTGCCCGATATGGCAATCCTTCCCGATCACCGCCCCGCTCATCACATGGCAGAAGTGCCAGATTTTGGTGCCTTCGCCAATCTGGCAAGGTTCGTCAATGTATGAGGATGGATGTACGTAATACGGCATAATCAGGGGCGCATGATGGTTTTCAGGTATTGTCCGTAACCGCTTTTATTGAACTGGTCGGCCAGCCTAGCCAGTTGATCGTTGCTGATGAAGCCCATTCTCCAAGCCACTTCTTCGGGGCAGCCGATTTTCAGGCCCTGCCTTTTTTCAATGACCCGCACATATTCCCCGGCGTCATGCAGGGAGTCGAATGTGCCGGTGTCTAACCAGGCAAAGCCGCGGTTGAGGGCCACTACTTTTAATTTTTTTTGTTCGAGGTACACACGGTTGACATCCGTGATTTCATATTCGCCCCGGGCGCTCATGGGTATATGCCTGGCGATTGATACCACTTCGTTATCATAAAAATAAAGTCCGGGCACCGCGTAATGCGATTTGGGTTGCGCGGGTTTTTCCTCGATGCTCAGGGCGTTCATGTCTTTATCAAAATCCACCACGCCGTATCGTTCCGGGTCAACCACCGGGTACGCGAAGATGACCGCGCCTTCGGGATCGGCGGCGTTTTGCAGCATTTTACTGAAGCCGCTGCCATAAAAAATATTATCGCCCAGTACCAATGCCACAGCATCCTTTCCGATAAACTCTTCCCCGATCACAAATGCCTGTGCAAGTCCGTTGGGTTTTTCCTGTTTGGCATATTCAAACCGGCATCCCCACTGGCTTCCATCGCCAAGAAGCCTGATAAACTGCGACTGGTCTTCGGGTGTGGTGATGATCAGTATTTCGCGGATACCGGCGAGCATCAGCGTACTCAGCGGATAATAAATCATCGGCTTGTCGTACACTGGCATCAACTGTTTGCTGACGCCCATGGTAATGGGATAAAGCCTTGTTCCGGAGCCGCCGGCCAGGATAATGCCTTTCATGATCGCTGTTGGTATTGATGTTCGTAATAGTGCTGGTAATCGCCGCTGGTAACATGTTGCAGCCATTCGCTGTTTGCAAGGTACCAGTCGATGGTTTTCGATAAACCTTCTTCAAATTGAAGGGAAGGTTTCCATCCCAGTTCTTCGGAGAGCTTGGTTGCGTCTATGGCATACCGTAAGTCGTGCCCCGCACGGTCTGTAACATACGTAATCAGTTTTTCACTGGTGCCCGGTTCCCTTTGCAGTTTTTGGTCCATCTGCCTGCATAGTTCGCGAACGAGGTCAATATTTGTCCATTCGTTCCATCCTCCGATATTATACGTTTCACCGGTCTTTCCCTTATGAAAGATCAGGTCGATGGCACGCACATGGTCTTCCACAAAGAGCCAGTCGCGCACATTTTCCCCTTTACCGTAAATAGGCAAGGGTTTTTGATGGATGATATTATTGATGCAGAGTGGGATCAGTTTTTCCGGAAAGTGGTAAGGGCCGTAATTATTGGAGCAATTCGACAATTTTACGGGGAGCCCGTATGTATGATGGTAGGCCCTCACAAAATGATCCGATGATGCTTTGGAAGCTGAGTACGGGCTGCGTGGGTCGTAAGCGGTTTGTTCGGTGAAGAATCCTTCTGCGCCCAAAGAACCATACACTTCATCGGTGGAGATATGGTAAAAAAGTTTATCGCTCATATCGGCCTTCCAATGGTTGCGGGCGGCCTGCAGCAGTGTTACGGTGCCAAGTACGTTTGTTTTTACAAACGCGAGTGGGTCGCTGATGGATCTGTCAACATGGCTTTCCGCGGCACAGTGGATGATGGCATTGATAGCATATTCCGGCAAGAGCCCGGCAAGCATCAGGTCATCGCAGATATCCCCTTTGATGAAATGATAATTGGGCGCTTTGTCGATATCCTTGAGGTTTTCGAGGTTCCCCGCGTACGTGAGTTTATCAAGGTTGATGATCCGGTATTGCGGGTATGTACGCACGAAATGCCGCACAAGGTGCGACCCGATGAAACCGGCGCCGCCTGTGATCAGGATATGTTTTTGATATTGCATGCCTTTTCTTGCTGATCTGCCTTGCAAAGAAAGCGAAAAAGCCTGATATAGCTTACACAGCCGCTATGCACTATCCCGGTCGTGAATACCCGAAAAACCGATATTTTTACCGGGTTTTCCGGATTGACCGAACCTGATCTATGTATAAAGATTATATAAGTTGGATAGACCTGCTGCTGGTACCGTTGTACTTTGTGCTGCTGTACCTGCTGATGCTCGTGATCAGGCACAGGCGCCGCGACCATCCCTTATACCGGAAATACCTGGTGAAAGGTTTTGTAGTGAAGATTTGCTGCACCATTTTTTATTGTTGCATCATCTACTTTTACTATGGCATCGGCGATAGCATCAATTACTTTAAGAATGTCCTTTTCCTCAAACAACAGATAGCGGAGGGCAATGAAAGCTTCGGGGTGTTGTTTAAGGAAGCGGGCTACATGAAAGAGACATACCAGGTAACGGGTACCAGTACCGATGGGGGTTGGCTGGTGGAAAAGATCGCGCTGGTCCTGTCTTATTTCTCATTCAACCGGTTTGTGACCACGAGTATGCTCTTTGCCACACTGGCTTATGCAGGCATGTTCCGCATGTTTGAAACATTCAGCGGCATGATGCCGGGATGGGATAAGCGTTTGGCCTGGGTGGTATTGTATTTCCCATCTTTATCTGTGTATGGTTCGGGGATTTTAAAAGACACGGTATGTATTTCAGCATTGGGCTGGCTTTTGTACAGCAGTTACCAGTTATTCCTGAAAAAAGAATTCAGCCTGCGGTATATTTGGATTCTGGTTTTCTGCATTGTATTGATTTACCTGGTGAAAGTGTATATCATCGCGGCATTTATGGTGCCATATATTTTATTCCTGTTGATGCGCTTGATCCGGAGGGTGAAGAGCAGGTATTTCCGGCGCATCATTATGCCGGTATTGTTGGCCATACTGGCCGTGGGTTATTGGGTATATTCAAAAGAGATTGACCAGTTATTGGGCAGTTATGCCATTGAAAAATTGTTTGAGTCAGTTAAAGAACAGCAACAGTCATACATCATGGCAGGCGATGCTGAATCGGGCTCCGTGTATGACCTGGGCAGTTTTGAGCCAACACTGAGCGGGTTTATCAGTATGATGCCGGCGGGCATCAATGCCAGTTTGTTCAGGCCTTTTATTTGGGAAACAAGGAACCCGCTCATGCTGTTTACCGCGCTGGAAAGCCTGGTGATTTTGCTGATGACGCTGTATGTAATCTGGAAGGCCGGGCTGATATCGTTTTTCAAAAAGATTTTTAACGACCCTATTGTATTTCTGTGTATCGTCTATGCGTTACTGTTTGCCGCGATTGTGGGAATATCTACACTCAATTTCGGCACGCTGGCCAGGTACCGCATTCCCATTATCCCATTTTACCTGGCGGGACTCCTGATCATTTTGTACCAAAGCAAACAGGCTAACCGGAAAAAGCTACGTGAAAGTACTGAATGATATTGCTGATATCGAATTCGCCCGCCCTGGCTTCGGCTTTCTCTTCATACTGTTTTCTCAGGGCCTTGTCTTCATACATCTTCTTCATGCTCGCGGCCAGGTTGGCTACATCGTTTACAGGTGTCAGTATGCCGTATTCGGCCACTTCATAGCTGGTAATGGCGCTGTGGTGCAGGTCGGTACCCGGCGCCAGGATTTCCCTAGGGCCAGATTTACAGTCTGTGGAGATGATGGGTTTTTTGCAGGCCAGCGCTTCAAGTAATACATTCGGGAACCCTTCCACATACGAACTCAGTACGAAGCAGTGGCTTTTTTGTACATACTTATACGGGTTGTTGTCAAAGCCCGTGAAAATCACATGTTGACGCAAGCCCAATTCGTCTACTTTTCGTTCCAGGTCATTCATTTGCGCACCCGCTCCCACCAGGATCAGTTTCACCGGCAATTGTTTGATGATGAAGAACGCTTCCAGTAAAATGCCCAGGTTTTTTTCGCGCCTGAATCCGCCCACCGAAATGAAATAAAAACAGTTTGGGTCAAATGCAAACGGGGTGGGTTCAGCGGCTTGTTGGCGGATGGCTTGCAGGTCGATGGGATTATAGATCACCTGCATGGGTGTTTTCACGCCAAAGTTTTCAGCGAGGTCCTGCTTCGACGCGTAAGAGTTTACCAGTACCAGGCTGGCCCTTTTATAGGAATAGGAAACCAGTTTTTTCGAGACCATCCTGAACATCCAGGAATAAGAACCCAGCAAAGTGGTTTGATGGGTGCGTTCACACATAACCGTATGTCCGCGATAGCCCCACAAAGAACGCATCAGCGCGTTGATATAACAGGGCCTGTTCAAAAATGCGACCGACCTGCGGATACCGTGCTGTTTGCAATAGCGTGCAAGGCGGTACGATAAAAACGGAATTTTCAGGAATACCAGGTAAGGGTTTTCGTCGAGGGATTGTTTTAAATCGAATACCGGGATCTGCGGTGGGATCTCGTAATCTATATCATTACTGTACAAGGCCAGGTGTATCTCAAAGTCATCCTGCAGGTGCCTCAGTAAGTGAGAGACCACCCGTTCGGCTCCGCCCAGTTTGAGCGAATTGATGAATATGAGTAGTTTGGGTTTCATGTCTGGCCTTGCGCCTGCTTGTATAAGGGGTGGCAAATATCCGGAAAAATCCTTAGATCACCGATCCCTCAATTGCTGTAGTACAGTTATGGGCTATTTGTTCCCGCTGTATTCATGAAAGAGCTTTTCCCATTGCAGTACCGCCTGTTTTGCATCATAACGCTCCCGAGTTTCATCCGCGATGCGTTGCCGGTTGAAGGGATGGGCCAGGGCTTTTTCTATGGAAGCAGCCATATCGGCCGGTTCTTGTCCGCCTGCTATGAACCCGTTTTTGCCCGCGACCAGCACTTCCCGTAATCCGCCCGGGCAATCATATGCCACAGCGGGGATGCCCAGCGACATGGCCTCGAAGACTACATTGGGGAACCCTTCATAATAAGAGCCGAGCAGGAATACATCTGGCCTTGCATTCAGATTAAACGGATGATCCTTACTACCGGTGAAGCGTACACGATCTTCCAGGCCGAGTGATTTTACCAGTGTTTCCAGTTTTGATCGTTCCCCTCCATCACCAACAACAGTATAGATAAAAGGCCTTTTTAGCAAAGCCAATGCATGAATGATCCGGTCAATGCCTTTTTCCGGGGAAAGCCTGGCTACGGTGAGCAGGTTGGCTTCGCTGTTGCCGGTTTGATTCATATTGTCTGCGCGCGGCACCCGTAGCGCGTTGTAAATAATGGTTGTTTTAGACGCGGGTACATGGTAATGCGACTGGAGGTCTTTTTGCATGTATTCCGATTGGCAAACAATGAGGTTGAGAGAACGATAATATCTCTTAAGCAACCATTCATACAGCATTGGCCATTTGGCCCTTTTGCTGTTGACGCTCACCACACTAGATTCCCGGGCAATGATGGGGATCCCCGATGGGAATAACCTCCGGAATATAGCCAGCAGGAGGTTCAGGTGGTTGGAGGCAGACAGGATGATATCTGGTTTTGTTCTGCGAACAAATGACCGGATGCGGAAAAGGGATTGACGCACATGCGCGAGTTTCAGGTCAATCAGTTCTACAGCAGGGTTATCGATGGTATAAAAAGGCCTGCTGTTATTTATGACGATTAGGGATACCCGAAATTTTTCAGGATTGATGCCATTGCAAAGGATGGATACATTTCGTTCTGAGCCACCGCATTCGAGAGATGGCGTGATGATGCAAATATGTATCCGTTGATCCTGCTTGTGGTCCTGTTGCTGCATACTTATTCGTGCAAGATAACCAATGGGGAGCAATCTCAGTTTGCCCGCAGGAACAGGTTCCGGTACGTGAAATAATTCAATGCGGCAATTACGATGGTGGTGATGCAGAGGTTAACCGCCATGCCCATGCCCCCGAAGAAATGTGTAAGGGTTATGGACGTTGCCAGGTTGGCCAGCACCGTGATGGCACAATTCCGGATGGCCATTTTTTTCTGTCCCTGGATGATGAGTAATTGAAAGAAGAACGATACAAAGGGGGAAAACAGAACGCCAATACTCATAACGCGCAGCATGTCGGCAGCCAGGCCCATATCCGCTCCCTGCTTTCGACCCCCGGCCAGCAGCACCAGCCATTCCGCACCCAGCAACTGGATGACGGAGATGAGCGCAAATCCAATCCAAAACAAACGGCTGATGCGCCTTACATAGTTCCGGAACTGGTCTTTGGATTGATGGTAAAGCTGGCTCAGGTGCGGATAAAATGTACGGTTGGCAATGCTCGTGAGCATCCCAATGGCACTGTATATTTTTTCCGCGATCGCGTAATAACCCACAACCAACGGATTGGTGAAAGCGCTCAGGATGAAAATATTGACGGATAAATACAAGGGCGCCAGGATGATGCTCATGAATACATAAGCGCTATCGCGGAAGAGCAGGAATAAAAATGATTTCTTCGGTAACGACCATGTCAACCGGACTGATTTGAGCATGATCAGGAACCCGATCAATCCGGCCATAAAATTTCCCGCAGAAAGGGCGAGCACCGCGTAACCCAGGTCATCGCGAGAGCGCACCAACAAAACAAGGAGAAAAAGCCCAATGCTTTTTGACAGGAATGCCACAAATGTGATGTTCTTCATCTTTTGAATGCCCTGGAAATACCAGTCAGGGAACAAGAGGTTACCGGCCAGGTACAATGTAGACAATAATACCAGCGACAGGTGCCCTTTCAACGCCGGGATGGTTAAGCCGCCAATCAAGAATACCAGCAGGGAAGCGCCAAACAGCAGGGCTTTTATGCTGAACACCGAAGAGATGATTTGCCTCGTCCTTTCGGGGTTGTTCAGGTTGCGCGCGACTTGTTGTGTTGCTGTGAGTCCAAAACCAAATGACACGAGTAAATCAAAGTACATCAGCACCGTTTGCAGCATGCTGAATAATCCAAACCCTTCCACCCCCAGCACACGGAGCAAATAGGGGAAGCTGATTAAAGGAAACAGGATCGACAGGCCCTGTACCAGCGACAGGGAAATGAAATTATGTATGATCCTTTTTTTGTGGGCGGGCATTTGATATCAGGCATCAGCCTTTATAAGTTCACCCATTCGTTACCGTTATATCCTTGTAATACCGGTCCGCCCGGGCAGTCGGTACAAAACCGGATCATCCCGGTTACTGGAGTGACGGGCCTTTCAGCAGTTGTGCCAACCGGCACAATCAGTGCGCCGGTTCCGCGTATATCAAGGTCCGCACGGGGCAGGGAGGGCCCGTTTTCAGGGGACGTGTTAATGGATGTATGCCCGTTGCGCAACATGGTAAAACTGTTCCTCCGGTTAGAGGCGTTGATCCCGTTGCCAATGGTAAATAAGATATCCTGCTCGCTTAAGCTCTGGCTGTAATTGGCGCTGATGGTATCGTTGAAATGGCCAAAAGCGCTCATGGCCGGGCTGTTGGCGATGGTATTGAAATTCGCGGATAGGCTGTAGAGGTTATCCGACCTGGTTTGAACCCCCATTGCCAGTGAGCCGTACCCGCTATTAAAGTTGCTGATGCCGGCAGAGAAAGTGCCCGTGCCCGGAACCACATTTGTAATGGAAAGGTTTCGCCCGGCCCTGTTCAGGAAGCCATGCACATGGCTGTACTGTACATTGTTTTCCACCACATTGCTATGGCCGGCCGCGATGGACGCATAGCCGCTGTCGATATTGTTTTGTCCTAACGCAATGGCCGATTGAAAATACACCTGGTTGTCTTTTCCGATCGCGCCGAGGTAATTGCCTTCCCCCCGGTTGCCTTGCCCCAGTAAGGCGCCGCCGCTTCCGCTGATCAACCGGTTGTTGTCGCCTGCTAACAGGTACGCATACCCGCTATCGGCCTTGTTGCTGATACCGGATAAAGTGGTGTAGCTCGCATGATTGGTATTGCTTAAGCCCAGCGCTGTGCTTGCACGGTTCAGCCCTACCTGGTTGTTTTCACCAAACGCGTTGTTGGCCCATCCGCCGAGGATGCGGTTGTTGTATCCAAACGTATTGCTGTATGAAACGCTTGACGCGATTTTATTCCGCAGCCCCATGGCCATGGAGGTCCAGCCCGAATCGGCATTTTCCTGTCCTATTGCAACGGACGCCTGCCCTGCCGATACATTTTTAAAGCCTGAACTGTAGCTGTACATACCGATGGATTTATTCTGGTATCCCATGGCGATAGAGCCTGTTTGTGTAGCGGTATCCGCGAATCCTGAACTCCAGGCATACAATCCGGATGCCGCCGAATTCAAGCCTTCAGCATGGCTGTACGGGCCGGTGGCCACCAATCCCGCGCCGGGTACGGAAATGATTCCTTTGGCATTACCGGGGGCGCCAATTTCACCATCGCTGGTTTGATAGGGCCAGGCTGTTTGATTGCCGCCTGCTTCCATGACAATGCCCGACCACACGTTGTTGGTTTTATACAGGTAAATGCAATTGCTGTCGGTATTGAACACCATCATCCCGGGCAGCGGCGAAGGGATGCCCTGCATTTGCACCGTGGTCATCCTGGGCAATGTAAATGCTTTTGATGTGCTTTCAAGTTCCAATACGGATCCGGGGGAAATGTTGTTCGGGTTGTCGCCGATTTTCACTTGTGCGCACAGCACCGTGATAAAACAGGTTGACAGGATACTGAGAATGAATTTTTTGTTCATGGTCATTTATATTATCAATGATCAATGCATATTATTCCAGCGTGTACCGTCGTAAAACTCAAACTTCCGGGTACTGCTGTTGAAACGGATCATGCCTGCCTGCGCGTAACTCGACCTGAATGCGGCCCTGTCGATCCTTGTTAACCCAAAGCTTGCGGCCCTGCTGCCATTGGTGAAGGTTACCGGGTGAGATGTTGAAGCCGCCAGGTAACCGATCTCATCGTCAAATTCAGCCGGACGGTTCAGGGACAATGCCACAACGGATTTATTTAAAACACGAATACCCGTTACCGTTAGTCCCGGGTTATTGGTGAAAAATCCGGTTACCGCCTGGGGCTGTATGGTGTCCAGCGCCCGGCTGAATTCCGGCAGCCAGTAACAAATTGATTCGGATGTGTCTACGATAAATAAAAACGGCGCGTCCCTTTTGCGGGTGAGGACGATATCCCTGATCAGGTAATTACCGGCAGGGTCTTCCACTTTGAAACTGACCGTATCCAGGCCCGCTGCCACATTGCCCGGGGGTACATTACCCCTGAGTTCTCCATTGATGGCATTTATCGTTAGCCAGTTGGGCGCTTTCAATAAGGAATACTGCAGGTTGCCTGATGAAGGTAATGGCGATGCGCTGAAATTTCCCCTGATATCATATTGGTAGTTGCCGCCATTTTCAGCAACAGGTGGAGGTTCATTTAAAAGTGTACCTCGCTGTCCATCCAGGAACCCCATCACAATGTCCATGGCTTTGTCGGACACCGAATGGTTTGGATTTGTTTCATCGAGGTAATACGCAAATTCGCCGCCGGTGCCTGTCAGCGCCCGTTTCACCGAATCCACATAATAAATATGCGCATCAGCGCCGTTGAAACAGCAGGGGTCAAACCGGTTGTTGATCTGCAACATCTTTCTTGCAGGCGCGAGGCATGATAAAGTATATAGGTCGTGGTAATCGATGAACTGAGAAAACAACGGAGGATATGTTTGTTCATAATCTCCGATGGCAGGGTAAAACGCTTGCCTGACGGGCATCGGCCATGAGCCTGCAACGGGGAAGGATACACGAATACTGCTGTCGATGGCGGGATACAGGGATGCTGCCCATCCCCCGCCTGATAAGCCAAGCATATAGATTGCACTGTAATTATTCCTGCCGAGGTGATTTAAGGAAGCGACGAGGGGCTTGAAAAACAAACCCATGGCATATGGGTAGAAGCCTTCCGTGAAAATTTCATTGTGGCCATTATACCCGCAATTGTAATCAAGCGGTGGGACGGACCTGTAGTGGATCATTGGAACAGCCAGAACGGTGTAACCCTGTGCCAGCAGTCGTGGGATAACCCGTCCGGGGAAACTGCCGGCGTTATTGGCAAACACATCTTCTGCAATGGCAGTCCCGGCACAATGCCCGGCATGATAAATAAACAATTTGCCATTTTCCGCGTGTGGCCTGAACAGGTACACTTTCGCTTTGTCAGGGAAATGTTGCAGGTTATCGCCAATGCTGATCTCAAACCTGTCGATACCGGCTAGGTTTCCGCCCGGGTAAAAAAGGGATGCATACGGGAAACCGCTCAGGTAATCAATGCTTCCCACATTGGTAAACACCTGGTCGGGCAGCCACTGATCCGGTATGTTGTTGCTTCCAAAAATCCGGTTCAACAATGAGTCGCGGTAAGCCAGCGCGTTTGATTCATTGATTTTTACAGGGCGTACACGTTGGGCGGCAACCGAATGATGGAGCAGCAGGCATACAAATAAAACACTGAGGCAAGTGAAGATATTTTTTTTCATGATGGCAAAACCGGTTGGCCCGGGTCACATGCTGACCGAATGAGCGCCCAAACCATAGCGCCCGGCCTGTTTGATCAGGTGTCAAATATACAGAACTTCAACGCTGTAACGGCCTGTAATTCTTCCACATACAGCCCGATAGCATGTATCTTTGCGCCCATGCATTACGCGTCGGTTGAACATATTGGCAAATCATTTGGTATCCGGACTTTATTCAAAGACATCAGCTTTCATATTGAGGAGGGCGATAAAATCGCGCTGGTGGCCCGGAATGGTACCGGGAAGTCAACCTTGTTAAAAATCATAGCGGGCCTTGACCAGCCCGATGAGGGCACGGTTTGGGTGCATAAAGACATCCATATTGTCATGTTACAACAAGAGCAGGATTTTGACCTCTCCAAAAGTGTACTGGATAATATCTTCCGCATGGATCATCCCGTGGTTCAGGCCGTGCGGGAATATGAGTTGTTTGTCGAAAGCGGCTCCGATGACCATGAAACGCTGGGGAAACTTGTAGCTAAACTTGATGACCTGAATGCATGGTCATTTGAATCCAATATCCGGCAGGTGCTGGGCAAACTCAATATACATAAGGTTGACGAACGCATGGGCCGGCTCAGCGGCGGACAAAAGAAACGCGTGGCGCTGGCACAATCGCTCATGGAAGCACAGTTGCACGATGGCCATTGCCTGCTCATCCTCGATGAACCTACCAACCACCTGGACGTGTCGATGATCGAATGGCTGGAGGAATACCTGGCCGCGCAAAAAACCACCTTACTGCTCGTTACGCACGACCGTTATTTCCTTGATGCCGTTTGCAATGAAATTATTGAGATCGATGAAGGGAAAGTATATGTGTATACAGGCAACTATGATTATTTCCTGGAGCAGAAAGCCCTGAGGCATGAAGTGCAGCAAAGTGAATTGCAGAAAGACAGGAATATATACCGGAAAGAACTGGAATGGATGCGCAAGCAGCCCAAGGCACGCACAACAAAGAGCAAGAGCAGGCAGGATGCTTTTGCAGTGATTGAAGACAGGGTGAAACAGAAACAGGAGACCAGCGAGATGAGCCTGCAGGTGAAAATGACCAGGCTGGGGGGCAAAGTGCTTGAGATGAAAAAAGTGTACAAGCAATTTGGCAACCTGCCCATCCTCAAAGGCTTTGATTATACATTTAAAAAAGGTGAACGCATCGGCATCGTTGGAAAAAACGGCGTGGGAAAATCAACCTTCATACGCATCGCGCTCCAGCTCGAAGAACCGGATTCCGGCAAGGTGAACCATGGCGAAACCGTTGTGTTCGGGTATTTCGGGCAGGAAGGATTGGAGTATACAGAAGATAAACGCGCGATTGAATACGTAAAATCGCTGGCGGAATTTTTCCCGCTGAATGACGGCAGTAAAATATCGGCCGGACAGTTCATGGAGAAATTCGGGTTTAGCGCCGAGCAACAGTTTACCATGCTCAGCAAACTGAGCGGCGGCGAAAAGAGAAGGCTGCATTTGTTGAGTGTGCTTTTCCTTAACCCCAATTTCCTGGTGCTGGATGAACCCACCAACGACCTCGACCTGCAAACCCTGCGCACGCTTGAAGAATTTTTGCTTGATTACCCGGGCTGCATACTGATAGTGAGCCACGACCGTTATTTTATGGACCGCCTGGTTGACCACCTCTTTGTATTTGAGGGCAACGCGGTGGTGCGCGACTATCCGGGGAACTATTCGCAATACCGTGAGGAAGCGGCAAAGCAGGAAAGCCAGTCTGCGGCAAAAGCCAAGCCGACCGCGGCTCCCGAGTCGGCACAGGCGGAAACGCCGGCAAAGAAAAAACTTTCGTTCAAAGAGAAATTTGAGCTGGAAAACCTGGAAAAAGACTTGCCCAGGCTCGAAAAAGAGAAAGCTGAACTGGAGCAAAAGATGAACGCGAACCCCCCTTTTGAGGAGTTACAAAAGTTGGCAGCAAGGATGTCGGTTTTGTTGCAGGATCTCGATGCAAAAGAAACCCGCTGGCTTGAACTTAGTGAAAGGGTATCCTGAACTGTGCCGTACATTTGTAAGCCTGCCCGGGCGGCAATAAATCGAAGTAAAGAATGTCGGGTCAAAAAAAGAATACCAAGGCGAAAATCAGGCTGAGCTTCCTGGCGGCTTTTGTATGCATTGGATTCTTCGTGTTGATCACATACCGCAATATGCTGCTCACCGAATCGGAGAGCCGGCACATCAACTATGCAGTGGAGAAACTCCTGAAACTCGATGCCATCCAGGCCGATTTACAGGATATTGAATCCGGGCAACGCGGGTTCATCATCACCGGCGAAGAAAAATTCCTGGATGATTATTACACCGGCTTAAACAACCTCAAACAGGACACCCTGGTCCTGAAAAGCCTGGCGGAAAAAGACAGCTTGCATAAGTCTAATTATGCTACCCTGCTCGCGCTTGTTAACCAAAAAATCAGTCAAACCAAGTACAGCGTCGAACTCAGGCGCCTCTTTGGGTATAATGCCGCTTCGGCCACCATACAGAATGAAGAAGGCTTGAGGCTGATGAAGGATATCAAATCGGAACTGGGTTTCCTGGCCAGTAAAGACAGGAGCCTGCTCGATTCGTCTATTCGTAACCGTGACAACCTTTCCCAAAAAAGGGCCTGGCAGCTGTTTTCCCTGGCCGTGATATTTTATATCATCCTGTTCATCAATTACAAGGTCATCATCAGCGATTACAATATCCAGCAGAAGAACGAACGCGTGTTGAAGTATAACGCTTCGCTGATCAGCATCATCTCAGATGCCGTCATAACTACCGACAAAGAATTTAAGATCACCAACTGGAATAAATACGCCGCGCAACTATATGGGTATGATGAAAAGGAAGTGCTGGGCATGACCATCAACGAAGTGATGAAAGTGGATTATGCCCATTTCGACAGGGATGAAGTGAGAAAGGAGTTTGAAGAAACTGACCATTGGCGTGGCGAAGTGGTGCATCACAATAAAGCCGGTGAACCATTGAATGTGGATGTGGCCGTGTCATTGATCCGCGACACCAATGGGAATAACGTGGGCACGGTGTCAGTAATCCGCGATGTCACCGAACGCAGGCGCACACAGGAAAGGTTGCAGCAACTGACCACGCACCTCGAGGAAGAAGTCAAACATAAAGTTCGCGAATTGAATTCAGTTTTTGAGCGCATTACCGATGCCTTTATCGCCCTGGATAACAACTGGCGCTATACTTATGTCAACAAGCGTGCCGCTGAATTACATGGCAAAAATCCGGAAGAGCTGATTGGTAAAGTGATATGGGATGTTTTCCCGGAAGTGGTCAATGAGCCATTTTATCATGCGCTCATGCAGGCCAGGGAAGATAAGGTGTCAAGAAGGAGGGAATTGTATTTTTCCAAAACAAACAGTTGGTACGAAGACCTTATATACCCTTCGGAAGATGGTATTTCGATTTATTACCACGATATCAGCAAACGTAAACAGGCGGAGCAGCAATTGCTCGATTCGCAGCGTGACCTGAAAGAATCCAATGAACGCTTTGTGCTGGTATCGCAGGCTACCAACGACGCCGTTTGGGATTGGGATATGATTTCGGATACCATTTGGGGCAATGAGAGTTTCCGGCGCATTTTCAATATCCATGAAGGGGAGAAAATCAGTTTCAGCGAATACATCAGGCGCCTGCATGATACAGACAAAGACGCGGTTTTGCTCAACCTGAAAAAAGCGCTGGACGAACGCCGGACCCTCCTCACGGAAGAATTCCAGTTCCGTACCGACGATGGCTCTTTCCGGTATTTTTTCGACCGGGCGTATATTTTATACAACGATGAGGGAAAGGCTTACCGGATGCTGGGCGCCATGCAGGATATCACGTCGCAAAAACAGGCGCAACAGCAGATCCTGCAGGAAAAAGAATTGTCGGATTCCATCATCAATAGCTTGCCCGGTATCTTTTATGTGCTCAATAAGGAAGGGTTTTATTACCGCTGGAACAAGAACCTCGAACAAGTTACTGGCTATACCGAACAGGATTTTACACAAATGAACTGCCTCGTACTTTTCAGTGATGACCAGAAAAAACTGATCGCGGAAAAAATGCGCAATGTGTTTATCACAGGCGAAGACAGGGTGGAAGCGGACATCCTCACCAGGGACGGGCGCAGGATACCATATTATTTTACAGGTATGGTCATCAATTACGAAGGGGAGAACTGTTTGATGGGCGTGGGCTTCGACATTACCGAACGTGTTCAGTCGCAGTTGGAACTCAAAAAATCACACCAGGATTTGCGCGACCTTGCCACGCACCTGCAGGACATCCGCGAAGACGAGCGCACACGCATCGCCCGGGAAATCCATGATGAACTGGGGCAACAGCTCACGGGACTGAAAATGGACATCTCCTGGCTCAGCAAAAAAGTGCAAAGCCCCAACGAGGAAATCAATGTGAAGCTATCCGAAGCCCTGGCCCTGATTGACGATACGGTAAAAACCGTACGCCGCATCGCCACACAACTCAGGCCAAGTATCCTCGACGACCTCGGCCTTGTTTCCGCCATTGAATGGCAGGCCGATGAATTTGAAAAGCGCTTTAAAATCAAAACATCCTTTCATTCTACCTTAGGTAATATTGGCATCGATAAGGAAATCGCCACCGGTATTTTCCGGATTTTCCAGGAATGCCTCACCAATGTGCTCCGTCACTCACAGGCCACAGAAGTGAAGTCGATGCTCAGCGCCAGCAACGGCGTGTTGCGCCTCCTGGTGTCCGACAATGGCATTGGCTTCAACGCGAGTGCCATCGAATCCAAAAAAACACTTGGTTTGTTAGGTATGAAAGAGCGAACTTTAATCATGGGCGGCACCTATGATATCAATAGTAAACCCGGCGAGGGGACCACGGTGCATATTGCCGTACCCCTGGCAACAAGCGATAACGAAGATTTATGATGAGGATTTTAATTGCGGATGACCACAGTGTGGTGCGGAAAGGACTCCGGCAGATATTGCTGGAAGGGTTTCCCAATGCCCATATTGAAGAAGTGCCCGATGCCGAAGAAATGGTGCGCAGGATCATGCAGGGTGATTTCAATGTGGTGATCAGCGATTTATCGATGCCAGGCCGGAGCGGGCTCGAAGCCCTGCAACAGATCAAACAGATCAGCCCCAATTTACCGGTGCTCATCCTCAGCATCCATCCCGAGGAACAATACGCCCTGCGGGTGCTCAAAGCCGGGGCATCGGGCTACCTGAGTAAAGACATGGCCCCCGATGAACTGGTGAACGCCGTACAACGTGTTATGCTGGGCAAAAAATATATTACGGCTTCCATCGCCGAAAAACTGGCTTCCGTATTCGACCAGGATTCAGGCCGGCCGGCACACGAAAATTTATCTGACCGTGAATTCAGTGTCTTCAAAATGCTGGCATCCGGCAAATCCGTTTCCGAAATTGCCGAAACCCTTTTCCTCAGCGTCACCACCGTTAGCACTTACCGCGCCCGCATCATGGCAAAAATGGGCATGAAAAGCAATGCCGAACTTACGCTGTATTGCATTGAGCATAAGTTGATTTAATCCCCGCATGTCGTATTTCATACTACATGAATTCGCTTTCCTTCACTACAAGCCGGCCAGCGGCATGATTTTAACTTGCACCTAAATTCCGAACTCATGACATCCGTAAACAACCGCAAAAAGGTTCTGGTTGTGGATGGTTCAGACATAGTTCTAGACAGGATGAGGGGATTGCTCCATGAAGTGGACAGCATCTCAGAGATTTTCACCGCCAGGGGTTTTGAAGAAGCGCTGGCAGTGATGGCCACTCATCAACCGGAAATAGTTCTTTTGGAAATCGCCCTGCCGGGGAAAAGCGGATTTGATTTGCTGGCTTTTATCAAAGCTCATCATCCCAATACCCGCACAATGATACTCACCAATTTGTCGGGTGAAGTCTACCGCCAAAGAAGCTACGAGCTTGGCGCAGATTACTTCATCGATAAATCCGGAGAATTTGAACTGATAAACAGGATCATTGGTAACGATGCATCCGTGGCATATCCATCGCATTGAAAACTATGAAGAACTGAAGCGACCGTTGATCTAAAGCTATGAAGGACCCCCAAAGATCAGATTCCAAATCCTTAGCATGACACAGTCATGAAAAAACCGGTAGATCATACTACCGGTTTTCTTTTTTTTATGAGTTGCTGTAAATCCGTTCCACCGAATCTTTATACTTCTCCATAATCACTTTCCGCTTCATGCTCAGTTTTGGCGTGAGTTCACCCGTATCCACACTCCATTCCTGCGGCAGTAATTCAAACTTTTTGATCTGCTCTACATGGTTGAAAAAGGTATTGAACGATTCCACCAATTGCTGGTATAATTTCAGTACTTCCGGATGATGTAAAGCGTCTTCCGTGGTTGTGAATGGAATGCTTTTCAGGCGCATCCATTCTTTCAGGTTTGGCATCGAAGGCACAATCAGCGCGCCTACAAACTTACGGTCGGCGCCCACCACCATGATCTGTTCCACAAATGGCGATTCCTTGAGTTTGTTTTCAATGGCTTGCGGCGCCACATATTTGCCACCGCTGGTTTTGAAGAGCTCCTTCTTCCTGTCTGTGATTTTCAGGTATTTACCGTCTTCAAACAAACCAATATCGCCCGTGTGCAACCAACCGTCGATGATGGCTTCGGCGGTGAGGTCGGGCCTCTTGTAATAACCCATCATCACGCTCGGGCCTTTCACGCATATTTCCCCATCGGGTTCCAGTTTCACTTCCTGTCCTTCTATCACCAATCCCACCGTCCCAATTTTAGTGCCGCCTGGCTTACGGCAGTTCACACTGATCACCGGGCTGTTTTCTGTTGGGCCATATCCTTCAAAAATGGGGATCCGCGCGGCATTGAAAATGCGCAGCAGTTTCACCTGGCAGGCAGCGCCACCGGTGATGATGCATTCTATATTGTTGCCCAGCGCTTCGCGCCATTTACTGAAAATGATTTTGTTGGCGATATTGAGTTGGATATTGTAAAACAACCCACCCGATTGAATATTGTCGTATTGCTCGGCAAGCCCCACGGCCCAATAAAATAATTTCTTCTTGATACCTGTGAGTTCCGCGCCTTTGGCCATAATCTTATCGTACACTTTTTCCAACAGCCTCGGTACTGTGGTGAAGAGCGTAGGCTTCACTTCCTTCAGGTTTTCGCCGATTGTTTCCAGGCTCTCCGCGTAATAAATGGATATGCCGGTGGAGATATAGATGTACGACACCATCCTTTCGAAAATATGGTTCAGGGGCAGGAAGCTCAGGGCTTTTGCCGAAGGGTTTTCGTTGAATGGAAATGTTTTTCTTGCATTGATGACGTTACTGACCAAGTTGCGGTGACTGAGCATTACGCCTTTTGGCGTGCCGGTGGTGCCTGATGTGTAGATGATGGTGGCGCAATGGTCGGGGCGGATGCCATCGGCTACAGTTCGTGCGGCAGATACTTCTTCTGCGTTCACCGATTCAAATAATTTATGCCAATGGTCAACATTGGGCAGCTGATCGAAACTGTAAATGTTGATCAGGCTGGGCACTTTCGGGCGGATATCATTCACTTTATCGAGGATATCCTGTCCGCTCACAAATACATATTTGATGGCCGCGTCGTTGAAAATAAATTCCAGTTCGTTGACATTGGTGGTGGGATAGATGGGACAAAGGAGGACGCCCGCTTTCTGGCAGGCGATATCCAATACCAACCATTCCGGGCGGTTGCGGGAGATGATGGCGATCTTATCCTGGCACTCTACGGTCATGTCGTGCCCGCTTAACCCCAGTTTGAGGAGTGCCGCCGCGAGCTGTTCGGTTTTTTCCGACACGGAAGCCGTGCTGTACTTGACCCACTGCCCGTTTTCTTTCGCGCAAAGCATATCATCCTTGGGGAACCTGCGGAGCTGGTCACTTAAGAAGTCGAAAATCCTGGCTTGATCGTGCATGAAGTTTTATTTAGGTCAGCGATTGGATGATTTATTTTTCAGTTTTTCGTATTCCTTTTCTACCAGGTCGGTGCGGCTGCCGCCATAAGCATTGAGGTATTGGAAGATGATGCCGATGCCCCATCCCAGCATGGGCCAAACAGGCCATGGGATCCTGTCGCCCGTACCATGCCTGCCGCTCGAAAACCACCAAATCAGCCACAAAAAGGCATTTACAATAAAGTATGAAGCCAGGCTGCGTTGAAAATCGGCGCGCTTTTTGGCCATTGCCCATAATTTTTCATCCCTGGGTTCTTCCATGGTCAACGTTTTTGGTCAACCCAATTTAAGTAAAAATCAAATAAGCTTGGAAACAGGCCTTAATTTTTCAGCCGGGCTACGTTGTACTTTGGCAAATACTGCCCCTGCGGAACTTTAAATACCTGGCTTTGCTGCAACTGCCGGAATGCCTCATAAGGTTCTTTGTGGGTTGTTATCCATTGTTGGTATGCCTGCAGGTTATGCGCCGGGCCAAATAACCATTGGTTGTAAGCATCAAACAATCCTTCGCGCATGAGTTGTTGCTGGTGCTCAAACAACCGTACGGGCGGATGCGTAAACGGTTTCCAGTCGAGGATAAAGCGGGCGCGGATCATGGTGAGTGTTTCGGGGTTGATCCCCCTGGCGGCGATGGGCGCTTGTTTTCTCAGTGTTTCGCTGAATCTTGCCGCGAAGCCCTGTGGTTTCCTGCGCCCTTTTTCTTTGGTATCGGCCGTGAAGAACTTTTTATACCCGTCGAGTAAAATCTGTTTGATCTCCACGCTGTTGCTGTGCTGGGGCTCCATGTTCACAAACATTTCGCCGTAAATCAGGCTCCAGACCCTGTCGGTGCTGAGGTAATAAAACCGGCTGGCATGATAATAGTTGCGCGCGTACGAAGGGTCCTGTTCAATACCCTTTTCCCAAAGTTCGATGGCTTCATAATCCTGCCTTGCCATCAGCAATTCCCCAAGGTCGCTGTATAGGGCGCCGCTTTTCGGGAACCGTTTCAAACCCTTGCGGAACAGTTTCTCGCATTCCTTCGCTTCGCCCATGTCTTTGTACACATATCCCGCGATCTGGTAACACTGGTCATCCGCATCGGCGTGGTCGAGCAATGGTTTGATGGTTTCCAAAGCCTGCCTGTTGTCTTTCCTGAAAAAATGCGATAAAGCGATGTCTTTACCATAAGCGATATTCCCCGGGTCGAGCTCCTGGCAACGCTGCAGCAACAGGATGGCATTGGCATAATCGCCCTGGCGCATATAGGCTTTCGCGGATTCGTGGCACTGGGCCGGCGTTTGCGGTTGCGCGTGACCGTTAGTAAGGGCCAGCAGCAGGAAAGAAAATAGGATTAGTTTCTTCATCGGGGTAAAGATAAAAAAGAGGCATGGAATGCATGCCTCTTTACATATAAGTTGATGTGTAATGATTAATCAATCAAATGGGTCAGCAGGCCGTCGCGCAGCTTGGGTTCGAACCAGGTGCTTTTGGGTGGCATCACTTCGCCGCTGTCGGCCACATCAAATAATTGTTGGATGCTCACCGGGTAGAGGCTGAAGGCGAGCGCCATTTCAGCACTATCAACCCTGCGTTCCAGCTCCGCCAAACCACGGATGCCGCCCACAAAATCAATGCGCTTATCGGTGCGCTGGTCCTTGATGCCCAGTAATGGATCGAGCAGGTTGTTCTGCAGGATGCTCACATCCAGCACCGAAATCGGGTCTTGGGCAAAGCTGCCTGCTTTAGCAGAAAGCTTGTACCATTTTTTATTGAGGTACATGCCAAACTGGTGCAGGGCTTCGGGCCTGTACGCCGCGTCGCGGGCTTCCACATCAAAATTCGTTTTTACTTTTTCCAGCAGCTCCGCTTCCGTCATGCCGTTCAGGTCTTTCAACACCCGGTTGTAATCCATGATCTCCAGTTGGTTGGAAGGGAATAGGGTGGTGAGGAAATAATCGGCGTTTGCGGTGGCGGCCTTTCCCAGCGCCTGTTTTACTTTGGCGGCGGATGCGGCGCGGTGGTGGCCGTCGGCGATATAACTGCATGGTACTTGTTCTTTGAACAGGCGGCTGATCTGTTCAATCACCTGGTCGTCGTTAACAATCCAGATGCTGTGTTGCACATCGTCATCGGCTACAAAATCGTACTGCGGGTTTTTTTCCGATGTCCACTTGCCGATTAATGTATCGATGGCATCCACATTTTTATACGCCAGGAATACGTTGCCGGTTTGCGCGCCGGTGGTTTTGATATGGTTGATGCGGTCCTGTTCTTTCTCCGGGCGGGTGAATTCATGTTTTTTGATCAGGTCGTTTTCGTAATCCGCTACGGAACTGCCACAAACCAAACCGGTCTGGCTCCTGCCATTCATCTTCAACCTGTATATATAGTAGCAGGGTTTGCTTTCGCGGAACAGCACTTTGCGGCTGATGAAAGCGTCCAGGTTTTCCTTGGCCTTCTCATACACCTGCTGTGCATGGATGTCAACCGTTTCGGGAAGGTCAATTTCGCTCTTGGTGATATGCAGGAAAGAGTTCGGGTTTCCCTGCGCTTCCACTTTGGCCTCGCGGCTGTTCAGCACATCATATGGCCTGGATGCCACTTGTTTGGCTAATTGCGCTTCGGGCCTCAATGCCCTGAAAGGAGTGATTGTGATCATGTTACTTATATAAACCTTAATAAACAGGATGGCAAATGTAAAGCTTGTTGCACAACCTTATTTTTTGATGATTCAAAACAAATGCTTACATCATTTTTTCTTCAAAACTGCGCATGGCTTCGGTCAGCACTTCCACACTGCTTAATGACAGGGCATTGTACAATGATGCCCTGAAACCCCCGGAGAGCCTGTGCCCCTTAATACCCGTGATGCCGTATTCCCTGCAATGATCCAAAAACGGCTGTTCATGCGCGGGGTCTTTGGCCACAAAACATACATTCATCTGGCTGCGGTCTGCCTGGTCAACCTGTCCTTGAAACAATGGGTTCCTGTCGATCTCCGCGTATAGCATGGCGGCTTTCTCCGCGTTCAGTTTCTCCATCGCGTCTACGCCGCCCATCTGTTTCAGCCAGCGCAGGTTCAGCAGGCAAACATATACCGCGAACACAGGCGGGGTATTGAGCATACTGCCCTCGCGGATATGGTTACGGTAGTCCATCATCGTTGGCAATGCGCGCTTCACCTTACCCAGGATGCGGGGGTTTACCACGACAAGGGTGGTGCCGGCCGGCCCGATGTTTTTTTGCACCCCGGCATAAATCAGTCCAAACTGGTTAAACTTCAACCTGCGGCTGAGGATATCGCTGCTCATATCGGCCACCAGAACATTGCTGGTATGCGGGATTTGTTTCCACTGCGTACCGTAAATGGTGTTATTGGTGGTGATGTGCAGGTATTTCGCGTCGTTGGGCACCGCGAAATCTTTTGGGATATACGCGTAGTTCCTGTCTTTTGAGCTGCATACCACTTCCACATTGCCGAACAATTTCGCTTCCTTGATGGCTTTGCCGCTCCAGACGCCCGTATCGGCGTATGCCGCGCATTCTTTGTTATCGAGCAGGTTCATGGGTACCTGCATGAATTGCGTAGATGCGCCGCCATGTAAAAAAAGCACTTCATGATCTTCATCAAGCCCCATCAATTCCTTAACTAATGCGCGGGCTTCCTCCATGATCTCTGTGAAAGCGGCGGTGCGGTGGCCTGTTTCGAGGATCGATAAACCCGTGTGGTTATAGTCGAGCACCGCGGCCGCGGCTTGTTCAAATACGGTTCGGGGAAGTATGGAAGGCCCGGCGTTGAAATTATGTTTGGTCATGGCAGACAGTTCGGTCAGGGACATCAGTGCTAAAATTCAGGCTGCAAATGTACGAAATTAATGAGGGGTGAACCGGTTAAACCTTCCGGTGCGGCGATCGTCTAACCGGTAAGGGATATCGCGTGGTACATCCGCTTTAATCCTCCGGCCTGCCCAGCATCTGCCTGCCCGACCGCCAGGCTTCGTTCAGGGTTTTGAACGCTGTGGAGTCTTCCGGGCTGAAACTGCCGGCCAATCCGTCTAAACGGGGCTGCCCGGCGTTAATCCAGGCGGTGTACCAGAAACTGGCCACACTGTGAATGGCCTGCCGCATTCTTCGTTCCACCATCCCATTCAATAAATCGTGATAAGCCAGGGTATAGGCGCTGGAATATTGTTTTACCAGTACGCCGTTGCGGTTTTCAAAAGCGTAACGCCGATCGGACGGGTATCGGGCCGATAATGATTTTTCGATACTCAGCACCGAATCGGCGGCGATGGCGCTTTCCAGCACACGGTCCCAGATAAATGCACCCGGGTCATCAATGTATTGGGCATGGCCGTTGAGCAGGTCGAATGATTGTTCGGCGAGGAGTTCCGGGATGCGGCTCTCCCAGAAACCATGGATCCCTTTCTGGTCAGTGTACTGTCCGTTGTGGTTGCTGGATGTATGCAAAGGCACATGCGCGTCTGCAATATAATGGCCGATATCCGCGGCGTATTTCAGGATTCGGGAAGCGTCTTTTTCGCGGAAAGCCCGGGTGAGCCTTGCCTGCATGACCTGCACATGCCAGGGTACGATGCCATGTTTTTTCAAGCTGTCTTCCGTGTACTTGTTTACAGCATCCTGCCATTTCCGGGGCAGGGCCTTGTATGGATAAGCGCCGTAACGGTCTAAGTCAATATAATGCCTCGGCCCTTCATCCGGTACCAGGTACCTGCGTTTATCCGGGTCAACCGCATGTTCACTGAGGTAACCGATATTCGGTTTGAAGAAAACCAGCATCTCCGGCGGGAGTAAGAAAACGGAAAGAAAATTAATCTGCCGGTGGCCATAGAATCCCCAATCGGGAGATGGCGGATACCCGTCAGGCAAGCGTTTTTTTGCAGACAATACCATCCATCCCATCATCAGGCAAAGCATCAACATCCACCCCAACCAATTCCTCATGCAGGCAAATTAGTTCGGGCTTAAGCAAGCACAAAGTGGGAATCTACAGTCGTCCCTGTTTTTTTCCTCATTTCTTCGCATCCTCTTCCACAAACGTAGTCACACCGCCGCTCACAGCGAATTTCATGGTTTGGGTGCTGCTGAAATTTTGGATCGGTTTCACGCGGTTCCTCGGGATGATATACACATTGCCCGCCACGCTGTAAGCCATGGGGATGTACACGGCCACATAGTCTTTGAGGTCAAAATCGGTCATGTCTTCCCGGGTGATAAAGCCAATGCGCCAGACATCGTTATCATCCACATTGGCGAGCACGTTTTGGGTGAACTTCTTTTTGTCGCCCGCGAATGCTTCAAAAAAATCGCGGGTGGTGGAATAGATGTGTTTGATGCCCGGGGTGCGCTGCAAAATGCTGTCGATAAAACTCACAATGCGCCCTGTGATGAAGAATGAACTCACATACCCAATGGTTATGATGGCGATGATGATCACCACAAAACCGAGGCCGTAGTTCTGCACCCTCACCACGCCTTTTTCATCTGTATAGGTGAACAATGGGATCCATCCGTCGATGGTGGATACAATAAAATACAGGGCATACGCGGTGATGGTCACCGGTGCCAGGATCAATAATCCCTGCAGAAAATATTGCAGGAGGTTTTTATAGCGAAAAGGTCCGAACATAATTGGGGGTTTTAGCAGATAAAGGTAATGGAATCAGGCAGATAGGGCATGAGTTTCCCGGATGGTCCAAATTTCGCCTTGTTACAAAATTGTTATGAATGGTAAAAAAACGTGATGGAAACTTTCGTTCCGCAAATAGTTTCCATAGTTTTGCACCCGCTATGATACAAGACACCCCGATACACGACACCGCGGAACGCATCCTGGCCCGTGCGCATGACCTGTTCATGCAGTATGGTTTGAGGAGCGTGAGCATGGATGATATCGCTTCGAGCCTGGGCATGAGCAAGAAAACCATCTACCAATATTATGCCGATAAAGACCAGTTGGTTGACGCGGTGATTGGTACCCTGCTCGCCCATAACCAAACCTGTTGCAGCGCGCACCGGGAGACGGCCGAAAATGCCGTACACGAAGTGTTCAAAGGCATGGAATTCACCAACCAGGTATTCCGCAAGATGAACAGTTCGGTATTGTTTGACATGCAGAAGTACCATCCGCTCTCATTTGAAAAATTCCTCCGGCACAAAAACGAGTTCCTCTACCGCTTTGTGCTCGAAAATTTGAAGAGGGGCGTGAAGGAAGAACTGTATCGCCCGGAGATACATCCCGAGTTGCTGGCCAGGTACCGCGTGGAGAGCATGCTGATACCGTTTCAGATGCATTTCACAGACATGGTGCACCTCAACCTGGCGGAGATCCAGCGGGAAATTTTTCTGCTCTTTTTATATGGGGTCGTGAATCAAAAAGGGCATAAACTCATTCTAAAATATCAACAGGAAAGCATTAAACAAACCGACGATGAAAGCTAAGAACATCACCCTGGCACTTGCAGTGGCCGGGGCCATCATCCCGGGCTTTTTACAGGCCCAGGACAAAGCGCCTGTCAGCAACCGGTTCAGTATCAAACAAACGGTTGACTTCGCCATGCAAAATTCGGTGCAGGTGCGCAACGCGCTGCTCGATTTACAGATCCAGCAGCAAACCAACAGGCAGATCACTTCGGCCGCATTGCCCAAGCTGAGCGCCTCCGGTAATTATACCAATTACCTGGTAATCCCCACCACATTGTTGCCGGCGGAAATCGCGGGCGGCACCCCGGGTACCTTTCTCCCGGTGCAGTTTGGCGTACCGCACAATGTTACCGGCTCCTTCGACCTCCAGCAGGTTTTGTTCGACGGGCAGGTATTTGTTGGACTGCAGGCACGCCGGGCTTCACTTGATTTTTACAGGCGCCAGTCTGATGTGACCAAGGAACAAATCAAAGCCAACGTGTACAAAATTTATTACCAGTTGGTGGTGGGCAAACAACAGCTCGGGGCCATCGACGCGAACATTGAGCGCTTCGAGAAATTGCTGACCGATACCCGTGCCATTTATGATAATGGCTTCGCTGAAAAACTGGATGTAGATAAAGTGAATGTGCAGCTCAGCAACCTGCAAACGGAAAAGCTCAGGATACAAAGCCAGCTTGATGCAGGCCTGGTGGCATTGAAGTTTTTGATCAACATGCCGCAGAAAGACAGCTTGTTGCTCACCGATACGTTGTCTGAAAAAGAACTGAAGGAAAACCTGCTCGACCAGTCGTACAACTATGCCGACAGGCCGGAATACAAGCTCTTACAGGTGGCGCAGGACCTGGGCCGTTACAATATCAAGCGGTACAAACTCAGCGCGCTGCCCAGCGTATCGGCTTTTGCCAGTTACAGTAAAAACGCCTTGAGGCAGCAGTTTAACTTCTTCAACGACGGGTCATGGTTCACCACATCGGTGGTGGGCATCGGTTTAAAGTTCAACATCTTCGATGGTTTTTCGCGGAAGGCAAACCTGGCCAAGGCAAGGCTTGAACTGGAGCAAACAAATAACAATATTGAGCAGTTGAAAGCCTCTATCGACAACGATGTGGAGCAGGCAAGGTTAAAGATCGCAGCGGCCTTGAAAACGGTTGACAACCAGAAAAGGAATATGGACCTGGCCGTGCAGGTTTTTCAGTCAACCAAACTGAAATACGAACAGGGCCTTGGCAGCAACCAGGAAATTTATTCCGCGCAGACGGAGCTTAAAGTGGCGCAGGCCAATTATTATGGCGCGCTTTATGATGCCATTGTGGCGAGGGTCGACTTCCTGAAAGCCATTGGAAAACTGTAATACAACATCAAACATCTCATCATACTAAATCACAGATACACATGAAAAAGATTGCAACATACGCGCTGGTTCCGGCACTCGTCCTGGCCCTTGTTTCCTGCGGAGGCGCAGGCAGTGAAGGGAAGGGTTCCCTGCAGGATAAGAAAGCCGCGCTGGAAAAACTGAAAAAGGAAAAAGTTGAAAAAGACGAAGCCATCAAAAAGCTGGAGGAAGAAATTGCCAAACTTGATCCCGAGGCGGCGCGTTCAACAAAAGTGAAGTTGGTGGCCGTGAAGCCGGTGGCCAATATGGACTTCAAACATTTTATTGACCTGCAGGGCAAGGTTGACGCGGAGAATATTTCGTTCATCACGCCCCGTGGCATGGCCGGGCAGGTGAAAGCGATGTATGTGAAGCAGGGCGATCGTGTGCGCAAGGGCCAGTTGCTGCTCAAGCTTGATGATGCCATCATGCGCCAGCAGGTATTGGCGGCACAGCAACAACTGGAAGGCATCAAAACTCAACTGGGTTTCGCGAAGAATATTTACCAGCGCCAGAAAAACCTTTGGGATAAAGGCATTGGTACCGAAGTGCAACTGATCACGGCTAAAACAAATATGGAAAGCCTGGAGAACCAGCTCACCGCGGCCCGCGAGCAGGTGAAAGTGGCGCAGGAGCAACTCAATACCAGCAACGTGTACAGTGATGTAGATGGCATTGCTGATATTGTGAATGTAAAAGTTGGTGAAACATTTACCGGCGCCAACCAGATCAAGATTGTCAATACCAGCAACCTGAAAGTGGTGACCAATGTGCCGGAGAATTATATCGGGCGCATCAAAACCGGCAGCCAGGTGGAGATCACCATCACCGACGTGGATAAGAAACTCAATTCCGCCGTGTCGCTCATCAGCCAGTCGGTTGACCCCACCACGCGCGGTTTTGTGGTGGAATCAAAAATCCCGACCGATCCTTTGCTGAAGCCAAACCAGTCGGCCGTGATCCGTATCATGGACTACTATGTACCCAACGCGATTGTGATTCCGGTGAACGTGGTGCAGTCAGACGAATCAGGCAAGTATGTATATGTGATGGAAGCCGCGGGCAAAGACAGGTTTGTAGCGAAGAAGAAGTCGATTACCATCGGCGAAGCCTACGGCGAATGGGTAGAGGTGAAGACGGGTCTGAACCCAGGTGAGCAATTGATCACGGAGGCGTATCAGAACCTCTACGAAGGCCAGTTGATCAGTATTTTATAGTACTCACGGTAACGAATAATCGAATATTTACGGGCATCATGCCTTAAATCATATTGTATGCAATTTATAGAAGGCGTAAAAGAAAAATTCAAGGAGTTTAAGCCCACGAGCTGGGCGGTGACGAACAGGACGGCGATGTACATCATCTCGATCCTCATCACGCTCTACGGGTTGTATAAGTTCAACACCATGCCCAAGGAGCAGTTCCCCGATATTGTGGTGCCTACGATCAGTATCACCACCATTTATGTGGGCAACTCGGCAAAGGATATTGAGAACCTGGTAACGCAGCCCATTGAGAAACAACTCAAGGGTATCAGTGGCGCCAAGGTGAAGAAAATCAACAGTATTTCGCAAACCGATTACAGTTTGATCATTGTGGAGTTCGACACGGATGTGAAAACGGAAGTGGCGAAGCAGAAAGTGCAGGACGCGATTGACCGTGCATCAACAGACCTCCCGAACGACCTGACCTCGCAGCCCAACGCGCAGGAATTCGCGTTCAGCGAAATGCCTATTATGTATGTAAACGTGAGCGGCGACTACGATGGCATTAAGCTGAAGGAGTTTGCCGACAAGATGCAGGACCGTTTTGAAGAACTTTCCGAAATCACCCGCGCCGAAATTGTGGGTGCGCCGGAGCGCGAGATCCAGGTGAATGTAGACCCGTATAAGATGCAGATCGCGCGGATCAGCTTCATGGACATTGAGAATGCCATCGCCCGAGAGAATAACGATATCACCGGTGGATTGATTGAAGTGGGCAATATGAAGCGGACGCTGAAAATCAAGGGCCAGTTCACATCGGCCTTGAACCTGCAGGATATTGTGGTGCGTTCCAGCGCGCAGGGCGCGACGGTGTACCTGAAGGATATCGCGCAGATCAGGGATACCATTAAAGAGAAAGAAAGCTATGCCCGCCTCGATGGTAAGAATGTAGTGACATTGAATATCGTAAAAAGGGCCGGTGAAAATTTGATTGAAGCCGCGGGTAAGATCAAGGATATTGTAAAGCAGATGCAGGACGATGAAGAGTTGCCGAAGAACCTGAAAGTGGTGATTACCGGCGACCAGAGTAAAGCGACAGCCACATCCTTTAATGAACTCGTGAATACCATCATCATTGGTTTCGTGTTGGTATTGGTGATCCTGATGTTTTTCATGGGTGTCACCAACGCCTTCTTTGTGGCGCTGAGCGTGCCTTTGAGTGTGTTTGTGGCCTTCCTCTTTTTGCCGGTGGCCGATGCCATTGTGGGTACGCCGGTAACCTTGAACTTCATTGTATTGTTCGCGCTCTTGTTTGGATTGGGCATTATTGTGGATGACGCGATTGTGGTGATCGAAAACACGCACAGGATTTACGCCAACGGTAAAGTGCCCATTTTGCGAAGCGCGAAGGAAGCCGCGGGCGAAGTGTTCATCCCGGTACTGGCCGGTACCGCCACTACGCTGGCGCCATTCTTCCCCTTATTATTCTGGAAAGGTATTATTGGTAAGTTCATGATATACCTGCCAACGATGCTCATATTAACGCTGGCCGCGTCGTTGGTGGTGGCATTCATTTTTAACCCGGTATTTGCCGTGAGTTTCATGAAGCCCGAAGGCCGACAGTATGATGAACCCAAGAAGGAATTGTTCCGCAAATGGTGGTTCTGGACGGCGCTGGCATTTGGCGCACTCTTCCACCTCGCGGGATGGCATGGCTTCGCCAACTTCCTGATATTCCTGGCATTGCTGGCAATTTTGAACAGGTACGTGTTCCGCGATATCATCCATTATTTCCAGGAAAGGGTATTGCCATCGCTGATGAATAAGTATGAACAACTCCTGCGCTGGGTATTGAAAGGCACGAGGCCGGTATGGATGCTGGTATCCTTATTCCTGCTCTTCCCCTTATCTGTAGTGTTGTTGATGGCGAGGGGCAATAAGAGCACCTTCTTCCCCAGTGGCGACCCGAACTTTATTTATGTGTACCTGAAAATGCCGATTGGCACTTCCGTTAAAACAACAGACAGTGTAACCGCCATCCTGGAGAAAAGGGTGTACAAAGTGCTGGAGAAAGAGAACCCGGGCCAACCCGGAAGCATTGTGGAGAGCATCATCACCAACGTGGCGAACAGCGCCAACAACCCGCGCGACAATAACCGGAGCATTCAGCCCAACCTGGGCCGCATACAGGTATCGTTTGTGGAATTTGAAAAAAGGCATGGCAAAGCCACCAAGCCTTACCTCGACCTGATCCGCGAGAAAATGAAGGGTATACCCGGCGCGAGTATTGAAGTGGGACAGGAAGATGGCGGCCCTCCAACGGACCCCCCGGTGAATATTGAAGTTACCGGTGATTATTTTGAAGACATATCAAAAGTGGCCAAGGAACTTTCCGCATTCCTCGATACCAACCAGGTGTATGGCGTGGAAAACCTGAAGATGGACGTGGACCTGAACAGCCCTGAAATTTCGATTGTGGTTGACCGTGAGAAAGCCATGATGGAAGGCTTAAGTACCGGCCAGATTGGCATGGAAGTACGCACGGCGGTGTTTGGAAAAGAAGTGAGCAAGCTGAAAGATGGGGAGGATGAATATAAGATACAATTGCGCCTGACGGAACTGCAAAGGAACAGTTTGCCGGACATCATGAATATGCGCATCACGTTTATGGATATGAACACCATGCGTATCAAATCGGTACCGCTGAGTTCAGTAGCCACGGTGGATTATGTGAACGCGTCGGGCGCCATTCACCGGAAGAACGTACGCCGCACCATCCAACTGCAGTCGAATGTGCTCGACCCTTCCATGACAGCCGCGGTGAATAAAGAGCTGGGGCAGAAGATCGCCGAATTTAAATCTAAATCGCGCATACCCGCCGGCGTTAGCATCAAGCAAACGGGCCAGGGCGAACAGGAAGCCGAAACATCAGAATTCCTTTTCGGCGCGCTGCTGACAGCCCTTGGATTGATCTTCCTGATCCTCGTGTTGCAGTTTAATTCAATGAGTAAGCCATTTATTGTACTGACGGAGATTTTCTTCTCCATCATAGGCGTACTGCTTGGTTACGCGTTCACGGGCATGACCATTTCCACCATCATGCTGGGTGTGGGCATCATTGGCCTTGCCGGTATCGTAATCAAGAATGGTATCCTCCTGATTGAGTTTACGGATGAATTGCGCGGACGTGGTATGAAGACCAGGGAAGCCACCATCCAGGCAGGCAGGATCAGGATCATACCTGTGATGCTGACCGCGATAGCCACCATGCTTGGACTGCTGCCATTGGCGGTTGGCTTTAACATCGACTTTGTATCCTTCTTCCAGAAACTAAACCCGCATATTTTCTTTGGCGGTGACAGTGTGGTGTTCTGGGGCCCGCTGAGCTGGACGATCATCTTCGGATTGATCTTCGCGTTCTTCCTGACACTGGTAATGGTACCCAGCATGTACCTGATCGCGGAACGTCTGCGCAGGCCAATGGAACGGTTCTATGGCACTAAGTTCATCGCCATCTTCGGGTTTACCGGCCCGCTCTTCTTTATCTTTGTTGGCATCATGTATTTGGTGCGCGCCTTACAGGGAAAGAGGGTTTGGAATGGTAAACTGGTAGAGAAGAAAGCATAATGATATAAATGGGTTGGTATAAAAAAGCCGGTTCAATAGCGAACCGGCTTTTTCTTTTCATGCATGCGGATTATTTTTTGTTGCCATCCACATCCAGTTCAACGATCTCGTAACCCAGTTTTTCAAGTCCGGGTAAAATTTGTTTTTTATCACCCACCAGGAGGATATTCATATTGTTGTACGGCAGCCATTTTTTGGCCAGCGCGTTGATTTCCTCTTTGGTAATCGCTTTCAGGATTTTATTTTGTGTTTCCACATAATTGCCGGGCAGGTTATAATCCAGTATCCTGCGGATGAATCCTGCTTTCTGGTTACCGGTTTCGTAAGCCAGTGCGTCGCGTTGGCCACGGGCGTTTTTCAGGAACTGCAGTTCATCGGTTTTGATACCATTGTCTGCATAATTTTTGATTTCCTTCATCACTTCAATTACGGCGCTGTCGGTTGCATTGGCGCGTATGCCTGAAGAGAATGTGAAATCGCCGGTGTATTCATCGCCATAGAAGCCGGTGCGTGAACCGTAAGTCCAGCCTTTGTCTTCACGCAGGTTTATATTTACGCGGCTGTTGAAATCCCCTCCCAGGTTATAATTCATGAGGTCGGTTTTATAATACTCGCCTGTCGCGTCATAAGGCAGGTTGGTAACATAACCAATGCGGAATTCCGTTTGTGCCGCTTTGGGTACGTCAACCAGGTAGATCCTTGTTTTGTCGATTGACGGCGCTTTGCCCGGTTTGGCCAGTTCAATTTTTTTGTTGGGGAGTTTATTCAGGAAGCTCAGTTTGGGCATGATTTCCGCTTCTTTGATATCGCCCACCACCACAACTTTCGTGCCTTGCGAAGTCATATAGTTGTCATAATAATCCTGCACATCGTTAACGGTTAAACGCTTGACAGTGCTTTCGGTTCCATCGGTACTCATGCCCAGTATATTGCCTGCGCCGAAATTGAGTTTATCAAATACGCGGCCGGCGATGGAGGATGCCTGTGCTTTTGATTGTTTAAAGCCTTCCATAGCTTGTTTTTGCAGGCGCGTGAAAGTTTCCAGTCCGAACTCAGGATTAAACATGCGCTCTTCCAGCAGTTGCAGGGTTTTATCGAGGTTCTTTTTCAGTGATTGCACCGAAAAGCGGATATCATCCATGCCTGCGCTTACATTGATGCTGCTGCCTAATTTTTGAAGGGCAACGGCCATGTCTTCCGCGCTGTAATTTTTTGTGTCTTCATTCATCATACGGGCAAACATGGAAGCCAGCCCGATTTTTGAGGTATCTCCGGCTTGCGCAAAATGCCCGCCGGGAATAGAGATATTGATGGTGACAACCGGCAGCTCAGTGTTTTCAGTACCGATCATCCGGATGCCGTTATTCGATTTTTTGGTCCAGTAAGCGGGCACTTTCACCACGGGGTTTGCGCCGCTGGATGGCATTACGGCGCGGTTGAAATCGTCTTTGCCTTTTTTATAGGTCAACCCTTTGTATCCATAATCAGGCGCTTTGTAGTTGCTGCTGTCAATCACATAATTATCAGGTTTCGCTGTACCGCCCTCCTGTCCTTTGGTGAGGACGCTAACGGTTACGCATGCCTTATTTTTGATGTAAGTCTCATAAGCGCGCATCACATCATCCTTTGTTACGGCCAGGTACATATCCAGCATCTTTCCGATCATGTCAGGGTTGCCGGTAAAAGTCTGGAAAGCGGCCAATTGTGATACTTTGCCTGATACGCTTTGCAACCCGTTGACATACTGTGCCTCAATACCACCTTTGAATTTCTGGATATCATCATCCGTTACACCCCTCTTCTCAAATTCCAGCAGGGCCGCGTAAAACATGCTGTCCATCATGGCCAGCGATTTGCCGGGCATCGGCATCAATTGAACGGTGAACTCACCTGCGAGTTCGCTCAGCCTGCTGGAAGCGTTTGACTGCAGCGCTTTTTGCGGTTTCACAAATTGCTGGTAGAGGATGGAGTTCTTGCCTTGTCCGATAATTTGCGCGAGGCAGGCCAGTGCTGCCATGTCCTTATGGTAATTAGGTACGGTAGGGTACGCTTTTACCAGCATCGGGATCTTGGCGTAGTTGTCTGTAAAGGAAACATAACGGTTATCCTTAATCGAAACCGGGTCGAGGATGGTTTTGGTTACCTCGGGGCCGCGGGGGATGCTGCCAAAGTATTTTTCCACGAGTTTCACCACTTCAGCTGGCTTTACGTCGCCGCCAATGGTGAGTACCGCGTTGTTGGGGCCGTACCAGCGAAGGAAAAAGTTTTTGAGGTCGTCAACATTCACACGGTTCAGGTCTTCCACGTAACCGATGGTCAGCCAGCTATAAGGGTGCCCGTATGGATACAGGTTCTTGCTGCTGAACTCGCTCACCAGTCCGTAAGGGCGGTTATCGTAATTCTGGCCGCGTTCGTTCTTCACCGTGCTCCTTTGTATTTCAAATTTCTGCTGTGTCACCGCGTCAAGGAAAAAGCCCATCCTGTCTGATTCCAGCCAGAGCATTTTTTCCAACTGGTTACTGGGAACGGTTTGGTAGTAATTGGTGCGGTCGAGGTTGGTAGAACCGTTCAGCGTTCCGCCGGATTCTGTTACAATTTTAAAATGCTGTTCGTCGGCCACGTTATCGCTACCCTGGAACATCATATGTTCAAAGAAATGCGCGAAACCACTCTTGCCGATTTCTTCACGCGCGCTCCCTACATGGTAGGTAACATCCACATGCACCACGGGATCGCTGTGGTCTTCATGAATCACCAGTGTGAGCCCGTTGGGCAACACATATTTCTCATAGGGGATCACCAAAGCGCCCGCTTTCTTTTCCACTTTCTCCAACAGCCGGGTTTGGCTGAAGGCGGCTCCGGCTGAGAACAAGGCCAGGGCCGACAGGACAATTATTTTTTTCATAAAATAGCTTTGGGTCAAAATAAACGAAAAATCGGCNNTCTTATTTTTAGTACAAAATATTTTTATATATATGAGGACCAATCATGAAATCGACTATCGCATTTACGGTGAGGAACTGCAGTTTGTGGAAATAGAACTGGATAAAGACGAAACGGCCATTGCGGAGAGTGGTTCATTTATGATGATGGATGATGGTATTGTGATGCAGACCATCTTTGGCGACGGCAGCCAGCAGCAGGACAACAGCCTGCTCGGAAAAATATTCAGCGCCGGTAAGCGTGTGCTAACGGGGGAGAGCCTGTTCATGAGCGCCTTCACCAACACGGTGATGGATAAACGAAAAGTGAGCTTCGCCGCCCCGTATACCGGGAAAATTATTCCGGTTGACTTACAGCAATTGGGAGGGAAACTGATCGCGCAGAAAGACGCATTTCTCTGCGCGGCCAAGGGCGTGAGCATTGGCATTGAACTGCAGCGCCGCCTGGGTACGGGTATTTTTGGCGGAGAAGGGTTTATCATGCAAAAGCTGGAAGGTGACGGCATGGCTTTTCTACATGCCGGCGGATATATTGTGGAGAAGGAATTGAAGCAGGGCGATGTACTTAAA
Source organism: Chitinophagaceae bacterium UBA2375 (assembly GCA_002343985.1). Taxonomy (GTDB): domain Bacteria; phylum Bacteroidota; class Bacteroidia; order Chitinophagales; family Chitinophagaceae; genus Ferruginibacter. Next base: position 19,610 of record DDTB01000024.1, on the reverse strand, counting down.
GTGGACACAGGCTGCGTGGTGGCGTATACACCCGGTGTGGATTTCGACATTGAGTTTATTAAAGGTATCCGCAACTGGATGTTTGGCGGGGAAGGTTTATTCTTTGCGAGGTTACAGGGCCCGGGAAAGGTATGGCTGCAGTCGCTGCCCATCAGCCGCCTCGCCGGCCGCATCATACAATACGGTACGTATAAGCGTAAGGAAGAAGGCAGCATCCTGGGCGGACTGGGCAACCTGTTCGATGGCCGTGAGTAAAGTGGTTCCCTGTATTGGCAAATGGGTATTCCCTATTACCTTTGTGTCATGCAGCAACTGATCGATCAAATCAATAAGTATAGGCAGGAGATACAGTCAGAGCCTGTGTCGAACGCGGCAGAGCTGGAGCAATTCCGCATCAAATACCTGGGCAGCAAAGGCCTGGTGAAGACGATTATGGGCGAGATGAAGCATATTGCCCCGGAAAACCGCAAGGATGCAGGACAGTTATTGAATGATTTTAAGTTGTTTGTTGAAACTCATTTTGAAGAACTGAAGCTTACAGCCGGCGGCCCGGGCCTCAGTCAATCCGGCCCCGCATATGATACCGGCCTTCCGGGTTTGCCCCTGCCCCTGGGAGGGAGGCATCCCATCAGCATCGTGCGCAACCGCATGATTTCGATATTTCAACGACTTGGGTTTTCCGTAGCCGAAGGCCCTGAGATCGAAGACGACTGGCATAATTTCACCGCGCTGAACCTTCCGGAAGACCACCCGGCGCGCGACATGCAGGATACTTTTTACATCAGCAAAAACCCCGATTGGTTATTGCGCACCCATTCCAGCAGCGTGCAAATACGTGAAATGGAAAAAAGGGAATTGCCGCTCAGGATTATTTGCCCGGGCCGTGTGTACCGCAATGAAACCATCAGCGCCAGGGCGCATTGTTTCTTTCACCAGGTGGAAGGTTTATATATAGCTGAAGATGTTTCCTTTGCCGACTTGAAACAGACACTGTACTTTTTTGTGAAGGAAATGTTTGGCAACGATGTGAACGTGCGCTTCCGCCCATCTTATTTCCCATTCACCGAACCCAGTGCGGAAATGGACATCAGTTGCCTGATCTGCGGCGGCAATGGTTGCAGCGTGTGTAAACGCACGGGTTGGGTGGAGATTTTAGGTTGCGGCATGGTGCATCCGCAAGTGCTGGAGAACTGCGGCATCGACAGTAACCGGTACACGGGATTCGCTTTTGGTATGGGCATCGAACGCATCACCATGTTAAAATACCAGGTGAAAGACCTTAGGCTGTTCAGCGAAAACGATCTGCGTTTTTTAAAGCAGTTTAACCAGGAAGTTTGATGGTGCTTTAACCTGAACAGGCTAATGGCATTATCTTTGAATAAACAAATAATCTTGTCATTCATAAAACTAAATGCTATGCGAAATGTATTATTAACGTTATCTGTTTCGGCAATGCTAATCCTAGCATCCTGCGCTACCTCCAAGGAAGCACGTACGTATAAGTCGACACTGAACGGCAATTGGCAATTGCAGACCGTCACCACCGAAGGCATCACCGGTAAGGTGAAGATGGAATTGTTTAATGAAGCCGATTTCAACTGTTTTGTGGGCAGCAGTTGGAGCTTTAAATCTCAGAACAACCTGGGAAAGTACAGCATTCAAAAGAATGGAAACGAATGCGCGGCGCTTACCCGCGAGTTCCGCTGGTCTATTTATGAAGCGCCGGGCGAACCTAAATTATTCCAGTTTAAGCGGCTCGATGATAAATTAAAAGAGCTTGATGAAAACAGCGGCGGTTTCAGGTTTACCATTACACAGCTCGACAACAGCAGCATGATCCTGAAATCAAACATCAGCTTCGAAGGCAAGCCGGCAGCCATTGTATACAATTTTGTAAGAATCTAACATACTTCATCACAAAATCATCCTGACATGAAACATATCACTACCAAATACTTACTCTCTTTATCTGCATTACTGATCCTGGTTAGTAGCTGCGAATCCACCAAACGTATGAGCAACCAGGATAAAGGGGTGGCCGTTGGGGCGGCAGGCGGCGCCGTGATTGGGGGCATTATCGGGAATAATGTAGGCAAAAGGGGCAATACAGCGCTTGGGGCCTTGATTGGCGCAGTAGTGGGTGGTGCGGCAGGCGGCATTATTGGGAACAAGATGGACCGCCAGGCACAGCAGATCAAAACCGAACTGCCCGGAGCTAAAGTGGAGAGGGTGGAAGAAGGCATCAACATTACATTTGACGAAAACAACCCGGATGGGTCAAAAGCCGGTGTGTACTTCGCGACCAATAAATTTAATATCAGCGATAACTCCAAACTCGCGCTCGACAAGCTTGTGAAAATATTCAACGACAATCCCGATACCGATATCCTCATCGAAGGCCATACCGATGATGTGGGAAGGGACGAATACAATATGTCGCTCTCAGAAAAGAGGGCCAAGGCCGTTGGCGATTACCTGGTAAATGCGGGCATCAGGGCTTCACGCATCACCACCAAATGGTACGGCGAATCGCAACCCAAAGTGGATAACAATTCTGACGCGAACAGGGCCCTCAACCGCAGGGTTGAATTTGTGATCACGGCCAATGATAAAATGAAGCAGGAAGCCAAGCAGCAGGCCGGTCAATAAATACGCAACGGATTCTGTAATTTCGTGCACTGTCGGAAAGTCAATTTGTAAGACGATCCGGGCAGTGCCTTTTTTTATACAAGATCTATGATGAAAACCATTTGCGTAGCAGGAGCCGGAACCATGGGTAGCGGCATTGCGCTGGCCTCGGCCAGGGCTGGCTTTGATGTATTGCTCTTCGATGCACAGCAGGAAGCATTGACGCGCGCGGAAACCATGATTGGCCAGCAGGTACAACAAATGCTCGATAAGCAACGGATCAGCGCGGAAGCGGCCGCAGCCTTGAAAGCGCGTATCCGGTATGTATCGGAACTGAATGATTGCCTGGCGGATTGCTTCATTGAAGCGATTGTAGAAAAAATGGAAGTGAAAACCGGGCTTTTTCAATCACTCATGGCATTGAACGGCCCCGGGTCCATATATGCCAGCAACACGTCATCCCTCTCCATCACTACTTTACAGGAATCATTGCCATATCCCGGCCGGGTGGTGGGGATGCACTTTTTCAACCCGGCGCATGTGATGAAACTGGTGGAAGTGGTTACGGGAAAGTTCACCAACCCGGAAGTGGCAGAAGCCATCACGGATCTTTGCAAAAAGCTTGATAAAACGCCCGTGCAGTGCACCGATGCGCCCGGTTTTATTGTGAACCGCGTAGCCAGGCATTATTACCTGGAAGCGTTAAAGCTGGCGGATGAAGGCTATGCTTCGGTAGAGCAGATCGATAAAATCATGGAAGCCACCGGGTTTAAGATGGGCCCGTTCAGGCTGATGGACCTGATTGGCATGGACATCAACCTGGCCGTATCGCAATCATTGTACGAAGCATTTGATCATGAAACCAGGTTTAAGCCATCGCCCTTGCAGGAAAGAAAAGTGGCGGCGCGTGAGTTGGGCAGAAAAACCGGTAAAGGATTTTACGAGTATTCATAACCGTTACGCATACATTATTTATCCTATACACATTCAGGCATGATATTGGTTACCGGAGGTTCGGGTTTACTGGGGGCTGAGTTGATCAGGCAGTTGTTGCAATCCGGTAAGCGGGTGCGGGCGCTGGTAAACCAAAAGCCATTGTCTTTGCCATCGCACCCAATGCTTGAGCAGGCGCAGGGAAGCATTCTTGATGTGATGGCGCTGGAAGAAGCCATGCAGGGTGTGGAGGATGTGTATCATTGCGCGGCCCTTGTATCATTTGATCCGGGCGATGACGCGAGATTATATAAGATTAATGTGGAAGGCACCGCGAACCTGGTCAATGCGGCGCTCGATGCCGGTGTGCGGCGTTTTGCCTTTGTAAGTTCGGTAGCGGCATTGGGTAGGCATAAGGATGGGGTGCCGGTGGATGAGTCTATGAACTGGTCAAAGGAAACGCATAACAGCCGCTACGGACAAAGTAAGTACCTCGCCGAAATGGAAGTATGGCGCGGCATGGCCGAAGGCCTCAACGCGGTGGTGGTAAACCCATCGGTGATCATTGGCCCCGGCGACTGGAACAGCAGCTCCACTGCTATTTTTAAATCGGTGTACAATGGTTTTCCCTGGTACAGCGAAGGTGTGAATGGGTTTGTAGATGTACGCGATGTGGCTAAAGCGATGATCCTGCTCACCGAAAAGGATATTTTCGGCGAGCGCTTTATTTTAAATGGACATCACGCTACTTACAAATCGGTTTTTGAATTGATGGCGAAAGCATTTGGTAAAAATCCTCCTCACCGTAAGGTGACGCCATTTCTTGCAGGGCTCGTCTGGCGCTGGGAAAAAATCAAGAGCAAAATCACCGGAACTAAGCCACTGGTTACTAAGGAAACGGCAGAGACCGCGCTGGCTACAGTGGAATACAGGAATGACAAATTGCTCAAAGCCCTTCCCGGCTTTGCGTACACAGGCCTCGAAGAAAGCATTGCATTTACCTGCAAGGAACTCTCAGGTCAAATCCATAACCCCAAGGCATAAACGAAGATGAAAAAGTATAAGTCATACCTGTTGTTAGTCATGGTTGCATTTGTTTTTGGCACACAAACAATGCAGGCGCAATCATCATATTATATCATTACCGGTAAAGTGCTGCAGGAGGGCACAGGCCAGCCATTGCAGGCCGCATCGGTGGTGGCGCAGCAAACAACCATCGGAACGGCAACTGACGCCGAAGGCCGGTTTCGATTGGCATTGCCAAATGGTGGCTATGATGTATCGGTTAGTTTCACGGGTTACCAGGTAATGGAAAGAAGGGTGAACAACACTGATGCAGGCCAGGAAATCTTGTTTGAACTCAGTCCGAAAGAAAAGGAACTAACCGCGGTGTCGGTTGTGGCATCCGGGGAATTAAAAAATGGATGGGAAAAGTATGGGAGTTTTTTCCTCGATGAGTTTATCGGCAAAACGGAAAACAGCAGGCAATGCCGCATCCTGAATACACAAGACCTGAAGTTTTATTTTTCGCGTAAGCGGAACAGGTTGAAAGTGATGGCCGATGTGCCGCTTGAAGTACAGAATGAAGCATTGGGTTATACTATTAAGTACACGCTTGATTCATTTGTGCATGAGTATGCATCCGGCGTGAGCCTGTTTACAGGGTACCCTGTTTTTGAAGAAATGAAAACCGACAGCACCAACATCAAAGCGCAATGGAAGCTTCGCCGCGAACTGGCCTATGAAGGTTCCATCCTCCATTTCATGCGTGCCCTGTACAGCCGTTCGCTGGATGATGAAGGTTTTGATGTACAGGTGATGACGAAGGCAGGCAACAGGGATACGGCCCTGAGGGCCAAAGATCCTTACGCGCTGTTGGGGTATCATAAAAACGACAGCCTTAATACGGTGTCCATTCAACCGCAATCGCCCGATATCGCAGTGATTTATACCATCGAAAAACCCGCAATAGCTTATATCAAGGGCAACCCAGGCCAACCCAAAGACATACAGTTTTCCGTGATTGGTTTTTTGTCGAAGGACCCGGTGACCATTGAACAAAACGGGTTTTATTATGAGCAGTCAGACATCATCCTGCGAAATTACTGGACATGGGAAAAGATTGCCGACATGCTGCCATACGATTACATTGACACCAGTGCAGAAGCCACGGATTAACCCATTACTTTTTTCCAGATTTCGGGGATGCGTTTCACCCATACCAGCTCTTTCATTTTCTCGCGCGCGTCATCAGCAGGTGATCCAAAATAAGATTTGCCGCCTTCCAGGTTTCCGGGTATGCCGCTTTGCGCCAGCACCACCGCGTTGGCGCCGATGCGTAAGGTTTTGCTCACGCCTACCTGTCCCCATAAAGTCACGCCGTCTTCAATATGCACCGCGCCGGCGATACCGACCTGTGCCGCGAACAGGCAATTTTTTCCGATCACGGTATCGTGACCGATATGGATCATATTATCCATTTTCGTGCCTTGCCCTATGATGGTATCATGGCTTACACCCCTGTCGATGGTGCAGGAAGCGCCGATCTCCACATCATCTTCAATAATCACGCGTCCGCAGCTTGGCATTTTTTTATACCATACTTCGCGGTTCTTTTTTGTGTTGTAATAAAACGCGTCGCTGCCAATAACGGTTCCTGCCTGGATGATCACTCTGTCGCCGATAATCACATGGTCAAGTATGGTAACCTGTGGATGGATGATGCAGTCTTTCCCTATGTGCACATGGTTGCCGATGATGGCGGATGGGTGCACATAGGTTCCCTGGCCAATCACGGCGCTATCGCTGATGGGTAACGATGAAGGCCTGAAAGGCATGAAATGCTCCACAATTTTACAGTAAGCGTCAAAAGGCTGTTCAACCACCAGCAATGCTTTTCCTTCGGGTACATCAGTTTCTTTGTTGATGATAATAAAACTCGCGGCGCTTTGGATGCACTTGTCGTAATACTTTGGATGATCCACAAACACGAGGTCGCCTGGTTCAACTTTATGTATTTCATTGATGCCGGTTGCTTGCGCGTTGGGGTCGCCGATCAATCGGGCGCCGATCAGGTCGGCCACCCAGCGCAGGGAAACAGGTGCTGGAAATTGCATGTATGAAATTTTTTTTCAAAGGTAATATGCTTTCGTTGCATTGGGCTTTCCCTGGCAACTAAATCTATGGCATGATGCATCTTATGCGCATGCTCATTTTTTTTCGTCTTGTGAAATGATGTATTCATGCATGTTTGCAAACATCGAATGATCGTTGATGCAAAAATCCAGCTTGCATTTTTTCTGCAAACGTCTCGCATTGTCGCATGAAACGGTTCGCTATTTTCCACACGCGATTTTAAAATGTTAATAAAATAACCGTAAAAATTTTTTTCATTCGGAAAAATTATTTTTAATATTGTGTAGGGATATTAATCCCGGTACTTACTAACCCACCATTATACTAGGCCCGGTTTCAAGACCGGGTCTTTTTTTTCGGTAAGCTGAAAGAAGCCAGGCAAAGTTTTTTATGGATCCGGCTTTGATTTTTCTTCCTCAAAAAAATCAATTCAGCATTCTTCAATCTGCACAGGTCATACGCATAGAACAGGCATCATCATTGTTCGCGCAGATCTTCATCACATGTGTTTTGCAACCGTATCAATGATGCAAACCATGTTCATGAAAGAGAAGCACATATCATTTTGACAGCAACGGGGTCATGTATCTATAGGGCGCAATCCCAAATCATCCCCGGCCCCGAAGGGGTTGCATAGCATTCAAACAACAAATCCATTACCTTGCATCAAATACCGGTTACATGACATTAAAATCCATGACAGGCTTTGGAAGGGCCGAACAAACCGTAGGCGACAAAACCTACCTCGTTGAAATCAAAGCCCTCAACGGCAAACAATTCGAACTGCAGTTGAAACTCCCCGCCCTGTTGCGCCCATACGAATTCGATATCCGCAACTGCCTGCAGGAACATCTCATCCGCGGCACCGTCGATTGCTATATCGTCATCAAACAAAACGGCGCCAGCAAACCGGTTGTCATCAACACCGACCTCATCAAGGCATATTACGCGCAAATCGATACACTGGCCAAGGAATTACAAATCGATACCCATTCCGTGTTGGGCGCTTTGCTCCGGCTCCCCGAAGTGGTCACGCCATCGGTCGACGTATTGGAAGAAAAGGAATTCAATGATTGCATGCTGGTATTAAAAGATGCTCTTCGCCAGTTAACCCTGCACCGCGAAGAAGAAGGCGCCTCATTATACAAAGACCTCATCACCCGCATCGAACGCATCCGCGAACAGGAAGAAGCCATCCTCCTCCTCGAACCCAACCGGGAAAAAAGGATCCGCGAGGAAATCAACAGCCTGCTGCAGAAACATGTTGGCCAGGATAATATCGACCACAACCGACTCGAACAGGAACTCATTTACTACATGGAGAAAATTGATATCCATGAAGAGCAAATCCGCCTTCGCCAGCATTGCGAATATTTTCAACAGGTGATCGACAGTGACGACCCTGGCAAAGGAAAAAAACTCTCCTTCATCCTGCAGGAAATCGGCCGTGAAATAAATACCACCGGCAGCAAGGCTTACGACGCAGGCATCCAGAAATGCGTGGTGCAAATGAAAGACGAACTCGAGAAAGCCAAAGAGCAGGTATTGAACGTACTCTAACCAATAACCCGAAACCGGTATTTTTGCAACATGCCGAAATCATCTGTCATAAATAGTATCAAAGCCTACATCATCCTGTTCGCTTTCATGCAACTATGTTCATGCAAGCCAATGGATGTGTATGAAAAAAGCCAGGTGGTGCCGGGCCATGAATGGGCATCATCTAAAGCCATTGAAGGCAGCTTCGAAATCACAGATACCATTCCGGCCTACCAGATCTACATCGTACTCAGGCATACCGACGAATACACATATAATAATATATGGCTGAACATGGGCCTGCAAAGTCCGGGCGATTCGATGTACGATCAAAAAGTAAACCTCAGCCTCGGCAATGACGCCCAGGGTTGGGAAGGCACCGGCATGAACGATATCTGGGAATTGCGTAAACCCTTAAACAAAGTGCCGCGCCGTTTCATCAGGCCGGGTGTTTACAAATACCGCATCCGCCAGATCATGCGCGACGACCCCTTGCCGCATATCATGAGCGTGGGCCTGCGGGTGGAGCGTGCCCCCTGATGCGCTCAAGTTAAAAAATGCAAAAAATATCCGCTTATATATAAGTCGATTTGAGAATATAGTAGCTTCAATTATCTTTATGCCCTGTTTGAACAAACAACCAACCCAAAAAATACCCCTGATGCGTAATTTGATATTAGCCGCTTGTGCCATGTTCACTGTTTCCGTTGCCCAGGCTCAGGAGAATGGTTATGTGTACCAGGGCGAGTTTGGCATCACTGCCGGCGCCGCTCATTATTTTGGCGACCTGAACACCAGGGCTGCCCTCAATCGTCCCAAACCCGCCATCGGCGCGTTTTTCCGCAAGCAGTTTGGCAACTACATCGGCCTCAGGGTGGCAGGGCGCTTCGCGCAGGTAGGTTATTCTGATTCGTACAGCAAAAACGATTATCAAAAAACCCGCAACCTCAGCTTCAACTCCAATATTTTTGAGCTGGCCGTTCAGGGCGACTTCAACTTCTTCAAATACATCCCCAATCATCCGGATCATAGCTTCACCCCATACGTGACACTCGGTGTGGGCATCTTCACCTACGACCCATACGCTTTCCTCAATGGCGATAAGTATTTCCTCCGCCCATTAGGCACCGAAGGCCAGGTAGCTGGTTACGAAGGACGCAAGGAATACAGCACCATGGCCGTTTGCATCCCGTTTGGTGTGGGCATCAAATACAGCCTCAGTGAACGTGCCAACCTCACATTTGAGATCAGCAACCGTTTCACCACCACCGATTACCTGGATGACGTGAGCACCACTTTCGCGCCCAGGTCGGCCTTCCCCGATGGCCCGACAGGCCCTTCTGCCGCCTTTTTATTGCAAGACCGCTCTTACGAGATCAACCCATCCAACCCGCTCGGCAATACCCCTGGCCGTCAACGCGGATGGAGCAAGCAAAAAGACCAGTATGTGATCGCCGAAGTAGGCATTTCCTTCAATATTGGCACCTATAAGTGCCCCACCGCCGATTAATCAGCTCCAAAGCTTATTTTTTGTACCTTTGCGCGCTGTGACCGGTACAGTGCCGGCACCGTCAACCCAAAACGGATGAGCTTTTTAGAGAAAATAGATCGCTCCAGGTTGCCTGGCCATATCGCCATTATTATGGATGGTAATGGCCGCTGGGCGCGCGAGAAGGGGCACGACAGGCTTTTTGGGCACCTGCACGGCGTGGAAAGCGTCCGCAATATTGTGGAAGGCGCCGCAGAACTGGGCATAGGTTACCTGACATTATACGCATTCAGCACCGAAAACTGGGACAGGCCCGCGGACGAAGTGAGCGGACTGATGGAATTGCTGGTAGATACCATCCGAAAGGAAGTACCTACCCTTAATAAGAATAATATCCGCCTGATGGTGATTGGCGATACGGATATGCTCCCGGAGAACGCCCGCCGCGAACTCAACGAAGCCATCGCTGAAACATCCGTCAATACAGGCCTCAGGCTCGTGATGGCGCTCAGCTACAGCAGCCGCTGGGAAATTGTGAGGGCCGTAAAACTGATGGCCGCCGACGTAAAAACCGGCAAACTTCAGCCTGAAGACATCAGCCAGGAAACCATCCCGCAATACCTCGCCACCCGCGAGATCCCCGACCCCGAACTCATGATCCGCACCAGCGGGGAGTTCAGGATCAGCAATTTCCTCCTCTATCAACTGGCATACACAGAGCTGTACTTCACCGATACGCTCTGGCCCGATTTCAGAAAGGAAAACCTCTATGAGGCTATTGTCAACTTCCAGCAAAGGGAAAGGCGCTTTGGTAAAACCAGCGACCAGATGAAGCAGGAACAGGAGTTGAACAGCTAAGCATGTATTAGCGCAAATCCGCTATACATCTGTGTTTAGCGGGTCATTTAACATATTCTTTTAATTAATGGGCTTAATTTGCCGCTCGTAAAAGACCAATTGATGCATAGGATTTACCGGATCAGCGTTTTGCTTGTGTTTAGTCTGCTGTCCTCAAAACTGATTTTAGCCCAACAAGACACGCTGCCGGTTTCAGTGAACCCGGCCCTCCTCGAGATATTCAAATCACGCTACCCCAAACAATATTCCATCGCGGGCATTTCGGTAACGGGTACACGCGCTTTTGATCAAAACCTGATCATCTCCATCTCCGGCCTCGCGGTTGGAGACAAAGTAACCATCCCCGGTTCCGATGCATTTGGCAAAGCCATACAAAAACTCTGGCGCCAAAACCTGGTGTCTGATGTTAAAATCAACTTCACCAACCTGGTTAACGACAATCAACTCTACATAGAAATTGAATTGCTGGAACGCCCCAGGCTGCTCGACTTCACATTTTCAGGGATCAAGAAAGGGGAGAAGGATGACCTGACGGGAAAGGTAGGCCTCGCCCGCGACCGTGTCCTGACGGAAAACATGAAACTCAGCGCGGTGGAAGCCATCCGTAAATTTTATTTTGGTAAGGGCTACCGCAATGTACAGATCAGCATGCGTGAAGAAGAACTCACCGGCATTGCCAATTCGGTGTCATTACATTTCGATATAGATAAAGGGAGAAAAGTAAAGATCAACTCGCTCAACTTCAGCGGTAATGAATCGGTTGCAGACCTCAAGCTCAAAAAGCAGATGAAGGGCACCAAAGAAATGACGCGCATTTCGCTCTTCCCCGACCAGGTGGTTAGTCCTTACGGAGACACGGCCAAATCCGCGTCCTTTCGCAAATACCTGAAAGAAGTGGGCTTCCTCTCCCCATCCAAAACAAAAGAATACCTCGATCCATATTTCCGCTTCAAATTATTTGCAGGTTCTAAATTCAACGAAACCAAGTACCAGGAAGATAAGGAAAGGGTACTGGAATATTACAACGGGCAAGGCTTCCGCGATGCCGCTTTGCTGGCCGATACGCAGATTGTCAATACCAAAGGCAACCTCGATGTGCACATCAAACTCACGGAAGGCCGCAAATATTATTTTGGCAACATTACCTGGAGGGGCAATACCAAATATTCGGATTCTGTTTTGAATATGCTGTTAGGCATTCAGAAAGGCGATGTGTACAACCTTGAGTTATTAAACAAGCGCCTCGGCAAACAGATGTCGGCTGAAGGGGGTGATATCGGTAGTTTATACCAGGATGACGGATACCTTTTCTTCCGCATCGACCCTGTGGAAACGGCGGTGTACAATGATACCATCGACCACGAGATCCGCATCATGGAAGGGCCGCAAGCCACCATCGGGCATGTGAGTGTGAGCGGGAACGATAAAACAAAAGACTATGTGATCCTGCGCGAACTGCGCACCATTCCGGGCGAAAAGTTCAGTCGCTCCGACATCATCCGTACCCAGCGCGAACTCTCGCAATTGGGCTTCTTCAACCCTGAAAAAATCGCGCCCAATATTGTACCGAATGCGGATAACGGAACGGTTGACATCAACTGGCAGGTGGAGGAAAAATCATCCGATCAGCTCGAACTCTCTGCCGGCTTCGGCGGGGGCATTGGCCTGACAGGTACGCTGGGCGTAACATTCAACAACTTCTCGCTCAAAAATATCCTGAGTAAATCATCATGGAGCCCATTACCTTCAGGTGACGGGCAACGATTGAGTTTGCGCGTACAATCAAATGGCCGCGCGTACCGCTCGTACAACTTCTCATTCACCGAGCCATGGCTGGGGGGGAAAAAGAGGAATTCATTTTCGATCAATTATTTCAATACCAAGTTCTCTAATGCCATTGATGCCGCAGGAAGGTTTTGTAAGAGTTGCGGCGATACCTCTTTCCTCAAAACCGTTGGCTTCGGCATTTCGCTCGGTAAGCAGTTGAAATGGCCGGATGACTTCTTCACGCTCATCTATGCGTTAAACTTCACACAATATAAATTAAGGAACTACGGACAAATTTTCCCAGGGCTCAGCAACGGAACATCTACCAATATCAGTCTGAAGATGACATTGCTCCGCAACTCTGCGGGTCCAAACCCGATATTCCCCACCAGCGGGTCTAACTTTTTGTTGAGCGGACAGTTTACTTTGCCTTATAGTTTACTGGGCATCACGAATGAAAATGACAACCAGGTAAAACTACCGGAGTTTCATAAATGGCGCTTCACCGGTGAATGGTACACACCCATTGGCCGGGCGAGGGGTGAAGAAAAGAACAAGCAGTTCATCCTGAAAGCCGCGGCCAAGTTTGGTTTCATCGGCAGGTACAACCGCAAGTTGAACATCTCTCCGTTTGAACGCTTCCAGGTTGGTGACGCCGGTTTGAGCAACACATTTGCCTTACTGGGTTACGACATCATCGCGCACCGCGGTTATCCCATTTACAGTTCATCCGACCCCAAGATCAATCCTGATGGCATTAATCCGAATGAATACTTCACCATATTTAATAAATATACGGTTGAGTTGAGGTATCCGTTCAGCACCAATGCGGCCAGCACCATTTACGGGCTTGCGTTTTTTGAAGCAGCCAATGGCTGGTATTCAATGAAGGAATACAATCCGTTTAAATTGCGCCGTTCGGCCGGTGTGGGCATGCGTTTCTTCCTGCCGATGTTTGGATTGCTTGGATTCGACTATGGCATTGGGCTTGATCGTTTTGACCAGTCGACCGGCATCAAGGGCGCCGCGAAATTCACATTCATGCTTGGCCAGGAAGCCGATTAATTCATCAAATCATCCACGAAAATATCTGTCATGAAATACATCTTCACATTAGGCATCGCGCTCTTCTGTTCTGTTGGGTTCCTGAGCGCACAGCGTTACGCGGTGATTGATTCAAAATTCATCCTCGAAAAATTACCCGATTACAAAGAAGCGCAGGCACGCCTTGACCAGTTCAGTGTGTTATGGCAACAGGAAATTGACCAGAAGCAAACGGCGGTGGATAAGATGGTGAAGGATTTTGAAGCTGAGCAGGTGATGCTCACGGAAGCCTTACGCAAGAAAAGGGAAGATGAAATTTACAATAAGGAAAAAGAGCTGCGCGATTTGCAACGCAAACGCTTTGGTTTTGAAGGCGACCTGTTCAGGAAACGCATGGAGCTCATCAAACCCGTGCAGGACAGGGTGTACAACGCCATCCAGAAACTCGCCGTAGAGAAACAATATGACTTCATCCTTGATAAAAGTGAGGGAATAACCGTTATCTTTGCCGACCCAAAACTCGACAAGAGTGAGGACGTGTTGCGCAGCCTCGGTGTTAAATAAATGATAATACAACCGATATGCGCGGCCCGCATTAAACGAACGCTTAATTACAACATCAAAACAGAAAACACAATTACAACATGAAAAAAATCTTCGCAGCCGGCCTGATGGTTTTCGCTATGCACAGCGCATCAGCCCAAAACAAGATCGGTTATATCAATACAGATGAGCTGATCGCCGTTATGCCGGAAGCTGAAAAGGCAGACAACGAATTGAAAGAGTACCAGGCTTCACTTGCCCAGCAGGGCCAGGACCTGATGAAGGATTTGAACGACAAGGACAGCATCTTTGTACGCGACTCCGCAAAGCTTTCGCCAAGCATGAAAGAGATCAAGAAAAATGAGCTCATGTCATTATACCAGCGCGTACAATCCTGGAACCAGCAGGCACAGGAAATGTACCAGGCCGAAGCTCAGAAAAAAATCCTCCCTATTCGTGAAAAAGCAATGGAAGCGATCCGCAGCGTAGCCAAGGAAAGCGGTTATGCTTACGTACTCGATGCCAACGCGGTGATCGTAGGCCCTCCGGGCGATGATGTACTGGAATTGGTGAAGAAGAAGTTGGGCATTAAGCCTGTTGCACCAAAGCCTGCTCCGGGTGGCGCTCAGCGTAAGCCATAATATTGACACTAATAGCTCAGCATAAGATTCACAAATAGCCGCCCGATATCAGGCGGCTATTGTATTTTTGGTGCATGGCAGATCATCCGATAGGCGTTTTCGACAGTGGTTATGGTGGGCTTACCGTATTGAAGGAAATTGTACGCAAGCTTCCCGGTTACGATTACCTCTACCTTGGCGATAATGCCCGCGCGCCGTATGGCACCCGTGCCTTTGATACCGTGTACGCGTACACGCTGCAATGCGTGGAATGGTTTTTCAGCCAGGGCTGCCGACTCGTGATACTGGCCTGCAATACCGCATCGGCCAAGGCCCTGCGCAGCATACAACAGCAGGACCTGCCGAGGATTGGCCCGGATAAAAGGGTTCTTGGTGTGATCCGTCCCACATCCGAAATCATTGGCAGCTTTAGTGAAAGCGGGCATGTGGGGGTGATGGGCACGCCCGGAACCATAAACTCGGGCTCCTACCTGATCGAGATCGCGAAATTTTTTCCGGGTATCCGCGTCAGCCAGGAGGCTTGTCCGATGTGGGTGCCATTGGTGGAGCACCATGAGCATGAATCGGCCGGGGCCGACTATTTCATAGAAAAACACCTCAGGAACCTGTTGGCACAAGACCCCAACATAGACAGCATTCTTCTTGCCTGCACACATTATCCATTGTTAATCAATAAGATAAATCAATTTCTGCCCAGCGGGATCCGGGTGATTGCACAAGGTGAGATTGTGGCCAACAGCCTCGCTGATTACCTGGATCGCCATCCTGAAATAGCTTCAGACTGCAGCAAGGGTGGGACGGTCCGCTTTTTCACAACCGGCGACCCGGAAGAATTCAACACGCAGGGCAGTCTTTTTATGGGTGCACCCGTGCAGGCAAGCAAGCTGGTACTCTGAAATCGGGTTATTTCAGGAAAAAGGCAAGCCATCTTTTCATATTTCAACCCGAAACCCTTACCTTTGCCCTCCCTTTCACAAGCAGCAGGGATGGTGCCCTGTTGAAGGAGCTGAAACAACATTTTGTAAAAGGAAAAACGTAAAACCATGCCTGGAAAGAAAAGAACATACCAGCCCCACGCACGCCGCAGGAAATCTGTACACGGGTTCCGCAAGCGCATGCAGGACGCCAATGGCCGTAAGGTATTGGCCAGTCGCAGGGCAAAGGGCCGTCATAAGCTCACTGTTTCAGACGAGCACGGATCAAAAAAATAATACTGTAAGCGGGGCTGCACCCGTACAGTTGACGATACTTTACAGCCCCTGTTTTTTGCAGGGGCTTTTTTATGTCGCAACCCACAATCACATACCGTTATGGCCGCCAGGAGCGTTTGAAAAGCCGAAAGGCCATTCAGCAGGTATTTACTGCCGGGCACCAGTTCTCGCATTTCCCATTCCGGGTTTTTTACATCTTTGAGAATGACCAGCACCATCTTCAGGCGGGGGTAGGTGTGAGCAACCGCCTTTTCCGCAAGGCTGTCGACCGCAACCGCATCAAGCGGCTCATGCGTGAAGCCTACCGTTTGCAGAAGCACGAGCTGGAGCATTATTTGCAGAAATCGGGCAAGCGGATCTCTGTTTTTATTTTGTACATCGGCAAGGAGCTGCCTACTCACGTTGACGTATACACGAAATTTACCAGCATCATCACCCGGTTAAAAAAAATGGCACATGAAGAAGGTCAGTCAACTGCTTAGTTTGCCATTCATCCTCCTCATCCGGGCTTACCAGTTGATCATATCACCCTGGCTGGGGCCCAAGTGCCGGTTCACGCCAACCTGTTCAGACTATGGCATGCAGGCATTCAGGAAGTATGGTCCACTGAAAGGCCTGTGGCTCACCATCAAAAGGGTATCCAAATGCCATCCCTGGGGATCGCATGGACACGACCCCTTGCCCTGATGATTTGTACGCTGGGCTGTTGTTTTCTCACATCTATAATATGGGTAAAATCCCTTTTCCGCAATGAAGGCCCTTGGTAGATTGCGGAAAAAGAATTGCCATTTATATACGTCACGCGCAAATTGCACCGGCAGCAGCGTAGGTGTTTTTTACATTTTCCTTCAGACAGGAATATGAACCAGGTATTGCAAAGCATTGCCGGGGCCAGGTGGAGCCGCACGGTACGGAGCTGGCATATACCTGACAGCCAGGTATTGCTGCGCGATTTAGTGAAGAAGTTACCAGTGGGATGGGATTTGGTTTGGGGTGAGCCACCTGTGGAGATGGAGCAAAAGCTGGAGCAGAAGGTAAGGGTAGAAGAGAAAAGGGCGAAAGCGGGTCGTGGGGATGACCTGGCTTACAAAGCAGGTAAAAAGCAAAAAGCCGGTTTAGCCACGGCACCGGTGATGGGGGAGAATATCCGTGCGATGCAGGATTTTTTGGATCACCTGCGGATGAAGGCATATAGTGAGAACACCATCCGGACATACAGGCAGGAATTTGCGTCGTTGCTGCAATTGCTGCGCACCAGGCATGTGGAATCGCTTACGCCGGATGAGGTGAAGCGGTACATATTATATTGTATAGACACGCTGAAGCTCAGTGAAAACACGGTTCACAGCAGGCTTAATGCATTGAAGTTTTATTTTGAGCAGGTATTGCGGAGGGATAAGATATTTGTGGAGATACCCAGGCCCAGGAAGCCGATCATATTGCCGAAGGTATTGGGTGAGCAGGAGATCAGTAAGTTGTTCCGTGCATTGGACAACAAGAAGCACAAGGCATTATTATTTACGGCATACAGCGCCGGCTTGCGGGTCAGTGAGGCGGTGGCATTGAGGATATCGGACATAGACAGCGACCGGATGCAGATATTGGTACAGCAGGCCAAGGGCAAGAAGGACAGGTATGTGATGTTGAGCCCTTTATTGCTCGACATCCTGCGGAATTACCTGAAGACCTGCAAGCCGAGGCCGAGGGAATATTTGTTTGAGGGTACGGAGCCCGGGGAGCCGATGAGTATACGGACGGCCCAGGAAGTATTTCAGCAGGCGAAGCGGAAGGCGGGAATTATGAAGCAGGTCAGTTTTCACAGTTTGCGGCACAGTTTTGCCACGCATTTGCTGGAGCAGGGGATTGATATCAAGTACATCAAGGATTTGCTGGGTCATTTCAGCATTCACACCACAACGCGGTATTTGCATGTAAAGAAGGAGCAGTTGATCAACATCCGCAGTCCGCTCGACGAAATTTACCAATCCGGCGACTGGACATTTTAACCGAACAGCCATCAAAAGCTAATTCATTCTCCACGCCCACACCTAAACCTAAAACACAAACCTATAGCCCACAACCCACGCCCACACCTAAACCTAAAACACAAACCTATAGCCCACAACCCACGCCCTTAATCCACCCTACACATAGACATAACCAATCCTGCAGCCAGGGCATGCAAAGGTTTAATCAGCAACTTTGAAAAACACAGATCCAGAATTCTTTATCAAATCATTTTTGGGTCAGTCGCAATAACCCAAGCTCCAATCCACTCCGCGTATTATTATTTTTTGTAATTTTCATTGGCGCAACACACGCGTATCCACCAGATCCCAATAACCCAATCGTTTTCAACCATTTTGTAACATTTAGGTCTGGTCCATTACGCGCATAAGTAAATGTTATCGGCAACCCTACCGGCGACAGTACTACTATTAACTAACTACAATAAATGAACGGCTAAACATTTCCAATCAAACCCAATCATTAACACCTTAACAATTAAAAAATGGCAACAAAAAGTTTAATCGAAGAAATACATGACTGGGTTGGTGATTTGGATTATTGGGAAAAAGTTTTAGCTATCAAACTATTGAACAAGCAAGCTATTGCAGACAGTGATATAAAACTTGCATACAAGTACTTCTTAGAAGACAACGGGCTTGCAGCTAAAAAAACAATTCAACCTCCAATTAAAATTTCTTCAGGCTCTTCTACTACAAGCAATGCGACAGATTTTTTATTAAGTGAGATTAAAGGAATCAAAGGAGTAAATGCTTTAAAAGAAGACCAAAGTATGCCCATTTCAAAAAATTTATCAATCTTATATGGTGACAACGGAGTTGGAAAAAGCGGCTACATCAGAATTTTGAATAATGCTTTTCTATCAAGAGGTGATAAATCCTTAGTGAGAAACATTCATTCAGCAGTAAAGCCAAAGGAAACAAGTTGCATTTTCAAATTTAAAAACCCTTTAAAAGAGTATGAATTAAAATTTCCAGACGACTCCAAAAATTATGAATTCACTTGTTACTCGGTTTTTGATTCTTCAAGCATTACGGCACATTTAACTACTGAAAATATAATTCAGTTTCTCCCGAACGGACTAGAATTTTTTGATGCTTTTTCCAATGTAATTACAAAGGTTCAAGGACTGCTTGAAACTGATATTCACATCAACTCGCCAGCAAACAGTTTTATCGACTTTTTCGATAATGATACGACCGTAAAAAAACTTGTTGCAAGTTTAAGCGGTTCCTCAGATTTTAGTGTTTTTGAAGAGAAGGCAAAAATCACTTCCGATGAAATCAAAACTCTTGCTTCTCTTGAAAAATGTTTGATTGACCTAAAGAAAATTGATGTCACAAAAAAGGTAAAAAACTTAAAAAGAATCCAAGAGCAGTTAGATGAATTTAAAGAAAAACTCGAAACAATCAATGAATACTTTTCTGATGTAGCTATAAACAAATTAAAAAAGTTGATACAAGACTACTTTCACAATAAAAAGTTATCTGCAAGCGAAGGGTTGGCGCAATTTGAAACCGAAAACATTGGAAGTATTGGAAGTGATGAATGGAAAGATTTATTGATTGCTGCAAAAGCATTTGCCGAAGTTCAGTATGATGATGCAGATTTATATCCAGCGGATAAAGATTTTTGTTTACTATGCCATCAACCATTAAGCAAGGAGGCTAAACAACTTATTGAAGCATATTGGAAATTCTTAACTAGCAATGCCGAAAAAGATTTAAATAAAATTATTGATAAAATTAGTGAGCAGCAAACAGAGTTGACTGAATTGGATACAAAGGTTTTAGC
>DDTB01000021.1 GCA_002343985.1 Chitinophagaceae bacterium UBA2375 | reverse complement strand
CATCCATCACACATCATACATCACACATCATACATCATGCATCACACATCATACATCATACATCATACATCAAACATCATACATCACACATCATACATCACACATTCAATTTACCGTTGCCTTCTGTTACCCGGCTTTCTGCCGGCTGGCGGCATGCCCGGTTCAGGTGCCGGACCTAAATCATCCGGCAGTTTACCTTTTGGCACTTCTTTGCCAATCAATCGTTCAATGGCAGCGAATTTTCTTTGCTCTCTCGGACTGATCAGCGTGTATGCGGTACCGTCAGATTCAGC
The DNA here is from genome assembly GCA_002343985.1 of Chitinophagaceae bacterium UBA2375. GTDB lineage: Bacteria > Bacteroidota > Bacteroidia > Chitinophagales > Chitinophagaceae > Ferruginibacter. The sequence continues at coordinate 14,451 of DDTB01000021.1, read as the reverse complement.
CCTTGCCGTACGGCCGATCCGGTGTACATAGTCTTCGCCATCGTGGGGTACGTCATAATTCACCACGAGGTCAATATCATCTATGTCAATACCCCGGCTTAAGATATCGGTGGCCACCAGTATTTGAATACGACCGCTCCTGAAATGCATCAGTACTTCCTCGCGCTTCTCCTGTTCAAGGTCGCTGTGTATTTCCTCCACGGGCATGCGGAACCTTTTCAGTTCCCTGGTGAGTTGTTTAACGCTGAGTTTGCTGCTGCAAAAAACAACTATTTTTTTAAAATTCTTATCCTTCAGCAAGTACCTGACAAGCGGTGTTTTTTGCTGTTCGAAAACCAAAAATGCCTGCTGTATGATTTTCTCCGGCGGCTTGCTGATCGCGATATTGATTTCGGATGGATGATGCAGGATTTTTCTAGCCAGTTCCCTGATCTTCGGCGGCATGGTTGCTGAAAACAATAGGTTTTGCCGCTTTGCGGGAAGGTGTTTGATGATAAACATGATATCATCATAAAATCCCATGTCCAGCATCCTGTCGGCCTCATCCAATACCAGGTAATGGAGTTGATCCAGTTTCACATACCCCATTTTGATATGGGCCATCATCTTTCCGGGCGTGCAGATCACAAAATCCGCGCCCATACTGAGCGCCTTTTTCTCTTGTACAAAAGCCTGTCCGTCGCCGCCGCCATAAACAGCAATGGAACTCATACCCGTGAAATATGATAAGCCTTCCAGGTTTTGTTCGATCTGTATCGCCAGTTCCCTCGTTGGCACAATCACCAGCGCGTTAATGCTATGTTCATTATGCGGCTGGGAGAGCATGCGGTGCAGTAATGGGAGCAAAAATGCCGCTGTTTTACCCGTGCCGGTTTGCGCGGACGCGATTACATCTTTTCCTTCCAAAACCAGGGGAATAACTTTTTCCTGTACAGGTGTGGCATCTTCGTAGCCCGATGCCTCAATGCCTTCCATGAGGCGGTCATCAAATCCAAACTCGGTGAACTTCATAAGCGGTGAAGATAATGCATTTCAGCATTGGCACAGTATGCCGTACCTTGCAGGAAACAGATGTATGATCAGGATCGGCGAAATAAACCGGCTTAAAGTGCTGAGGATTGTTGACTTTGGGGCATACCTCGATGATGGCCAGGAAGGGATACTCTTACCCAAACGCTTCATGCCAAATGATATCAAGGCCGGCGACTGGCTGGACGTGGTGGTATATCACGACAGTGAAAACAGGCTGATCGCCACTACACAAAAGCCAAAGGGATTATTGGGCGATATCGTTAAACTCCGCGTGGTAAGTACCACCGATCAGGGCGCTTTCCTGGATTGGGGACTGATGAAGGATTTGTTTGTACCAAAATCCGCTCAAAAAATCCGCATGATCCCCAATGGTGAATACATTGTAAAGATTGTAAAAGATGAGCAAACAGGCCGGTTGGCGGCTACTGAAAAAATTGACGGGTTCCTCAGCAATGATACATTAACCGTAAAAGAAATGGATGAAGTGGACCTGATCTTGTATAGGAGAACCGATATCGGGTATGTGGTCATCATTAATAATACGCATACAGGTGTCTTGCATTTCAGTGATATTTTCAGAAACATATCGGTTGGTGATCAGATGAAGGGTTTTATCAAAAAAATTTACGCCGACAACAAAATCGATGTTGCCATTGGCAAACCCGGGTACCAGCGTGTGGAAGATGTGTTATCAAAAATCATCAGGCTCCTGGAAGAAAATAATGGCTACCTGCCCTATCATGACAAAAGCGACCCTGAAGAGATCTATGATTATTTTGGCATGAGCAAAAAAACCTTTAAAATGGCAATCGGGAGCCTCTTTAAACAAAGAAAGATATCCCTTGAGAAATCAGGCATCCGATTAATTTAATGCTACAATGGGCCGCATCAAACTTGACCTCCACGATATATACAATAACAGCAAAGCAATTGACCATGCCTTGCAAAGCGCCTTTGAACAAGCCGTAGAAAAAAAAATCAGGGAAGTGGAAATCATACCAGGCAAAGGAAGCGGGCAACTCAGAAAAAAAGTCGAAAGATTTCTTCAACTACCACATATCAAGCCATTATACCACAGGATCGAAAACGACAGCAAAAATTTCGGACGACTTTTTGTATATTTCCGTTTCGATAAATAATTTTATTACATAAGGCCTGCAAGCCCATTCATTTGCCGGAATCATGCATAAGGCTGACGGGGATCATGATTCAGTTTAGACTGCCATAGTATTTTGGAGCCGTATCAATGCTACATTTAGCGATTAACCATTAGGATTCAGTTGATTTGAAGACAATGGATTATATACCACACTAAACTGGTTGACATGAAACATTTGCTAGTTCCTACCGACTTTTCCATTGCGTCTGAAAATGCCGGGTATTTCGCGGCAGACCTTGCTTCGCGGACAAATGCCTTGTTGATGTTGCATCATGTTTACATCCCGCTGGAGAGCCCCTTTGTTGGTTCGGAAGCTGAATTACAAATACTGAATACGGAAGCCGAAGCGGGAATATTAAAAAAACTACAAGCGCAAAAAAAAGCCCTGCAAGAACAATTTCCGGATTGCAGGATATCTACTTCCATTGGGGAATCTCCTTTGATAGAGCACCTCATACATTTTGCAAAGCAAAACAAAATCGACCTTGTGATCATGGGAACCCAGGGCGCCAGCGGCTTACGTAAAACACTGATTGGCTCCGTTTCTTCGAGGATGATTGAACGATGCCCAATCCCGATGTTGTTTGTTCCCGAAAAATATGTATGGAAAAAACCAGCTCATTTCCTGTTCGCGAGCAACTATGAATCATCCGACGAGCAGGCCATCGCGTCAATGATACCGCTGCTGGATGTGTATGAAGCCTCCTGTAAACTGGTGCACTTGTATGAATCATCCCTGGGAGCAAGACAAAAAGAAACAGAAAGGTTACATGCCTGCATGAAGAAACTCGAAGCAAAATTCCCCAATCACTCATTTACTTCTGAACTCATCGAAGGTGAATCTATTGTTAGCATGATGGAAGACCTGGATGAAATTTCACCATATGACATTCTCGTGATGGTTCATCGGCGAAAATCATTACTGCAAAAACTTTTCATCAGCAGCTTGACAAAAAATATGTCATACATGATTACACATCCCTTATTTGTTTTGTCTGACAATAAGTAGCCATGCAATCATTACCCGTTTCCATACTTGGATTTGCCTGTTGCGCCGCACTGATCATCTACAGCGGGAGCCGTTTATCAAAATATGGCGACCTCATTGCCGAACTCACCGGCATTGGCAAAGCATGGTTTGGATTGGTGATGATGTCGGTCGTCACATCGCTGCCTGAATTGTTTACAGGTGTGAGTTCTATTATTGTAGTTGGTTCACCTGATATTGCGGTAGGTGATATCATGGGTAGTTGCGCATTTAACCTGCTGATACTTGCCATAATCGATTATTTTGTACCCGGCAAACCCATTTCCGCGCTTGTTACGACAGAACATATTGTCGCAGGTTTCCTTGGAATGTTCCTGGTTACCCTGGCCGTAATTACTATTGTATTTGGCAACATGATCCCAACCATCGGATGGGTTAGTGTATCATCTGTAATTATGATCTTGCTGTATTTTGTATCGGTTAAAATCATGTTCGGGAATAAATCATCCGGAACACAAAACAACCAGACAAACACAAGCCGGGAAAACCATCAATTGAGCCTAGTCATCAGGAAATATATTTTTTTTGCGGTACTGGTCATTGCCGGTGCGCTTGCCTTACCTTATTTCGCGGATTCCCTTGCGGAGCAAGCCGGCCTTAGCAAATCATTTGTGGGCACACTGCTTGTAGCTGCCAGCACTTCGCTGCCAGAATTAGTGGTTTCCATCGCAGCTGTCAGGATGGGCAGCATGGATATGGCCGTGGGAAATCTCCTGGGCAGCAATGTATTTAACATGCTGATCCTGTCTATTGATGATATCATGTACACAAATGGGCCCATACTATCATCCGTAAACCCCATACACGCGTTGAGTGGACTATTCACCCTGCTCATGACTTCCGTAGTAGGCATTGGAATCCTGCAGCATGTCCCGAAAAAAAGGCTGGTGCTTGGTATCGACGCACTCATCATCATCATATTATACCTGATCCTGATCATTTCATTATTTATCATTGATAATCACCAATCATGAACTGGTACCGGTTAAGCATAGACGAAATTTACGAACTACTTGGTTCCTCACCTAACGGGCTGTCAAGTCAAAAAGTGGAGGAAAAAACCCTTCAACATGGGTTTAATGAGTTGGCGGAAGCCCGCAAGAAGAATGCCTGGGCCATATTTTTTTCGCAATTTACGGATGTGATGATCCTGATACTGATAGCCGCGGCTGTTATCTCGGGCTTTATCGGCGACCTTACTGATACAATCGTCATACTGGTCATTGTACTCATCAATGCTTTCATCGGGTTTATCCAGGAATACCGCGCGGAAAAAGCCATGCAGGCCTTAAAAAAAATGGCCGTCGCCCAGGCCCGTGTGATACGCAATGGTACAGATATGCTTGTCTCTTCCAGGGAACTGGTTCCCGGTGATATCATACTCCTGGAAGCTGGCAATGCCGTTCCTGCCGACGTCCGGATCATTGAATCCGTCAACCTGAAAGTGGAGGAAGCCGCATTAACCGGGGAGTCGGAAGCGGTTGAAAAAATTTCATGGCCAATTGAAACTGTTGATTTGTCGTTGGGCGACAAAAAAAACATGGCCTTTAAAGGCACTTATGTAAACTACGGCAGAGGCAGGGGGATTGTAGTAGCTACGGGCATGCAAACTGAGTTGGGAAAGATTGCCAACATGCTCCAGGAAGAGGAAGCCTATACGCCCTTGCAACAGCGCATGGCATCATTTGGAAAAAAACTGTCTGTACTGGTATTGCTGTTGTGCGCCCTCTTTTTTATTACAGGATGGCTGAGGGGCGAAGATATGGTACGTATGATCCTGACCAGTATTTCACTGGCGGTTGCAGCGATACCTGAAGCGCTCCCTGCTGTCATCACCATTTCTCTTGCCCTTGCCGCCAAACGAATGGTGAGGCATAATAGCCTGATCAGAAAATTACCCGCCGTGGAAACCCTGGGAAGTGTTACTTATATCTGTACAGATAAAACGGGTACGCTGACCAAAAATAAAATGCACGTGGAGGAAGTTTATGTAGATGGGGGGAATTTTGACCGAAAGGATATCCAATCGCTCCTGAATGTTCCAAAAGGAAAATTATTCCTGACATCCTGCGCGTTAAATAATGACGTACTGGTAGAAGCCGACGGGCATATGAGGGGCGATAGCACGGAAGTGGCGCTTATGGAACTGGCCATGGATGCAGGAGTTCATCCCGAATCCTATCCAAGGCTTTCTGAAATCGCATTTGATTCGGAAAGGAAACTCATGACCACATTCCATGAATGGAACGGAAAAATCATTTCAATCACGAAAGGCGCTCCCGATATCCTTCTCCAACGATGCGTGCAAATTGACCTTACCGACTTACAGGGACGCGTAAACGAACTCGCTTCAAAAGGGTATCGCGTACTTGGCTTTGCCTATAAATACTGGGACACCCTGCCGGATCATCCAACCACAGAAATACATGAACAAAACATGCATTTCATGGGGCTCGCGGCCATGATCGACCCGCCAAGGGAAGAAGTTACCGAAGCCGTTGCCCGTTGCCTTTCCGCAGGCATTGTTCCTGTTATGATTACCGGCGACCACCCACTAACGGCAAGGCATATCGCAACCCGGATCGGCATCATCCAAAAGGAATCAGACCTGTTGATGACAGGCGCCGAATTACAGTCTACAGAACCTGAAGCCCTGATACAGAAAGTAGAACAGGTGAAAGTATATGCCCGCGTTTCGCCCGAACAAAAATTGCAGATCGTAAAAGCCCTGCAGCATAAAGGGCATTATGTGGCCATGACGGGTGATGGCGTAAACGATGCCCCATCTTTGAAAAGGGCGAATATCGGAGTTGCCATGGGCATCACCGGTACGGACGTTTCAAAAGAAGCGGCACATATGATTTTACTCGACGACAATTTCTCCACCATTGTGAGGGCCGTACAGGAAGGACGCAGGATCTATGATAATATCCTGAAATTCATCAAGTACCTCATGACCACCAATTCGGGCGAGTTATGGACCTTATTGCTGGGTCCCCTGCTTGGTTTGCCGGTTGCATTATTGCCCATCCATATCCTTTGGATTAACCTGGTATCAGATGGCTTGCCCGCGATTTCATTATCATTCGAAAAAGCGGAACCCAATATCATGAGCCGTCCGCCAAGGCCCCCACGTGAAAATGTGTTCGCCAACGGAAGGGGTTGGCATATGATCTGGGTTGGTTTACTGATGGCTGCAATCGCGCTGGCCACACAGGCCTGGGCCATCCACGAAGGCCTGCACTGGCAAACCATGGTATTTAATGTGCTTTGCTTAAGCCAGATGGGACATGTGCTCGCCATTCGATCCGAAACCCAATCATTTTTTGCTTCCGGCATATTCTCGAATAAACCTTTGTTGCTGGCAGTGGTTATTGCGCTGCTATTGCAAATTGTGGTAACCTACACACCTTTTTTACAACCGGTATTCCGCACAGAAGCGCTGGGGCTTAATGAGTTTTTGATGGTTGGCGCATTGTCTTCCCTGGTTTACATCGCCGTGGAATTGGAGAAGCTCATTGCCCGCAGGAACAGAAAATAATCATTGACAGGAAAGCGACCAGTTCTTCGTTGGGCAGTTCATGCGAACTTTGATAATAATGGCTGATCCTAAAGTCAGCAATCCAATAAAAAATATTGGAAAGTTGATTTCAAACCAGTCGGCCAACAACCCGGTAATAATGGCACCTATAGCATACCCAAGGTCGCGCCACAACCTGAAGATGCCAATACTTTGCGATCTGTCAGACGGATGCGTATTTTCAGCGATGGTCGCCAGGAAAGTCGGGTATACCATTGCAGTGCCCCAGCCCAATACCATCGATAATAGCATGAAGTGAATCCATTGCGATGCCCAGGCAAATAACAGCAATGCTACAGCCTGCAAAACCATTCCGATGAATAACAAGTCTTTTTTACAAAACCTGTCTGCCATTTTCCCGGTAAACAACTGCCCGATGCCCCAAACCGCCGGGTAAACAGCCGTAACCAACCCAATCTCTGCAATCGAAAATCCTTTTGACGCCAGCAATACGGGGAATATCCCCCAGGCCATGCCATCATTCAGGTTATTGATTAATCCGGCTTGTGTCACAGAGCCTAATTGCGGATGGCGCCAGCTCGAATCAAAAAAAATGTTTTTCAATCTTGGCACCTGGCTTACTGTTTTCTCCGCTGCCACATGATGCCGGGTATCTTTTATCATGAAGATGCTTACAAATAAACCAAGCAGGGAAAGCACCACACCGGTATAAAATGGGTAAGGCCTGATGCCATACCGTGCTGCCAGCCAACCGGTCAGGAATGCCATCAAGGCGACTGCTAAGTACCCTGCAAATTCATTCAGGCCCATTGCGAACCCTCTTTGCTTTTCGCCTACGAGGTCAATTTTCATGATCACTGTGCTGCTCCAGGTTAACCCCTGGTTAATGCCCAGCAATACATTTGCAGCAATGATCCAGTTCCAGGAGGGAGCATACATGATCATGAACGGAATGGGTAATGCTATGATCCAGCCTGCAATCAGCAGGCGGCGGCGGCCGAAACGACTGGCAAGTACGCCGGTATAGTAATTGCTGATGGCTTTCGTGATGCCGAAAACAACAATGAAAGAAAGTATGGCCGAATGCGCGCTCATGGAAAAAGCCCCTTGCGCCAATGCCGGTAGCAGGGTACGTTCCATACCCACCATACCGCCCACAAAAGCGTTCACCAGTACCAGCCAGGTAAATTGCGGAAGGTTTTCTTTTAACCCAAGTTGTACCTTTTTCATTTCAGGTACAAAATTCCCCAGGAAGATCCGGAGGATATTTGCCATATGGCAAAAAATTAACGCAGGGCCCGGATGCGGCTCAGGCTTGATTGGGTGATGCCGAGGTAAGAAGCTATGTATTTCAACGGAACCCTTTTCAGCAGATCGGGGGCTTCTTCCAGGAGTTCCCGGTAACGTTCATCGGCGGTATGAAACTGTATGCTTTCGATGCGGTGCACAGTTTCCACATGGCTGGCTTCAAATATTTTACGGAACAGGCGTTCAATATCCGGGAAACGGTCATATAATTCAAATAACGCGTTGGCATCAATGGCAGTAATGTCGGAATCTTCCAGCACCTGTATGCCTTTTCTGCTTGGCTTTCCCGTAAACAGGCTTTCTACCCTTACAATGATTTGTTGTTCAAAGGCAAAGCTCTCCGTTACGTCTATGCCATCTTTTAAATAAAAAATCCTGGCAAGGCCTTTTGTAATAAAATAAATGGTCCTGCAGGTATAACCAATTGGTTGCAGCAATGCATTTTTCTTGAGCTTCTGGTAACTGCATATCTCATCGATAGCATCTTCAGCGTCCAATGGCAGTCGGTGAAACCGGTTAAAATATTCTTTCAGGGAAATATCCATGTCACCATAAAAGTATGACACGAACAGGAAAGTTCATAAGGGCCTTGGTTTCCTGGAATACATTTTTGAATGGCCAGCTGCATCAAATAATTTCTGTTACGTTTGTTAAGGCTTCAATGAAAGTGCATACATTTTTTTTGCTTATTCTTTAGCACGGTTACTTTCCGATACAGAAACTAACTTTAGCTGATATTCAAATAGTTAGAAAAATAAGGTACAAATAGGGTACAAATATGCGGTAATACTCAACTTTCTTAGCTATCCATCCGCTTTTGTAATTCCTTAGCCCCGGCATCATATTCCCGCTGTTCCTCTTCCGTTAAGCTGTCATAATAACGCTGACTTTCTTTTATCTCAAAATCAAAAAATTCGGTTTCCTTGCCATCCACCGGGAACCCATCGGTCTGGGCGTACGGATTGGGCTGCCTGGTAAAACCCTGATCTTTATTTTTGGAATTGGCCATTCTTAAAATTACTAAATGTCCCTTTCATTTTGCATCCGTGCCATTCCCTTTGCACTACAAATGGGGTTGTATTATTTCCTATATCGCATGTCGGCTCCGCAAGTCTTAGAAGACTCATTGTAGGTAATTAATGGCATCTTGGTCGTCTTCAAGTTTCTTTCCCAGGCTCTCATAACTTTTTCTTCATTCTCGTTAAGTTCCTTTGAGAGCATTTTCATCTCTGAAATTTTTATGGAACTTACACGCCTCAAGGGTATAACATCGTACCTAAAGACAGAATACTCGTGATACAAATCTTCCAGATCCCTGTTTAGATGCAGAATTGTTTGCGGCTTATTCTTATCCAAATAGTACACAAATTCAAAAGAATTACCCCGTTCCTGAAAAGTTCTTGTAAGTTTTTTGTAAACAACATTATCCAAAACCGTATCGGGGACTTCCCGATACCTATCTCTTATTTCATCCCGGCTCTCTAATGGAAAAAAAGACCAAAAAAATGTCGAACTCTTAGGTAAAATATAATGGCAAATTGGTTTAGCAGAATCACTAAAGGTCAGATAATCCTGGCACTTCATGGTTTTTAAATCAAAAAAAACATACTTGAAAAATAAAAAATCTTGAACTCTATAAACACCGGTATCATTAAAACTGGTTGAATCATATATTGCCTTCATTTCAACAATAATAAGACTGTCACGAAACCAAATTTTATTTTCCATGACACCAGCATAATCAATACCCCATGCTGTTGTATCTGTGAAGTATTCCCTATGAACGAAAGTACCTGACTTTAGCTGTCCTTTAGAATTACATGATAACAGAAAAAAACAAAATAACAACGATATAAAATGCTGAAGTCTCATAAATCACAATATTGAAGACGCATGCCAGGTAGCAGACTTAACCACATCTCTTGAGACACCTTGATTTGGATATGTCTTAACTCCTGAACAGATTGCAGTTGCCGTTGTTGGGCCAGGCATATATGCGGCTGCACTATAATTACCAAATGTAATGTTGTTCGAATTTTCCGTCCATGCCATAAAGTTACCATTGGAACTAATCCCTGCAACGCCGTATTGAAAAAGCATAGATCCCACTGGCCTTGCTGAGGAAAATACATTCTGTCTCGTATCCCCAAGGATTTTCCAGCCGGATAACTTGTAAAAAGCTATGACTTCATTCTTAGAACCATTACTATAAACATCATTTACGACAAGCATCTCTACATCTTTAAAAGATGGAATTGCCGCCAAAGGAGGTGGAGGCACATTATTGCTTCCTGGACCAGGTGACGAACAGTTTGTAAATAAGTAAGTCTCAAAATAATCAATAATTTCACCATTGCCGTTAAAAATAGTAGTTGTTAGATACCAATCAATGCAAATTTCACCATTACCAATCCCGCCAGGTGGCAATGCAAGACGAGATTCCCATAACCTAAATTCCTGTTTCTTTCCTTCAAAAAAATCAAATTCGTATTGTTTAACTTCATCAAAATTAGTAACCTCAAAAGTGCCGTCTATAGAAATTGCCTGATGATTGAAAATATCTGATAGGCCATTTTGTGGAAGCTCTGTAATTGATTGGTCATCCGGAAAATACTTTGACAAATATCCATCTTGTATTAAACCCAAAGAATCTATAAAAAATATAAAATTTTCAATCACTGTCACGCTATCTCGATTAAAAAAATCCCTCCCATGAATAATCGGAAGGATTGCCAAAGTCCTCTGCGTTGAAATTGCTTCATAAGTCAAATCGGCATTTTCTAAGTTATGAATTGCAAGTTCTGTTATCTTCTTTCTTGATTCGATATTTAATTCAGATTGTTGTTTTAGCCATTTTGATACTTTCTCTTTTATGACAATATTATTAAGGTTTATGGATCCCTTGAAATCAGGAGATGCTACTGAACTTGATGATTTTATCAATTGTTTTTCTTTTTGGCAACTAACAAAACTTAATGATAAAACTATCAAGCTAAAGCAAATCGAAAACTGCATATTAACAGTTAAATCAAAAATTCTCGATAATCTATTTACGCGTTGCATAAAATTTAATTTAAGATAAAAAAAGGATTATAAATAAATTTATCGTCAATTTTCTTGCATACGCTGGGTGAAAAAAGCTAATCTTTAGGGTGTTTTTCCCCTTGCTTAATCAATAATATCCCGTAAATATTATTCTAACTGCACATCCACCCGCTCACCTAACAACCACAACAAACTGGCCCCAGGGGTATAATCACTAAGCCGCTCCCCTTTGTCATTAATCCAGTCATATTTTGCCATATCATAATGCCAATCCTGGTAATCGGTCACTACCCTGGCATCCTGCCTTTTTACCTCAGCTTTGGGAAGATTAAACCCGAAACGGTCAAATATCCTCAGGCCTTTCATGGCGGCGAAAATATTGCTCAGGGCTTTCACATACATAACCTCTTTACCCTTTGCCTGGGCCTTTTTGTTTACGTCCGGTTCGGTGAAAATCTTACTCCCGTATTTCACTACTTCAATTATGGCCCGTTGATTATCATAAACCCTTTCAGCTTTCTGGGCCTTTCGGTAAGTCCATCCGGGGTTACTCCTTTCAAACCACTCCTTTACCAGAATATCAGCCATTTCTTTATTGGCCACTATTACATGAAAGTGCGGGTTATATGTCCTCCTTTGCGGATTGAAATTGCTCTCCAGGGACCTGATGCCCATTAGCTTTTGGCCTTTGCCCCGCTGATGCCTTTTACGGTATGTTTCCACGATCTGCCTGAATTCCTCGGTAATATTTTGCATTACATCACGTAACCGCCTGTGAGGGACGGCCTTAATAGTCAACGTTACAAAATAAGGTTCGGGCCATTGGCTGATAACGGGCAAATAACGGTTTATAATATCCGCTTTCCGATTGGCACAACAAAGGGTACAATGTCGGTTCTTACAATACTTACCGTAAATCCGGCCATTGGCGGTTATGATGCGGTTCTGGCAATGGTATGTATTCCAATATGCCTTTTTCATTTCCGGAGTGCCGTACTTCATACAGGAATCAACCATGCTTAACATGAGGCTCTGACTGATCAATTTCCTTTTTGATCTGCCCTGTAATGCTTTAGCATTGGCCAGGTCGCTACCATTCCCCTGGATTATGGCCATTTTATCTGTCCCGCTTTGTGCTAATGTATTGAATGACCCCAGGCATGAGGGGCCATGAGGTGTTGGCTTCATGTTACTTTCTCTTTTGGATTAAGTAATCATCGGCCGCCTGTTCCGTTTCCCGGATAGTTTTTTTCCGGCCTTGCTTTAGGTAGGCCAGCAAATCTTGCTTAGAAAAATAGCAGCGTTTGGACCGCTTCATTACGGGGAGTTCACCTTTGGATATTAGGCCGTAAACGGTGGGAACGGATAAGCTGAGAAATTCAGCGGCACCCTGAACGGTTAGGAGTTCGTCCGGGTCGTTTTGCTTTTCCGTCTTAGGGGCTGAGTGCTTAAGGTCCAGTAACAGGCTTTCAATGTTAGACAGCCTGGCATCAATAGCTTCAAAAGGGTTTACCATTTTATAGACATTTAGACCCTAAAGGGAAAAATATCTACGAAATGAAACCGCTTGCAAGTGGTATGCAAGTGGTAAAAATCTTAATGTTTTGCTTTGTAATTTTGATGAAATGTAGCAATGACGGAACTTATATCCTTTAATGCCTTTCTATTTTTTTGACCACTTATTAACCGCTTGGCGGCCTCCAGGTCCTTTAAATGCTTTGTATCACTTGTCTTAAATTCAGACAATCGAGTTAATTCACTTGCCTTAGAAATTCTTTTAGATAACAGCTTTTCTACACTGGTTGTATCACTATATTTTTCTAAAACTTCCTTTCCATTCTCCTTTGTTAACTGAATACCCAAAAAGAAACAGGCAATGGCTATTTGACGCTGGCTGAAAACTTCTTTTACCTTGCTTTTCTTTTGCCCCGGATTTACTTTTGAAATCACCGGATCATTCTCCATTTTTCCGAGCCAATTCAGAAAAGCATCTTTATGCCTGAAATCTTTGGTAAACAGTGCATTTTTCTTGGTTTCTTCAAACCAATTATTTCTTTTGGTTTCCCAATCTGGACTTTTTTCGTGTTTGCGCTTAAAGGAACGATAATGAAAACTGAAATAATCGTCTAAATCTTTTACATCCGTCTTTAAGTAATCAATCTTAAAAGAAAGCTCATTCATTGTCTTTATGTCCTCATATTCTTTCCAGGGAGAGGCATGGAAAGCTGAATGTATATTGGAGTGGTCAAATTCATAATAATAAATAAAAAGCCCTAATTCTAATCCATATAGCCTCAGACTGTTTTTTAATTGTGCTAATCCAATTCGGTTGATATGTCCCAAAAGCTTACCTCGTGTTTCATGTATTAATGCAATTCCGAAATCATGAATATCATTACCCCAGCTATTTCTTAATTCAATTTCACTCTCAATTTTTTTACTATAATACTCCCAACTGTCATTCAGTTTTCGCCAAAATACCGAGCCTGAATATCCACTCTCCTTTTCATGTTTTTTCCAAAATTCAATCCGTGAATAATCAGGCTCAACCAATCCGAAAAGCAATATTTCATTAATTGTCAAATCCATCCTCAGGCATTTAATGAGTTACAACATTTTCCATCTCCTTAATAATCTTCATAGTTTCCACACTAACCGTACATACCCGCTGTAATAAATCTATTACCTGGTCCTTATAATCAGCGAATTTGTAAGTATTGAATTTCTCAGCTATGGTCGGGTCCTTTGGTTTACTTTCTTTGTATTGGTCCAATATCCACTCCAGGGCGGAACGGTTGCCCAATTTATATTCCCATGCCTCAGCGGGTATTCCGGTTAAGGAGGTGAAGCCGTCTAATGCTATGGTTCCGGCGGCTTTGTCTGCCTTTAATTTTGCCTTTTGCAGCTTTTGCAATCCCTCAGGCGTATCCACGGTAAATTGATATTCTACCCTGCCCAAATCATAAGGCTGCACCGTTTCATAGTTAATATGCAAATCCATTAAGGCTTTACCCCAGGCTGCCCACTGCTGGAAATCATCATAAAAAGGTATTCGGGGAAATTCCCGCTTTAGGTTTAGTTCATATTTTTTCCGGTAAGCAGGGTTATGCAATACAGCATATACATAATGGAATATACTCTCCTTTGTTATACCTTTTTTGCCGTATTGCTTAGTGAATTGGTTAAGGCCCCAGTCGGTAATATTTATTACTTGACTATTCCCTTTATTATAATGAAAAAATGGGATACATTGAGTTTTTTCTATAAAGTCAAAACTAAAAATACTTTTGCTTACCAATGCTGTAAACGGCTTTGATT
>DDTB01000034.1 GCA_002343985.1 Chitinophagaceae bacterium UBA2375 | reverse complement strand
TATGTGGCCTCGCCAGGAATCGAACCTGGATCTGGAGCTTCGGAAACTCTTATACTATCCATTGTACTACGAGGCCAAAAACAGCGCGGTTCTCATCCACCCGTCAACTGCGACAGGTTTGCGCTGAATATTTTGATGGCAATGGCGAGCAAAATTACGCCAAAAAACTTACGGATCACAATCATCCCGTTGGGCCCCAGCATCTTTTCTATCCATGCCAAAGACCGCAATACCAGGTAAATAACGATACAATTAGCTATGATGGCCAGGAACACATTCACATCCTGGTAATTCGCCTTCAAACTCATGATGGTGGTGAGTGTTCCCGAACCCGCGATCAATGGAAAGGCGATCGGAACCACCGTACCGCTTTTAGCACTGCCTTCATGCTTGAAAAACTCATGCCCCAGCACCATCTCTAATCCAATGATGAATATCACAATACTACCCGCCACGGCAAAGGATTGCACATCAAGCCCGAGGATGTTCAAAAACTGCTTTCCCAAAAATAAAAACAGGATCATCAGCCCCCCGGAAATCAAGGTGGCCTGCAATGACCGGATTTCCCCGCCCATCTTAATACGCAGCGATGCCAGTACCGGAATGGAACCCAGTATATCGATCACCGCGAACAGAGTAAAACTCACGGTCAGCCACTCCTTAAGATTGATCTCGCCCCAATTCATGAAGGCAAAGATACATTATCCGCATCAGCCGGGATTACCGGTTAAAAACCACTTTATTGGGATTGATTCCCGGCGCGGTGGAGAATGAGTATTTTAAAGTACCATCTGCGTTGAAACAATACACGGTTCCGGCAGTTACGAAATCTTTGGCGTCGCAAACAAACACTTCGCCGCTCTCTTCATCTATATTGATGCCATAAGGCGTATCGATACTGGTACCATCCGTTACAAACTCATTGCGTACCACTGTGCCCGTGCGGGTATTGTATACTTTAGCCACCCCACTGCCGCCATAGTTGTTGTAGAAATACGCGAGATCACCGTTCATCCGTACATGGGAATATGCGAAACCGGCGCCCAGTTGCGCTTTTAACGTATTGTCTGAACTGTTGATCACGGCTACAGATGCAGGTACCGATGAGAAATTCCCATAACTTGTCACGTACACGTCACCGTTAGCAGACACTTCTATCTTATTGGGGTTCAACCCAACCGTGATTTTCTTTACTTCCGTCATCGTATTCAGGTTGATGACCGAAACGGTACTATCAACATCAGGAAAATTAAAACTACCTGAGTTCGCTACATACAAATAATCGCCGTAAGCGGCAATGCCATCCGGGTTAGCGCCAGTGGCAATGCTCTGCACAATCGCCAGGCTGCTGGTATCAACCACACTCACCGTATTATCATAAGATGTCACAAATACCTTTCCACGCGCGGCGGTTGCATAACGGGGAAGCTTATCCGCTGTTCCGTTCCTGAAATCAATCCTGCGGATCAGCGCGCCCGTAGCGGCATTCAATACCGTAACCTGGCTGGTTACATTCATCACAATGTATAATTTGCCGCCATAGAGGACCATATCGTTGCCAATATCTCCCAAACCTGCGGCACCGGGGTTTTGCTGCAGGAAAAAATCAGGTGAAAAACTGTTTCCGGAAAGGGTGTAATATCCTAAACGCGTGTTATTACCGCCAAAACTTCCTTCGCTCAAAACATAGATACCCTTTTTGGGTTGTAATACGGGTCCGGCAGGCGAGGGGTCATCCTTTTTGCATGAAGAAAAAAGAATAACAATGCTCATCATCAAAAGGAATGCAAATTGTTTCATGTGTTAAGGTTTATGGTTGGTTGTTGATTGTTTTGTATCTAACGTAAACGTATATCCGAAGCGGACCTGCCTGCCCGGCATCGGGTAAAAGCGGATGATTTCATATTCTGTATCAAAGGCGTTGCTGCATTCCACAAAAACCTCATGCAGGGATTTCGCAACAACCTTTTGCATGGATATCCTGACATCCTGGATCAGCCATCCCTCAAGCCTGTTCTCCGCCACCTGGTCGCCGGGGCGGTAACGTAAGGAAGAAAACAATGCCTGGTGCGAAACCGTCAGCCAACGGTGACGGATACTTGTTGATATACTGCCCGAATGTTCGGGTGTATACGGAAGCTGGTTTTTATACGATGCGGAACCCGGTTGCGTCATGTCTGTCGCGCGTTGATAACCATAAGCCAATCGCTGTCGGACAGCCCATGAGCCCAGTGGCTTCCAGCGAACATCAGCCGCAAAATCAATACCCAATACCTGCACACGGCCCACATTCATCATCGACCATTGAAACAGGTTCTGTCTTGGCACGGCCATAATCTTATCCGTCACCCTGTTGCCGTAAATATCCACACTGAAAACCAGGTCAGACCAGATGCCGTTCTGTCTTCCCTGCCACGCAAGGCCCGCGTTGATTTGTTGCACGGTTTCCGGACGCAGGCTGGCATTTCCTACAAACGTGTAGTAGAGGTCATTAAAAGTGGGCGCCCTGAAAACGGTTTTGTAAAACAGCCTGAACGTCCATGCCGATGTATCAGTATGCCTGTACATTAACCCAACGGTAGGGGTTACACGAAATATGTCTTTTGCGGCTCGGCCTCTGCCGATTTTATCTGATATATATGTGCCGAGCAATCCGCCCTGAACCTGTAACCTTCCCGGCAACCATTGCAATCCCAGGTGCGTCATTGAACTGTTGCGTATGGGGTTAGCCGTATCACCCAAAAATGCGCCACTGCGCGTTAAACGGGTATGAAAGAAATCGGAAGAAAGGGACAAGCGCAGGTTTTGGGCGGCTTCCTTACGCAAAGCGCCTGATACATAAAACTCGCGTTCGCGGAAACGGTTTTCCAATTTGCCCTGTGCGTTTAAAAAATCCGGATCTATGTATTTCTTGTATGTCTGGCTGTACTTGGCGCTGACAAGCAATGCGGTTTTCCGGATTTGTTTGCGCCAGCTCGATTGGATGAACTGGTCATTATCGGTTAGCCGCTGCCGGCTAAACGGGTTGAAAAAAATTACGGACCCCGGGAGGCCCCTGTTGGAATAATAGTGGTACAGTTTTACGCGGAGCCTGCCGCTGTCGCCCGTTTGCACGGATGCGTCGTATTCGATGCGGTGGTTTTGTATATCCGAATTCTGTCGTTTCAATTTATCGGCGGTCTGGTCGTATGCGGTAAACGGGTAAGCGCCGTCTGCCCTGGCATACTCCGCCTGCAGCGCATGCACATATTTTTTCCCAGGTTTACCCGATATCGCGAACATCGGATTGACAAAGCCCCAGCTACCTGCCCTGAACCCTGTTTGTATGCGTGTTCCAGGCATATTCGCATGGTCTGTGCCCATCGTTTGTATGCTCAGCACCGATGCGGAAGCAAATGCCCTTGCAGGCAACAATAAGTCTGGGGGTTGTGCCTGGTATAAGCCAATGGATTCCACATTGGTAACGGATAGTTTACCGAGGTCAACCTGTCCGCCCTGCATATCCGATACCATCAAACCATCATACATCACGGCACTGTGGTGCGCGCCGAGGCTGCGGACGGAAATGGTTTTCAATCCTCCCATTCCCCCGTAATCCTTCACCATGGTTCCGGGGAAAAGCCTTGCCGGATCTGCAACCGTGAGCGCGGCCGACTCCCTGATATCCTCCCTTCCCAGTTTTTGCGCCGGGAAAGCCTGTGGCATGATCCAGGTATTTTTTTTACCGGTGAGCCTGATGGCCGGCAATGTGCAGGCAGTGTCGTTCGGCGTCTGAGCATACAGTTCTCCCATCCCCATAACAAGGGTTAAGGCGATGAGAAACCGCCCGAAGGGCAAACTAACGTGCAAGCATAGACGCATATCAACGGTTGATGCGGCTTACGGGCAAATGAATACAGACAGATAAAAGGATAGATATACGAGATAAATGTCCCTTCATGCTTTTCACCCGAAAGCGTTGAATGAAAAATCTGACGGGGCAGGTCTTCTGGCTCGGTTGCCTGCAGACACCTTCCCATCCCGCTTTCAGCGAAACAGTGGCATGAAGATCCGCAAGTTGCGATGAGAGATCGCCCAACCTTACAGCTACGGGGATAGCGCCGGAATTGCACCGGACTTCCCTTTTAATCCCGCCCTGAAGCGGGAACCCTGTCGGGCACAAAAGTAGGGATATTATCAGGCAATGGCAAACGAATAAGTCACACCCGGTGGAAAACAAAAAAGCCGCTGGGGTTCAGCGGCTTATGCAATTATGTTTGATGGGATTATTCCGTCACCAGCGTGCCAACCTTTTCCCCGGTGACCACGCTCATCAGGTTGCCCGGTTTGTTCATGTCGAACACAATGATGGGCAAATGGTTTTCCATACACAACGTGAAAGCGGTCATGTCCATTACGCTGAGTTTTTTTGTGATGCATTCATTGTACGTGATGCGTTCATAACGGGTAGCCGTAGGGTCTTTTTCCGGGTCGGCGGTATAGATGCCATCCACCCTGGTACCCTTTAAAATCACATCGGCCTTGATTTCGATGGCACGAAGCGAACCGGCTGTATCAGTTGTGAAATATGGGTTTCCGGTACCCGCGCCAAAAATCACCACGCGGCCTTTTTCGAGGTGGCGCATGGCACGGCGGCGGATATAGGGTTCGGCGATTTGTTCCATTTTGATCGCGCTTTGCAACCTGGTATATACACCGGCTTTCTCCAATCCGCTCTGCAGGGCCATACCATTGATAACGGTAGCCAGCATGCCCATATAATCGCCCTGCGCCCTTTCAATGCCTGTTTCCGCTTCGTTCATGCCACGGTAAATATTACCCCCACCAACAACAAGCGCGACTTGCACGCCCATATCGGTAATTTGTTTGATGTCTTGCGCGTATTGCGCGATGATGGCCGGATCCATTCCGAAGTTTTTATCCCCCATCAATGATTCACCGGAAATTTTCAACAAAATTCTTTTGTACTTGGGCAGCATAAATTAGTATTTGACAATTGGTTGTTTGCAAGTTACTCTTCAAAAACGAACAGACATAAAAAAACCCGGCGATCAACCGGGTTTTCAAAAATGATTAACCTAAAGCCACTCGCTTGAACGAAGTAACCTTCAGGTCGGCCTGAACGCTTTTCAGGAAATCGGCAACAGATTTGCTGCCATCTTTCACGAAAGGCTGGGCCATCAATGTATTTTCCTTGAAGAATTTATTGACTTTACCCATGGCGATTTTCTCAGCCATTTCAGCGGGCTTTCCTTCTGCCTTCACCATTTCGATGGCGATGTTCTTTTCGCGCTCGATGGTTTCAGCCGGAACGGAACTCTCGTCAACAGCCAGTGGGTTCATCGCGGCGATTTGCATGGCCACGTCTTTACCGGCTTCAGCCGCTTCGGCGGTCATGCCCACGAGAACACCCATGCGGTTAGCGCCATGGATATAGCTGGCTACGAAAGGCGCTTCGATGCGCTCGAATTTTGAGATTTCGATTTTCTCGCCGATAGCGGCCAGTTTATCGTTGATCATGTCTGACACTTTCGCGCTATTCAGTTCGAGGTTATTCAGTTCGTCTACAGATTTCACGTTATTCGCGATGGCCGCATCGATGATGCTTTGCGCGAAAGCAACGAAGTCTGCGTTTTTGCTCACGAAATCTGTTTCGCAACTGATGCAAAGAACGATACCGGCTTTGTTATCGGCAGTAGTTTTAGCCATAACCACACCTTCTTTCGCTTCGCGGTCGCTGCGTTTGGCGGCAACTTTCTGGCCCTGCTTGCGCAGCCAGTCGATAGCTGCTTCAAAATCTCCATTGCTTTCCGTCAGGGCTTTGCGGCAATCCATCATTCCGGCGCCGGTAGCCTGGCGTAATTTATTAATATCTGCTGCTGTGATAGTCGTGCTCATGCATTTGAATTTTAAATAATGATAAATGATCCATTAGCGTGCGCCACCTGCGGGGCGACGGCTTCCGGCACCCGGACCTGCTACGCGGCGTTTAGCGGGTGCACCACGTCCGGCACCACCACGCCTTCCGCGGTCGTCGCCTGCATCGAGTTTTTCTTCGAAGCGGGCGGCCCTTGCTTCTGGGGTTTCATCGCTGTCAGACTGATCATCATCTTCCTTATCGGCCTGGCGCTCCTGCAAACCTTCCGCGATAGCGGCGGTGATGTAGTTCACGATGATGGAAATTGATTTAGACGCGTCGTCGTTAGCCGGGATCGCGAAGTCAACCTTATTCGGGTCGCAATTGGTATCCACCATACCGAATGTTCCGATGTTGAGGCGCTTGGCTTCAGCCAGTGCGATGTGTTCGTGGCCGATGTCAACCAGGAAGAGGGCAGCCGGGATGCGGCTGATCTGGGCGATACCACCCAATACCTTTTCCATCTTATCCTTATCGCGTGCCAGTGTCAGGCGTTCTTTTTTAGTCAGGTTTTCTGCACTTCCGTCAGACAGCATTTTCTCGATGCTCTGCATTTTCTTCACGCTCTTGCGAACCGTGTTGAAGTTGGTGAGCATACCACCCAGCCAACGCTCGGTTACATATGGCATGTTCACGCGCTTGGCGCATTCCTGAACAATTTCCTTTGCCTGCTTTTTAGTGGCAACGAACATGATTTTCTTACCGCTGCGCGCGATAGATTTCATGGCAGCCGCCGCTTCCTGCAAGCCTTCCACGGTTTTGTTCAGGTCGATGATATGGATGCCCTTCTTCTCGGCGAAAATATAGGGAAGCATCTTGGGGTTCCATTTCTTTTTCAGGTGGCCGAAATGAACGCCTGCTTCTAAGAGTTGCTGTTGTAAGGAAGTGTTATTTTCCATTGTATGTTATTATAAATGTGTTGTTGTAAAAATTGAATGGGGAAGCGGAGATACCAAACCAATTGGCCAATACATCCGCGAAGGCCCATATTAACGCTTGCTGAACTGGAAGCTCTTACGCGCTTTCTTGCGTCCTGGTTTCTTCCTTTCCACAGCACGCGGGTCGCGCCTCAGCAAACCGGCGGCTTTCAGGGCCGGACGGTATTCAGCGTTGAACTCGATCAGTGCGCGGGAGATGCCCAACTTGGCCGCTTCGGCTTGTCCTTTGATGCCACCACCGGTAGCATTGATAACGATATCATATTTACCGGCGCCGTCCACGGTTTTCAGTGGGGTTTCAACCTGGTTTTGCAGGTACACCAGCGGGAAATAGGTTTTATAATCTTTACCGTTGACCGTGATCTTGCCTTCGCCCCTGCTCAGGAATACGCGGGTGATGGCTTCTTTACGACGGCCTACTGCATTTTTTTGCTTTTCCATATCAATAGGTATTTACATGCCGCAACCGGCACGTTGGGTTGATTTAGATTTTGTTAAAGGTTAATTCTGCCGGTTTTTGAGCGGTATGCGGATGTTCGGTACCGGCATACACGAAGAGTTTTTTAAACATCTTGCGGCCCAGCCTGTTTTTTGGCAGCATGCCTTTTACGGCGCGCTCGATCACAGCTTCCGGACGGCGCTTCAGCAGGTCTTTCGCGATTTCGGCTTTCTGCCCACCGGGATAACCGCTGAATGTCAGGTATTCTTTTTCTTCCATTTTGTTACCGGAGAATACCACTTTGTCGGCATTGATCACGATTACAAAATCTCCACAATCCACGTGGGGCGTGTAGTAAGCCTTGTTTTTTCCGCGCAGTACGGCGGCAATCTTGGCACACATGCGGCCTACGGTTTGATTAGTACCGTCAACAACGTACCATTTGCGTTGCACGGTAGCCTCGTTCGCATGTTTCGTGCTGAAATGTAATTTGCTCATTGTATTTTGTTTTATTTGACCCCGCAGCTATCCCTGCGGTTTTAAATGGAGTGCAAAGGTAGGCCCAAATGGGCATTGCTTCCAAGAAATTGGGGGATTATTTTTACAGAGGGCTTTGTAATTGATTGATAATCAGTAATTATTTTGACTGATTTTTTACAAGAGTTGCGGAAATGCCCGGAATCGTGGGGTTTGCATATGTCAATACGCACCGTCTCCTTCGATAGACGGTGCTGAGAATGGAAAACATTAATGCTTCATGAATTTGATTTGCTCGGTTTGATCGCCGCAAACGAGCTGAAGGATGTACATGCCCGATGATAAATGACCGACGGGTACAGAAAGCTGCGCTTGATCAGAAGGATAAGTAGATGTTCCCGATTTTTTTCCGGCTGCGTCCAATATACTTACTTGTATGTTTTTGCCGTTTAGCTTACCTGACCAGCGTACATACAACAGATCTGCGGTTGGATTGGGGAATACCGTTAACAAGGATTTATCTGACAGCATTTTCAACAACACAATATTTGAATAACTGTAGGTACCGTCCAGGTCAACCATTTGCAGTCTATAAAAATTATTTCCCAACACCGGCCGGAAATCGGTCAGGCTATATTGCCTGGCTGCACTGCTGTTGCCTGCCGCCGCCACCCTGCCAATCGCCTGGAAAGCAGATGAACCCTGCACCTGCCGCTCTACATTAAAATAGTGGCTGTTGGTTTCGCTGCTGGTTTCCCAACGAAGTATGTGCACACTGTTTTTTTGTTCACCGGTAAAACTCAATAAACGAACAGGAAGGGGCGATAGCGGAAGGTATGTGCTCGCCCATCCGTCGCCTTCACCTCCCTTGAAAATGGAGTCAACCCGTTCCGTATTCTTTTGCAAAGAAAACCATCCGTCGCCATCACCTCCCTTAAAGAGCGAATCCAACAAGGGTATGGGTGATTCATTTTTCGCATATCCATCCCCTACGCCTCCCATAAAGAGCGAATCCAACAATGGTTTCGGTGATTCATTTTTCGTATATCCATCACCGTTACCTCCCCTGAATAAACTATCGAGCAAGGGCATTTGCAACGCTTTCGACCATCCATGGCCACTACCGCCAGCGAAAATGGCATCTCCGGAAGGGTGCCCGGCATAATTTGATTTCCAGCCAGCACCCTGTCCGCCCGTGAATATGGCATTATTTTGCGCAGTACCGTTGATCAGCAAAACCAGGCCTAATAAAATCAAGCTCATCTGCTTCATAAAAAAATTTTTTACTTAAAAGCCTGATATTACTCAGCCGTCCGTACTACGCGGAAAGAAAAATTATTTCCTGCATCACCGAAAAAGCTAATCATAAAGGTCCGGTCTGAAATGCAATACAGGTTACTCAAACCATTACCAAACCCACTACCTCTTGTTCCAAAATTTAACGTGCTGTTCGTGGCAATGTCAATCCAGTTCTGTACATTGGCCGCGCCTGATGCCGCAATATTTCCATCGCCATGCACTGTTGAAGAGAAAGCCATAACGGGCGGGATATTTGCCAACCTGACAACCCTTTCCATACCATTACCGCTCATCTCCATGATTCCATAATACGTAGCTCCGCTAAGTTCACGGTTTGATGCTGTTGACACAGTGGCAAATCCCCCGCAACGCGCCATACGGCCAAGGAAATTGCTGTTCACATTTGCTGCCGCGTTATACGACTCTGAGCTTGTGCCATCATTATTCACCGCATTCGCGGGCACACCAGTTGTGCTTCCCCATGCATACTCATTCGGTAAAGGAAAAATGTTTGCTCCCCTGCATGCTTTTTCATATTCCATCTCAGTCATTGGCCTTAACCCGGCCCAATCTGTAAATGCGAGGAAATATGAAGTGCTGATCCCCCCCATGGCACGTTCAGGATTTGCAGCGATAAGTGCGGGATGCGTGCCTGTGAAAGATGAAATACCATTAACCGAAGCACGTGCCAGGTCAAGGTTATTCAGAAAATCGACATATTGTTGCTGGCTGCACTCATATTTCATGCACCAGAAAGCTGCAAAGCCCTTTGGGTATGAGGCTGATATTGTATAACCGGCACCGCCCGCAGCAGAGTACAGGTTACCATTACTGGTACCATAATTGATAGTACCCTCACCCAAAACCCTGAATGGACTTGATGAGCTGCTGTCTTTAAAGGCGTACGATTCGGTGCCACCGCTACCCAGGTAGAATGCTCCCTGTGGAACATACACCATTTCCAGTGCGTACACTTGTATCTCGCAACTGTCTGTATCAAGCACACCATCGTTACCATAATTCCACACTACGCGTCCGTTTGTGAAATTGACATCTCCTATACCATTGGCATTCCGGTATATCCATAGTCCTTTTCCATCACCGCTGACTTTGATGCTGCTTCCGGATGGCGCTGAAAAACCTGCGGGATTTAAAGTGCAGTGTTGCCAGAGTGTGGTATTGAGTTTGCGGTACTTTACAAAAATCCATGCACCGTCGTAATTGGCTTCATTTGTGCTGGTTCGCCAACTATTCTTCCAACTAACATCGAACTTAATTTGTGTGGTATGCGTTCCGGTGTTTTGATTGGTTAAACCGGTATTGGCAACCTGAATATCGTTCGCAAATACAGCATGTATGCACAATACAGTGCAGATCAACATAAAAGTCTTTCTCATAGAAGTTAATTTGCGCCAAAGTTACCGGAAATAACTTCACGCTTTTATACCCTTAAGACGGTATATTATGGTTTTGATTTGATGCAAATCCAGGATTACAATAAGCAATTCGGCTATGGCTTCCCATAAACCCTTTCCCCATTGCAGTAAGTTGCCAGCACCTGCGTGCTTAAGATGCGGTTTGGTTCACAGGTCATTAAGTCGGTATTCAATATGATAAAATCAGCGGCCTTGCCCTTCTCCAAACTGCCCTTCTGCTTTTCTTCAAAGGCCGCTTTTGCCGCCCAGACCGTCATGCCCCGGATGGCCTGTTCTCGTCTGAGCCCATTTTCCGCCTGGAACCCGCCGGCAGGAAACCCTTCCGCATCCCTGCGCTGAACAGCGGCATAAAATGTTTTGAACGGACTGATATACTCCACCGGGAAATCCGTGCCCAGAGGAATCCATCCATTTGTTTTCCATAACTGCTGGTACGCGTAAGCGTGAGTAACCCTCTCCTTTCCCAAACGCTCTTCCACCCAGTACATATCACTGGTGGCATGCGTGGGCTGCACGGATGGTATGATGTTGTAATCGCTGAAAAAATGAAAGTCAGACGGATTCACCACCTGCGCGTGTTCTATCCGCCAACGCCTGTCGTTACCGGGTTTCAGCACTTTTGCATAAGCCCTCAGCACCTGCCTGTTGCCACTATCGCCAATTGCGTGTGTGCATAACTGTAAGTTTGAACCCGCAAGCTTCGCGGCTACTGAGTTGAGGTATGCCGAATCGCGCAAAAGGAAACCCTTCCAGCCTTTTTTATCGCTGTATGCATCAATCAAACAGGCGCCGCGCGAACCGAGGGCGCCATCCGCATACAGTTTAAATCCGCCCATGTGCAGCCTTTCGGTTTTGTACGGACCCTTTGCCAGCCAGCGGTCGTAATAAGATGCGCTGTCTGACAACAACGCGAATATTTTCATCTTTAGTAGCCCTGACTGCTGTGCTTTATCTACCAAATGAAGGATGCGTTCACTGATCCCGCAATCATGCACACTGGTCAGCCCTAACGAAAAACATTCTTCCTGTGCTTTCAAAAAATACCGGCTGGCCAGGGAATCGGAAATCAATGGTATGTGTTTTTCCAGTTCATCCATCGCGTTGTCAATCAAAATACCCGTCAACTTTCCATCTTTCAACTCAACTTCCCCGCCGGGAATTTTTGTGCCGGCATGTATGCCAGCGAGGTTGAGCGCGTACTGGTTGGCCAATGCCGCGTGTCCGTCGATCCGTTTTAAAAATACCGGGCGGTTCGGGAATAAACTATCGAGCCTGCGCTTATCCGGAAACTGCTTCCCGGGCCAGTCGTTCTGGTCCCAACCCCTTCCGTAAATCCACTCCCCGGGCGCATTTGGCGCGTATGCGCTGATCTTTTCAATGATTTCCTCAAATGATTTTGTACCGAACAATTCACACTTCCACATATCCGTGGCGTACCCGGTAAAATGGCAATGCGCGTCAATCAATCCGGGGAAAACAGGTTGTCCTTTGGCATCCAGGATGCTGTCTGAACCATATCGTTCCAATATGTCACGGCTCGTGCCGGTAGCCAGGATTTTTCCGTCTTTCACGGCAAAGGCCTCCTGTACCGAAAAAGAATCATCCAGCGTGTATACGCGGGCGTTATGAACGATCAAAGACACTTTTTCCTTCGAGGCACAACTCTGCAAAACAACAACCAGTAAACAAAACAGGAAACGGCTCATATATGCGGGTATTTCCGGCAAAGTACTGGAAGTTTCGCATAATGGGTGCCTCCACTGAACTTCGAAACGGCTTTCATTTTTTCAATAGAGCAGGGCTGTTTACCTTTATTTGAAATTCCTGCACCTTGAGCGTTTCAGATGTACAAACAAAAACCCGGTATTGGTTAGAAGCCTTAGAAAAAAATCCCGCATCCGCATTGCATGAAGGCAATGTGGAAGAGCTGCGCGATTGCCTTCGGTTCCATGAGCACCGCTATTATGTGCTTAACGACCCGCTCGTCAGCGATTATGAATACGACCAACTCTTCAAGCTGCTGGAATCATTTGAACAATCACATCCTTCCCTGGTCACCCCTGATTCGCCGACGCAAAGGGTTGGGCCCGGGCTTGTCAAAGACTTCCCCAAAGTGGAACACCTCGTGCCGATGTTATCGCTCGAAAACTCCTACAACGTGGATGACCTGCTCGACTGGGACCGGCGGGTAAAAGAGTTAAGCGGATTGGAGGAAGTAGAATACTGTGTTGAACCAAAATTTGATGGAGCCAGCATTTCACTGGTATATGAATCGGATAAATTGCAAAGGGGCGCCACCCGCGGAGATGGGGTGATCGGCGATGATATCACGCCAAACATCAAACGGATACGATCCATTCCGCTCAGCGCGGCCTTTAGCCGGTATGGGATCCGGCAGATTGAAGTTCGGGGCGAGGTTTTAATGAGCAAGTCCAATTTCGCGAAGTACAATGAAAAACTGCAGGAAGAAGGGATCCCGCCGCTTGCCAACCCGCGCAATGCGGCTGCCGGCACTTTGCGGATCAAGGATTCGGCGGAAGTGAGCCGTCGCAACCTCGAAGGCTTCATTTATCATGTGAGTTATACTTTACCCACGCATCCTGTAGGTCAAGACGGGAAAGGTCCGGTATCGCATGCCGATATGCTGAAAATGTTATGGGACCTCGGTTTCAGGAGCCCACAACAGGAACGAAAAATTTTTAACGGTATCCGGCAAGTAATTGATTTTGTGCATCAGTTTGAAGAGGGCCGCGACGATCTGCCGTATGAAATTGATGGCATGGTAATCAAGGTCAACAGCATTGCCGTGCAGGAAAAACTGGGCATGACATCCCATCATCCGCGTTGGGCCATCGCCTATAAATTTAAAGCCAGGCAGGCGGAAAGCAAATTACTTGCAGTGGAGTACCAGGTTGGGCGAACAGGCGCCGTTACGCCCGTGGCCAAAATTGAGCCTGTACCTATTGGCGGCGTGACCGTTAGCAGTATTTCGATCCATAACGAGGATTATATCCGCGAAAAAGACCTCCGCCTCGGCGACCATGTGTTGATTGAAAGAAGCGGCGACGTGATCCCCCAAATTGTGCGGTCACTAACGGAGAAGCGTACGGGCCATGAGCGCATGATTGGCTTTCCCACAGAATGCCCCGAATGCAGGCAGCCGCTGTTTAAACCGGAGGGCGAAGCCGTCTGGCGTTGTACCAATATCAACTGCCATGCCCAGGTGGTGGAACGCATCATACATTTTGTGAGCAAGGATGCCATGGATATACGCAGTTTGGGTGATGCCAATGTTAGGAAATTTTTCGACATGGGTTTGCTTTCCGATATCCCGGGAATCTATACACTCGATTGGGAAAAGATCAGCAAGCTGGAAGGCTTTGGGAAAAAGTCGGTTGATAACTTACGGGAAGCCATAGAAGCCAGCAAAGCCCAACCCCTGCACCGTTTGATTTATGCCCTGGGTATCCGCTATGTGGGTGAAACCACGGCAAAAACCATTGCCCGTGGCATCCGGCACATCCACGACCTCAGCGAACTCAGCGAAGAAGGGCTGATGCAATTTGAGGATGTGGGCGCGAAAGTGGCCACCAGCCTGCACGCGTTTTTTCACAACCCCGATAATGTGCAGATGCTGCATGAACTTGAGAAACTGGGCCTGAATATGCAAAGCCAACAGGCAGCTGTTCATGGGGCTAACCTTGGCGGACAAACGTTTTTATTCACTGGTACCCTGTCGAAGCTGAAACGCAGTGCAGCCGAGGAATTGGTGGAACAACACGGCGGGACCCTACTCGGCAGCGTTAGTTCCAAACTAAACTACCTGGTTGTGGGAGAAGATGCCGGCAGCAAGCTGGAAAAAGCAAGAAAAATCCCATCCATAAAAATTATTACGGAGGAAGATTTTTTAAAAATGATTGAGTCCTAGTGTTTTTTTTCTTTATATTTATCCTTCAGCAGGCAACATCATTTCGTTTGGTGACCGACACCAAACCATACTTTTAAAAACATATCACCATGATTAAGAAAATCAAGGGGGAAGTTTGGAAACAAATGTCGTTTCAGGGACATAAATTATTGAGGAAAAAATATGCGGTATCCAACCTTGGGCGCGCCGCGAGTTTTTCTGAAGATGTGTACACCGATGGAAAATTGCTCACCGGTTCACTCACATCAGGTTACAGGACCCTGAACCTTCATGTGGAAGATGGGAACGGCACGATTTATATTCACCGCGAAGTGGCAAAACTATTCTGCCCTAAAAAATCGCCCAAGCATAAATTTGTGATTCATGTGAATCATAAAAAAGATGATAACAGCGCGAAGAACCTGAAATGGGCCACATTGGATGATGTGAGCGCGCATCAGCAAAAGAGCCCGCAAAAAATCGCGTATAAAAAACGCCAGGCAAGCCGGAACGTAGGCCTGAAGCTGACAATGGCGCAGGTGAAGAGCATTAAGGATGCCATCAACAATCCAAAACGCAAACACACATACAAGCAGCTTGCGGAAAAATACGGCGTCAGTGAAATGACATTATACCGGATTAAAAGCGGCGAAAACTGGAGCCGGGTGTAACCATGCTCCTGCCAAAAATATTTATCAAAGGAACCCATCCAACGGTTCCTTTTTTCATGTTAACGATCACTGTACATAATTGAATTGGTTATGACTCCTTCAACTACTTTCCGGTTTTTATCTGACCTCAAAAAACATAACGACCGTTCCTGGATGGAACAACATAAAAAAGAATACCTGCAGTCGCGCGACACCATGCTGGCTTTTGTAAAAGACCTGATCCGTGAAACAGGCCGCTTCGATCCCGATATCCTCCTGCTCGAACCAGCCAAATGCATGTTTCGCATCAACCGCGACACACGCTTCTCCGCCAACAAAGACCCATATAAAACGAATATGGGCGCATTCATGAATAAGGGAGGAAAAAAAATCCAAACGGCAGGTTATTATGTGCACATCGAACCGGGCGCCAGTTTTATTGCCGGAGGCTTATACATGCCCATGCCCGAACAACTGTCGGCCATCCGGCAGGAAATTGATTACAACCTGGATCAATGGATTGCCATCCTCAAACAAAAATCTTTCCGGAATTATTTTCCGGATGGGCTTGATAAAGAACATACCCTGAGCCGGTCGCCCAAGGGGTATGATGCCGAAAACCCGGCCATCGAATTCCTCAAATTGAAAAGCTTTACGGTTTCACACCCGGTCAGCGACAGTTTTTTTCAAAAAAGCGGGGCTGTTTCTGATACTGTGGCCATCTTTAAATCGATGCAGCCCATGATCCGTTTCCTGAACCAGGCACTTGATAATTAAAAAAATGGCCAGTGATAAAAATCACCGGCCTTGCTTACCTCTGAAACCACAAGAAAAAGCGTTGAGGTTAATATATTGCTATATTAATGACTATGTAAAAGAATAAAAATGGATTTTGTAAGCTTGAGGGCACTATGCCTCAGCGGTGAGCTTTAAAAAGGATACTGTTTGGAGTGTATTCTTTGGAGTAGGCAGTAAAATTAGTGATTTTCCCGAAAATTCATAATATTTTTCAAAATTTATTTCCGGCAAGGGCCATTTCACGGGCCGCATTCTGATATACTTTTTTCTTTTTATGGTTGTACCACCATTCCGGGGCCGTCTTTTTCATGAGCGTGTCGATGCCCCTCATGCCAAAGAGCTTCCAAAGCCCGTTGAGTTTGCCGCCCAATGACGATTGCATGGCGCGTAGGCTCATGGCAAAACCCGCGTCCAGGTATTCCATATGGTGCCAGTAACCGGCGGGCATGTACAAAGTATCGCCATGTTCGAGGATCACTTCATAGCCTTTGGCCAGTTTCACAGCGGGGAAATTCCCGTAATCAAAACCATCGGTATAATTGGCGTAATTGGCTACGCTGAGTACTTCCCAGGGCTTTCGGTATAATTTGTATTGCTCATCAAATGGAAAAAGCAGCACCCGTTTTCGGCCTGCGAATTGGGTATGGAGGATATGGCTCATATCGATGTCGAAATGCATATGCGTGATTGAGCCTTGCCCGCCCACAAAAAGCATGGGGTACTTCTTTACAAACCCGCTCATATATGCATCCGGCCAGTTGAAATCGCCTGTGATTTGAGGCGCGTGCTGAAAGATATTAAACAGGAAAATGCGCAGGTCGAGCGGGCCCGCTTTTACTTTACGGAGGTAATCGCCAAACTTCATGTACCCATCCGCTGTGTTGATGGCCGTGTAGGCATCGCTTTTGATATTATTGTACACACCCACTTCCTTTTCCCCAACAATATCAATAAAATAATCCCAGTTCCATTTTTGAAATGCCGGCCACTGGCGTGCCATACCGGTGATGATCAATGGCTTTGAGGCTGCGTAGTAATTATTTTTAAAATCTGCTGGAGAGATGGATTCAACCTTTTCAACCGGTTTGAGTTGCATGGCAAGCTGTTTACGTATACAAAATTAATCAGATTCAGACATTTTGCACAGAATATACCCTGATAAAAAAACTAATAAGTGTTAGTTTTGTGAAAACCCGTTCATGTCTAAAATCAAACCCGTCCGAAACGGCACACGGAAAGATACGATCATCCGCAAGGCCGCTGCCCTGTTTCGCAAAAAAGGGTTTGTGGCCACATCGATGCGGGAAATAGCCGACAATATTGGTGTGGAAGCTTCCAGCCTCTACAACCACATCGGTTCAAAAAGCGAATTGCTGCAAAGCATCTGTTTCCAGGTTGCGAATGCTTTTAACCAACAGCTTGAAGAAGTTGAACAGATGGAAACGCCCACCGCAAAAAAACTCGAAAGCCTGATCCGGTTTCATATCCGGATGATGCTGGATAATTTCGATGAAGTGTATGTGGCCAACCATGAGTGGAAGCAATTGGGCGAACCATTCCTCAGCAATTTCCTGGCCCAGCGCAAACAATACGAAAGCAGGCTGGTGGAACTGGTGACGACGGGCATCCGGAAAAAGGAACTGAAAAACATCCATCCGCATGTGGCTGTGCTTAGCATCCTGTCGGCCGTGCGCGGACTTGAGTTTTGGCAAAGGCATAAAAAAGAACCCGAGAGGCCCGAACTGGAAAACAACCTGGTCAATTATTTATTACATGGCATAACCCGATAATCATGGCAACGCATTTTCACCCACTGACCGTTAAGGCGGTAACTAAAGAAACAGCAGATTGTGTTTCGATTTGTTTTGAGATTCCCGAACCATTGAAAGACATGTTTCAATACCGGGAAGGACAGAACATCACCATCAGGAAAAGTATTGACGGTGAAGAGTTACGCAGGTCTTATTCCATTTGCACGGCTCCCTATGAAAATGAACTGAAAGTAGCGGTGAAAAAAGTGGAAGGCGGGCAATTCTCTACCTATGCCAATGCCGCGATCAAAGCGGGCGATGTACTGGAAGTGATGCCCCCCACGGGAAAATTCCATTCGAGGCTGCATCCCGGAAAAACGGCGCAGTACCTGGCCATTGCGGCCGGTAGCGGCATCACGCCTGTGATATCCATCATCAAACATACCCTTCGCGAAGAACCCAACAGCAAGTTCACCTTGCTCTACAACAACCGCAACAGGGGTTCCATCATATTCTTTGAGGAACTGGAAGCGCTGAAGAATAATTATATCGACCGCTTCAACCTCATCAATATCCTGAGCCGTGAAAAAATGGACGCGCCGCTCTTACATGGACGCATAAACGAAGAAAAACTTTCAGAACTCGGCCGACTGGTTTCCTATCACAGTTTTGATGAAATATATATCTGCGGGCCCGAAGAACTGATCCGCACCAGCAGCGCTTTCCTCGAAAGCCAGGGCCTGGATAAAAAGAAAATTCATTTTGAACTGTTCACAACACCCGGGCAGTCTGTTCAAAAAACAAAACAGGCCAGCCAGGAGGAAGCCGATAAAGGACCGCGCAGCCAGGTCAGCATCAGGCTGGATGGCCGGACCTTTTCATTTGAACTGCCTTATCATGGCAAAAGCATCCTTGATGCCGCGCTTGGGCAGGGAGCCGACCTCCCCTTTGCCTGCAAGGGCGGTGTATGTTGCACTTGCCGCGCCAAATTGCTGGCCGGTCAAGTGGATATGGATGTGAATTACGCGCTCGAGGAAGAGGAAGTCAACCAGGGCTTTATCCTCACCTGCCAATCGCACCCGCGCACGGCAAACGTGAGCGTAGATTTTGACACGAGGTAAAAAGGATTTGTTACATACAAAAAAGGGATGCCGTAAACAGCATCCCTTTTTAATAACCACAATTGCCTATAATTTGACAAAGCGCTTATGCAGCAACCGTCCAGCCTGGTTGATCTCGGCTATGTATTGTCCGGGCCTGAGTTCAGTACCAAGCGTAATGGTTTGCGTACCTTTTGCCGTGCGGGTTTGGTAAACCCTGCCCTGCAGGTCGAGGATGCGCACTTGTATGGGTTCGGTTGAAAACGACGAGAGCCTGATATGCACCTGGCCGGGCGACGGGTTAGGATATACGCTAACCTCACAGGAAGGCATATCCGAAGTTTTTGCTTTTACGAATGTGGTGCCGATGCTGCAGGCCGAAAGGTTCACCGCCAGGCTCCTGGTGCCACCTGTAGCGCAACCGTTGGATGGCGTTGCGGTAATATTTCCATTGATGGCGGCGCCTGTGTATGCCACTGCAATGCTGGCTGTTCCCTGGCCACTGATGATCGTTGCATTCGCGGGCACCGTCCATTGCAACCAGTTGGTATTGGATGGCAAAGCGGCAACGCTGTATTGGATAACCCTGTCCGGACAAGACTGCAGTTCTGTCGCGCTGATCGCACCGGTTGTTCCCGGTTTTAATCCAGCCTGGATAATAAGGCTGCGCGCAGCGCTCGTACCGCAATTTCCGGTAGCCGTAACCGTTATGTTGCCCCCTGTAAACCCGGATGCATAGGTAACAACAATCACAGTGTCATCTGCACCTGTTCCGGCCGGGTGCGCGATGATTGTTGCACCTGCTGGGGCTACCCAGTTATAAGATGTGGCATTGGTTACTTTACGGATGCTGTACTGTGCTTCCACGCCGGTGGGGTTTGCCAGTGAAAGCATGAGGAGGCAGGCATTGGTTGGGCCCTGTATGAGTCCGGGTGTGGAAATGGCCGCACTGCGCACGGCAAGCTGCCTGTTGTTGCTGCTGCTGCCGCAATTATTAACGGCCGTTACCGTTACGTTTCCGGAACTAAAGCCCGGGGCAAACTGTACCGTAATGACTGTATCGTTTGGACCCGGTCCGTTCGGGTGGCTGGTAATCGTCATGCCCGCCGAAACAGACCATGCATAACTTGTTGCGGCCGTCACCGGACTGATGCTGTATGTGGCTTCGCCGGAGGTTCCAACAATTCCGCAAACTTCTGTCGGGCCACTGATGGCGCCCGGCGTAGACGGGAATTGTGCCAGCAAGTAATAAATAGATACAGGGCTGGTGCCGCATGCCGATGTGGATGTTACACGGATCTGCTTATTGGCATTCGCGCCAAAACCAGGCAGGATCTGTACTTCCAAAGTATTGGTTCCTTGTCCGGAAACGATGCTGATTGTCGGAGGAACCGTCCATTGATAAGAGAACACACCCACGACTGGCGCAGCGGTAAATATTACCGTTTGGCCAGTGCCTTCAAAAGGACACATATTCCTTGGGCCACTCACCACAGGAATGCTGCCCGCTCCATCATCGATCGTGCCGTTGCAATCATTGTCTTTGCCATCGCAAAGCTCCGGCGCATTGGGATACACCGTGTTATCAGTATCATCACAATCATCATCATTGCCCACATAACCAGGTGGCGGAGCACAGGCAACGGTTGTTACAGACGCATTGCCAAAACCATCGCCATCAGCATCCTGGTAATAAGTTATGGTCCCGGCGCCATCGTCTATCGTTCCATTGCAATCATTGTCTTTACCATCACAAAGCTCCGGCGCGTTGGGATACACCGTGTTATCAGTATCATCACAATCATCATCATTAGCCACATAACCAGGTGGCGGAGCGCAGGCAACCGTTGTTACTGCCGCGTTACCGAAACCATCGCCATCTGCATCCTGGTAGTAAGTAATGGTACCGGCGCCATCATCTATTGTACCATCACAATCATTGTCTTTGCCATCGCAGAGTTCAGGAGCGCCCGGATATACGGTATTGTCATTGTCATCACAATCAAGGCTATTGGTTACATAGCCGGAAGGCTGTGTACAACTTAATACAGAAGATAATGGATCACCAAAACCATCGGTATCGTTATCGAGGTACCAGGTAGCCTGAACACCTTCATCGGTTGTACCATCACAATCATTGTCTTTGCCGTCGCAGAGTTCAGGTGCATTGGGATACACGGTATTGTCATTATCATCGCAGTCGTCATCATTACCAACATATCCGCTGGGAGGATTGCAACCCTGTACCGAAATATTGGGATCGCCAAAACCATCTCCATCTGCATCAAGATAGAAGAAAGCTTGTCCTGCCCCATCATCAATGGTTCCATCGCAATCATTGTCTTTGCCATCACAAAGTTCAGGAGCGCCCGGATATACGGTATTGTCATTATCATCACAATCGAGGCTATTGGTTACATAGCCGGAAGGTTGTGTACAACTTAATACTGAAGATAAAGGATCACCAAATCCATCGGTGTCGTTATCAAGGTACCAGGTAGCCTGAACGCCTTCGTCGGTTGTTCCATCACAATCATTGTCTTTGCCATCGCAGAGCTCAGGTGCGTTGGGATATATGGTATTGTCCGCATCGTCGCAATCGTCATCATTCGATACAAACCCGGAAGGCGCCGTGCAAGCCTGTGTGCTCACGGCAGCGTCGCCAAATCCGTCCCCATCCTGGTCGCGGTAATATGTGTTCAACACGCCCTCGTCAATTGTGCCATCACAATCATTGTCTTTGCCATCGCAGAGCTCAGGCGCATTGGGAAATACGGTAATGTCGTTGTCATCACAATCATCGTCATTCGATACAAACCCGGAAGGCGCCGTGCAAGCCTGTGTGCTCACGGCCGCGTCACCGAATCCGTCCCCATCCTGGTCGCGGTAATAAGTATTGAAAGGTGCGCCATCATCAATGGTGCCGTCGCAATCGTTATCCTTGTTGTCACAGAGCTCAGGCGCTCCGGGATATACTGTATTATCGTTGTCATCACAATCCGTATCATTAGCCGAATACCCTGATGGAGGGGTTGAGGATGGAGAGGTTATGCTGTTATTGGCATCACCAAAACCATCAGTATCCGCATCGGCATAATAAGTGTACAGGATCAGGTCGAGCAGCGGGTTATTAACGAGGTCCTTAGACGCGAATGTAAAAGCTGAGGGCGTGAAATTGCTCACCGGCGCGCCTGTTGCAATGCTGCCGGAAAGTGTGCCGCTGACAGCGCCTGTGCCCAGGTCGTCCCACTGGCTTCCATTCCATCGCGCAATGGCAGCCTGGGCCGGAACCGTGATGTATTGTCCGCTTCCCGGATCAGTATAGGTAAATGTTGGCGTGATATTGCTTGACCCATTCAACCTTTCCAATGTCCAGTACTCATAGCCGCTCACCCTAAGCAATGAGGTTGCACGTAAACTCGTATCGAATCCCGCTGTGGAAGGGTTATCCTTGATATATGCCGCGCGGAAAACATCCGTTGCCAATGTTGGTGCGCTGATGGATACAGGTTTATACGTTGTGCCATCTCCCAGGGGGAATACAAATGCGTCATCGCCCGTTTTTTGCACAGGCCCAACCACATGGCTGGCGTTGGATGCGCCGTTGGCGAGTACATTATTATTTAGCGATAATAGGTTTGTTGAAGATGTAACCAGGTTTCCACCCGCGAAACTTACCCTATTCGTTACCGTTAGCGGGCTGTTGAGTGTAACGGAAGCCGGCCCTGCTTTTCCAATATGCATCCTGGTAAAACTAAGTTCCTGTGCGCCTGTTTTGGAAATGACAGATGAGGTACTGCCCACAAACGCAAGTGTATCGGTTACCGTGATACCTGCATCAGATTGGATATTGAGATCGGCATGAAAGTCAGAGCGGTCGTTATATGCCAGAAAAATACTTCCATTGTTCCTTACAAATGTCGCGTTTCCCTTAAACCGGTTACCGGCCTGGAATCCCTCATAAGCCGCAGATGCTGAATTCTGTGTATAGGTAAACGGCCCTTCGAAATCAGAGTTAATGATATAGGTTGAACTCGTGTTCCCCACAGCGTCTGCTATATCCACGATGCCGAATACCTGTACATCTTCCAGCCTGTCAGTGTTTGGACCGCTAAAACCATTAATGGTTAAGGCGTTCACACGCAAGCTGTCTCGCTGGAGGTTTAGATAACTGAGGTTTGACAGGCTGACAGACCCTCCGCCGGTTTGATTTTTCAGCAAGCGCATTTGAAACTGGGCAGCCGTAACGGGGTTGCTGATGCTGATATTCAGTGTCCCGTTCAGGTTGACCAACGGGCCGCTGTTGTTGTTGATTTCCGTATTTCCACCTACGTTATTTGTCAATGAAAAATTATTGATGGCGCCCAAACCACCGGTGCGGAACAAATCAGTCAATCCCGCAACGGTACGGGTAACGGTTTTGTTGCCGTTAAAAGTGGATGGAGCGTTGTATGATGTGTACATAGCGGCGGCCCCATTCAACTGGATATTGAGGTTTCCATTGAAAGTATTGGGTGCTAAATATCCCTCAAAATAATTGCCCCCGGCTGAGTTGATGATGATATTGGTATTACCATTAATCACAGATCCCCTGAGATACGAGGAACTGGTGTTGCCGGCTGCATCAGAAATCGTAACATTTCCCGTGATCGAACTTTCTTCAATATCATCAATACCAGGCCCAAATATCCCTGTAATGCTAAAGCTGTTGACGATCAGGCTGTCCCTGTAAACATCAATCGTACCTGGGTTTACCACAGTCACGGTTCCTCCTCCTGTTAGGTTTTTCAGGTACCGCATGGTAAAGGAGGGATTGCCCGAAGGGTTATTCACATCAATGTTTACCGTACCGGCGGCTACAACCGATACAGAACCATTTCCATTGATCTCGCTGACGCCTCCCGCCGTATTGGTATAACTGAAATTATCCAGGTTACCAACGGGCCCGCCCGTCCTGAAAATTTCTGTGATACCCGCAACCGTGCGGCTGACACTTACATTGCCATTGTATTTTGATGGCGCTGAATATGAAAGGTAACCGGCTGCCGCTCCATTCAATTGAACAGCCAGGTTTCCGTTGAATGTATTGGGCGTGATATAAGCCTCAAAAAAATTACCGCCCGCTGAATTGATGGTTACATTGGTATTGCCCGTAATGGTGCTGTTCCTGATATAGGTAGAGCCGGTATTGCCAGTGGCATCTGCCAGGGTTAGGTTTCCGGTGATGTGTACACTATTGATATCATCTATGCCCGAACCGGTAAAACCATTAACCGTGAGGCTGTTTACCAGCATCGTATCACCCAATAACGTAAGTGTGCCAATGTTTTGTGCTGCAATGGATCCACCACCTGCGGTATTGATGAGCCTTCGGATACTAAATGCGGGTGTTCCGGAAAGGGAGGAATAATTGATATTCA
This sequence comes from Chitinophagaceae bacterium UBA2375, assembly GCA_002343985.1. Lineage (GTDB taxonomy): Bacteria > Bacteroidota > Bacteroidia > Chitinophagales > Chitinophagaceae > Ferruginibacter. The sequence continues at coordinate 43,490 of DDTB01000034.1, read as the reverse complement.
CCGGTCCGTTTACTACGGTTGAAAACGAACCTGAACCATTGATGTCGGTACTTCCGCCCACGTTGTTTATATACGTAAACGAGGTTATATTACCGCTTGCCGATTCCTTGAAAATCTCGGTAGCGCCTGCCACTGTGCGGTTAACCGTAACCGAACCATTAAACACGGAGGGTACGCTGTATGAGGTATTCGATAAAGCAGATGTATTGATGTTGAGGGTAAAATTCCCATTATAGGTATTCCCGGTAATGTACGCTTCAAATAAAGCCCCTGTACCATTATGGTTCAGGATGATATCATCGTTAACGGTGGATGAGCGGATATACTGTGATCCCGCTCCGTTGATGTTGATCACAATGTCGGCACTGCCGTTAATCAGCGTACCGCCATTGATGTCCATAAAGCCGTTAATGGTCAGGCTATATCCACTGAAATTCAACACGCCGCCGGCAGACACTGTAAAACTATTGACAGTTGTATTTGCCGGAAGCGCCGGCACATTTGCTGAGCTGGCAATGGTTACGTTGGATGTGGCAATGGGTACATTCGCAGGTGACCAGTTGGCTGGATCATTCCAGTTGCTGCTCGCGCTGCCGGTCCAGGTTTGCGCGAAAACAATGCTGGCGAACAGGCATGCTGCCAGGCTGAGCAGTAGAGATTTTGATAACATACAAAAAAATTTTACATGACAGAATCAGGTATCCCCAAAAGGGCAGGCATCATTCAGGTTGCAGCGGGAAACAGAGGTGAGTGATAAACAGGAAACAATTCCTGTTATGCAACAACAAAAGAAATCAAACATCTTTACTCCATCAATAATCCATTTGGATTAGGATGGGTTTCCAAGGGGAAATTGTAACTTGATTGCTGAAGTCAACTGCACTGATTATTGAAAACCGTTTGTACAATCCTGCTTTTACTGAACATCCTGCATAACGCGCATGCGCAGGTACAGGAACGGTTTCACAGTACGCACCTCACCACTGATGATGGCATGCTGCAAAACAATGTCATCGACCTGGAGGTTGATCCTTTAAACATCTGCTGGTTCAGTTATCCCAACGGCCTGCAACGTTTTGATGGCAAAAATTTCAGTTTTGTGTCCATACAGGATGGCTTGCCCGATAATAAATGGGTGAAATTTTTCCATACATCCAATAACCGTTTTTTTCTAAGCCATGCTTATGGCATCAGCGAGTACCTTCCCGCGACTAACCGTTTCCGGCTGATCTGGAAAAATAAAGAAGGGCAGACCAAGCATCCCCGCATCCTCGCGGAATCCAATGGCAGCCTGCATTTCCTCGAATACCCTCATCAGCTTATTTCCTATCACCTGGCACAGGAAAAAATCATAAAAAATGAACCCCTGGCCATCGCGGCACTTGAACCCTCCATGAATGCCAACCTGATCCGGCTTGGGAAAAACAGGGGGAATAATATCTGCATCAGTTGGAAGCACAAACTGTACAATGTAAACCTGGTAGAAAACAAAGTGCATGATATTGTTGAAACGGAACCCGATCAAGAATTTTCTGTACTGGAATTCATATCAGATGATGAGATTATTTTCAGCCTGTACCAGGAGCCCGTGGTATTATACAAATACCGGCCGCGTTCAAAAGAACGGAAAAAAATCATCATCCATGAACTGCAGGCATACGATGGCATCAGGAACAAAATGATTCTTTGGGAAGGCCGCGTGATTTGGAGCCTGTCAAACCGGGTCTTTGTCCTGGGCAATGATTACGAGCGCCTTGTATCTGAACTGGTTGACTTCAACAGAAATCCATTGTTTGAGTTTTCCATTATCAGCAAGATGCTCTCCGACAAATTTGGGAACCTGTACATTAATTCATTAATGGATGGCGTCTGCAGGATTTCCAACAAACATTTAGCCATCAAACAATATTCAAACAATAACCAGGTTGCCAGAGGCCTCCATGTGCTCAGCCTATGGGCCGACAAAAAGGCAAACCTTGTATTAACGGGTACTTTATCAAACGGCTTGTTGATATACGACAGTACACAAAAACTGCTCAGGCATGTGCGGTCATTACCCGGGAAAACAAAAGCCTTATCGGTTAACGCCATCACGCAAACAGCTACCGGCGAATATTTACTCGCCTGTGCCGGTGAAACAAGTTTATGGTTATACAACTATCAGAAAAATGCATTTAAGCCGGTCACCATTAAACGGCCTGATACCTTATCATCAGACGGGCCCTCATACTATTGCAAAACAATTTTATCAACCGACAGCCTCAGCATCATCAGTTCACAAAATGATTTGTTCCTCTACACCCATGGCAATGGACATGCAGAAGAATGGACCATGCACAACAACAGGGATTTTTTGGGCGCCGCGATGCGGGGGCGGCTGATCATTAGTTTTTATCCCGACACATTATGCTGGTTTGATCCATTTCAAAAACGGCAGGTCAGGAAAAAATTCTTTCCAAACACAGGCCATGTGAGGTGTTTCGTGGATAAGTCCGGCGGAAATATTTTCCTGGGTACAAACAATGGCGTATTTGAAATTGATGACGAGGGAACCATTATCAGGCACCTGTCGAAAAAAGACGGGCTGCCGGATGATTGCATTTATGCCATGGCCTTTGATGAAAGCGGGCTGCTTTGGTGCAGCAGCAACAAAGGCATTTTCTGTATCAACCTGCAAAAGCCTGGATATGTATTCCAACTTACCCGGGAAGATGGTTTACAGGAAAACGAGTTCAACACGGGCGTAGCCTTTACGTCGGGCAATGAACTTTTTTTTGGCGGAATCAAGGGGGCAAACAGTTTTTATCCTGAACAGATCAGGCAGGGAAATGAAGTCATCAGGCTGATGCTGACCCGCATACAAGTGAACAATAAAGAATACACCGGGGATTCGGCAGTTTGGTACACGCGTTCATTGACGCTACCGTACGATAAAAACAACCTGGCATTTGATGTCACCGCCATGTCGGGCAGCATGCCCGGCCGGTACAGTTTCCAATACCGCATGAACCCCATTGACCCGGAATGGATACAAAACAGCGACATGCAAACCATACGCTATTACCTGCCTCCGGGCAAATACAGTCTTGACATATATGCCGGCAGGACTTATGATGCATCAGCGTTTCCCATGCACAGCATCAGCATCATCATCAAACCTCCATTTTGGAAAACCTGGTGGTTCTATAGCCTTGTGGGTATAGTAATATTCAGCCTGCTGCTGTTTAGCGTGAATGATTACCAGCGAAAAAAATACCAGCAAAAATTAATTGAACTGGAAAGCGCCCGGCGCGTGCAAATGGAAAAAGAAAGGATATCGCGTGATTTGCACGACAGCATCGGCGCTTATGCCAACGCGGTATTGCACAAAACCGATCTGCTCGGGTATAAACTAACGGAACCCGAAAGCAAGGCCCTGATGACAGACCTTCGTTTTGCATCAAAAGACATCATGCATTCACTGCGCGAAACCATCTGGGCGCTGCAAAAAGAAGCTTTCGCCTGCACCGATTGCCTGATCAGGATCCGGAATTTTGTGCAACAACTCAGCCGTTATTATCCGGATATCCAATTCCAGGTAACTGGTATGGCCCCTCCAAACCGCATGCTCGAGAATCAACAAGCGCTCAACCTGGTGCGCATGGTGCAGGAGGCCATAACAAATGCCATCAAACACAGCGGCGCCGCTCATATCAGCGTGGAAAGCATCCCGGGCACAGAGGCCTGGACGATACTGGTTCAGGATGACGGATCGGGGTTTGATGAAGAAAAAATCAATCCGGGTTATGGGCTCGACAATATCCGGGAACGCGGCAAGGCAAGCGGGATAGATGTTTTGCTGACAACCAAAGAAACACAGGGGACCCGTTTTCAGTTTACTGTATAACCCAAAAGGAGTATAGCTGTCGACTATAAAAGAAAGGAGATTTGTTTAAGTTTGACACATGCCCGTACGTATAGCCATCATAGACGATAAAGCCAGCAACAGGAATATCCTGAAAGATAAATTGCTGCGCGATGGTGGTTTTGTTGTATGCCTGACCGCGTCTGACGGACAGGAATTTTTAGATAAGATGAAGTGCCTGCCCGACAACCAGTTGCCCGATGTGGCGCTGATGGACCTGGAAATGCCGAACATGGATGGTGTCGACGCGATCGCGATTGCATCCTGCCTCTACCCGCAGGTGAAATATGTGGTACTCACCATTTTTGATAACGAAGACAAAATTTTCAAAGCCATCAAAGCCGGTGCGCACGGGTATTTACTCAAAGAAGAAAGTTCCGAAAGCATCACCGAGATGCTGCACCAGATGCTGGAAAACAGCATCGGGCCTATCTCCCCGGGCATCGCGTATAAAATTCTACAGCTTGTTCAAAAAAATGAGCTCCGCCTTCCCCAGCAAAACCAACCCAGGCCAACCGATTTTTTTGACCTCACTCAGCGCGAAAAAGAAATCCTGCAATTGCTGATCGACGGTTTGCTGTATAAGGAAATTGGGGCCAGGCTCGATATCAGCACAAATACCGCTAAAAAACACGTGATGAATATCTACCAGAAACTGCATGTGAACAGCCGCGCCCAGGCCCTCCACCTGGCATATGAAAAAGGTTTGCTCTGATCCTTCGTTTCTTGCCGCCCACGCAACCCGTTCGAATTGACTAATTTTGCCCTGGCTTAACCTTTTTATGCAACCCCAAACACCCATCTCATGAAAAAAATGATATCGGCCGCCTGTATATCGATTGTATTGCATGCCTGCGGTGATCAAAAAACTGAAACAGCGCCTGAGGCAAAACAGGAAGTGAAACAGGAAATCAGCAAAACCGATACAGGGCATGCGGGCCACGGGCATGAAGCCATTGTACTGAATAATGGAGAAAAATGGAAAGTGGCCGACAGCATGATGCTGTATATCCGGACAATGGAAAAAGCGGTAACAGGTTTTCAACCCGGCGCTGATGCCGATTACAAAAAACTGGCAAAACTGATTGACGACAATATTGAAGGCCTAACCGAAAACTGTACGATGAAAGGCCCGGCGCATGATGAACTGCATAAATGGCTGGTTCCGTTTATTGAATTATCCGAATCATTTGATGAAGCGAAAACCGTTTCAGAACAACAAAAAATTGTGGGGCAGTTCAAAGAATCATTTGTGGCATTCAACAAGTATTTTCAATGACAATAAAAACCTTCATCTTTCTCTTGGCCACCATCGCCATAAGCGCCTGCATGCAGGCTGAACAGCAACAGGCACAAACTGCTGTTGCGGCGGAATGGTCTGCCGATGATGAGCGTGCGCTCGGCTTATTGAAATCAAATTGTACGAGCTGCCACCACCCGAACCGGGAGACGGTTATGGCTCCCAGCTTACATGCAATCAGGCTTCAGTACCTCGACGCGTACAAATCTGAAGGGGAGTTTGTCAATCGGCTTGTCGGTTTTGTGAAAAATCCTTCAAAAGACCTGTCCATGATGCCGGGTGCCATCGACAAATATGGCGCCATGCCCCGCCAGGCCCTTCCGGATGCCGACCTGCAGGCGATCGCCTCGTTCATGTTCCGGCACGACCCGCTCAGTATCAGGTAATCTCCCTTGTGAAGGTTAGCTGCCGGGTTATTCCGGCAGGCAGGAATTTCGATAAAGTAATCGGCAAAAAACCCTTTTTTTGCTCCACAAAAACTAACGAATGTTCGTTTTTTTATTATTTTTAAATCCTAAACAGAAATGATATGTCGGTACATGAACTCGAAAAATTGTTTCAGGACAAAATCGACCAGGAAATAAAGATTGAGCCGCGCGACTGGATGCCGGAAGCTTACCGCAAAACAAACCTCCGCCAGATCAGTCAGCACGCGCACAGTGAAATTGTGGGCATGCTCCCCGAAGGCAATTGGATTGGCAGGGCCCCATCGCTGAAACGCAAGGCCATCCTGCTGGCCAAGGTGCAGGATGAAGGTGGGCACGGGCTTTACCTGTACTCCGCAGCGGAAACGCTGGGCTTCAGCCGCGACCAGATGATTGAAGACCTGCATTCGGGCAAGGCAAAATATTCTTCCATCTTTAATTACCCATCCCTCACATGGGCCGATATGGGCGCGATTGGATGGCTGGTTGACGGCGCCGCCATCCTCAACCAGGTCATGCTCTGCCGCACATCTTACGGCCCCTATGCACGGGCAATGGTGCGCATTTGCAAGGAAGAGAGTTTTCACCAGCGCCAGGGATTTGAGATTTTACTGGTGCTCAGCCGGGGTACCGAAGCGCAGAAAGCCATGTGCCAGGATGCGATCAACCGTTGGTGGTGGCCGAGTTTGATGATGTTTGGCCCGAAAGACAGCGAGAGCACAAACAGCGACCAGAGCATGAAATGGAAGATCAAACGAAAGAGTAATGATGAATTGCGCCAGCAATTTGTGGATATGATCGCCGAACAGGTGAAAGTGCTGGGCATGACCCTTCCGGACCCTGATTTGGTTTGGAACGAATCGCGCAAGCATTATGATTTCGGCGAGATCAACTGGGAGGAATTCTGGAACGTGGTCAAAGGAAACGGCCCATGCAATAAGCAAAGGCTCGAAGCCCGCCGGAAAGCGCACGATAACGGCGCCTGGGTGCGGGAAGCGGCCTCGGCTTACGCGGCCAAAAAAGCGGCCCGCAGGAAAACAGTGGCAGCATAACGGTTACGAACAAACGAAATAACCTTTACCCATTATAACATCAACAACATGCAAATACAGGTTAAAAAATTTTATTACGGCGATATCCCCGACTCCGGATCAGGCAGTGCGCCTTCAGCTAAGCAAGTCAACCCTTCCGAAGAATGGCCTTTGTGGGAAGTGTTTATCCGCAGCAAGCAGGGGCTTGACCATAAACATGCGGGCAGCCTGCACGCAGCCGACGCCGAAATGGCCATCGAAAACGCGCGCGACGTATATACCCGCCGCCAGGAAGGCATCAGCATCTGGGTGGTGGAGAGCAAATACATCCACGCGTCAAAACCGGAAGAGTCGGGTATGCTGTATGACCCCGCCGAGGATAAAATTTACAGGCACCCCACTTTTTATGACCTCCCCGACGCGGTAAAACATATGTAACCGTTGTTGAATCAGTCATAAGCCTGGTGCAATGTTATCTACATCACACATCATATATCATACATCCCACATCATACATCCCACATCCCACATCATACATCATACATCCCACATCATACATCATACATCATACATCATAAATCATAAATCATAGATTATATGTCTGCCCATACATCCAACCAGGCCCTCATCGACTATACCCTGCACCTTGCGGATAGTTCCCTGATTATGGCGCAGCGCAGCAGCGAATGGTGCGGCCATGGCCCCGTGCTCGAACAAGATATCGCCATCACCAATATCAGCCTTGATTTGCTCGGACAAGCCCGTCATTTTTACCAATATGCCGCCGGACTCATCAACCAATCCGCGGATCATACGCTGAAACCCGCAACGGAAGACAGCCTCGCGTACCTGCGTGACGAACGCGCATTTAAAAACCTGCTGCTTACGGAATTGCCCAAAGGCGACTGGGCGCAGACCATCCTGAAACATTTCTTTTTCAGCGTCTACCAGTCACTGTTATATACCCGCCTGCAAACAGTTCCGGATAAAGACCTTGCCGCCATCGCGGCCAAATCGCTCAAAGAAGTGGCATACCATGTGAAATGGAGCAGCGAATGGGTGATCCGGCTGGGCGACGGCACTGCGGAAAGCCATCAGCGCATGCTGACCGCCATTGAAGAGCTATGGCCATACACAGGAGAGATGTTCCGCGCGGCTGATTATGAAACAGGAATGGTTGACCCCTCCACCCTGCATGCCGGCTGGCTGAAAGAAGTGCAGGATGTTTTTGCCGAAGCCACATTGCCTATGTCATCAGAATCTGTATATATGCATGTAGGCGGAAAAACAGGATTGCATACCGAAAACCTGGGTTATATGCTCGCTGAACTGCAATACCTGCAGCGCGCTTACCCCGGTGCGGAATGGTAATGGAACAAGCATCATGAACCAAGACATACATATCCCAACATCACAATCACCCCAAGCGGAAAAAGTATGGGAAGTGCTCAAACAGGTCACCGACCCGGAGATCCCTGTACTAACGGTAACGGATATGGGCATTATCCGTAAAGTGGATGTGCACGACGGCATGGTGGAAGTAACCATCACACCAACATATTCGGGATGCCCGGCCATGGACATGATTTCCGTGAACATCAGGCTGGCACTCATTGAAGCGGGTTACCGCGAGATCCGCATACACACTGTACTCGATCCTGCATGGACAACAGACTGGATGACCGAAGAAGGCAAACAGAAACTGCGCGCATACGGCATCGCGCCGCCTGCGGAAACCACGGCCCGCAGCCGCAAACTATTGTTTGATGATGTGGTAGACGTGGAGTGCCCCCGCTGCCAATCGCACAACACCCGCCTGCTGAGCCAGTTTGGCTCCACCGCCTGCAAGGCCCTGTACCAATGCAACGACTGCAAAGAGCCATTCGACTATTTTAAGTGCCATTAATATCCTTACCTTTAATCAGTTTAACTGGTATCGCATGGACCTAACCATTTACCTGGAGGAGGCCGCTCAGGTTTCATTCGCTTTTATCATTGGCGCGGTGATAGGCCTGGAGCGTGAGTTCAGGAGCAAGCCCGCGGGTTTTCGAACCATGATCCTGATATCCGTTGGCGCCTGTTTGTACACGATCCTGTCAAAAGAAAATGCAGGTTATGGCAGCGCCGACAGGATCGCGAGCAATATCGTGACCGGCATCGGTTTTATTGGCGCGGGTGTGATTTTTAAGGAGGGTATTTCCGTAAATGGTTTAACCACCGCCGCGCTGATTTGGATTACCGCCGCATTGGGGATGGCGATTGGTTACCATAATTATCCGCTGGCCATTGTGGTATCCTGCATGGTGGTGATCGCCTTGTTTGTGTTGGAACCCGTGCAACGGTTTATCAACCGCTTTCACCGGGTGAAGGATTATAAAATCAGGACGGTGAACCTGGGTGGAAATTTCAGGAATGAGCTGGAAGATTTTTTTAAATCGCACGACCTTACATTCCGTTGCATGAAATTTATCAAGGACGACAACGATGCCGTGTACCTTTACCGCATCAGTTCACCCGACAGGAACTACGACCTCGTGAACCAGTTCCTCCTGCAACACCAGGATGTGAAAAGTTTTGATGTCTAACAACTGCTTCATAAAAATTTGAATCCATGTCGAGCATTTTATTTGAGATCAAAGAGCATGTAGCCTGCATTACCCTGAACAGGCCCGATAAGTTTAATTCTTTCAACCGCGAAATGGCACTCAACATGCAGGCCAGGCTGGATGAATGCGCGTCGGTGCATGATATCCGTGCCGTGTACATCACAGGTGACGGAAGGGCCTTTTCGGCCGGGCAGGACCTGGGCGAACTCGTGGGTGATGACCCAATTGGATTGGAGGTTATTTTATCAGAGCACTACAACCCCATCATCCAGAAAATCAGGAACATGCCCAAGCCGGTTGTCGCCGCGGTGAACGGCGTAGCCGCGGGCGCGGGCGCCAACATCGCGCTTGCATGCGACATTGTTGTTGCTGTGGAATCGGCCTCGTTTATCCAGGCTTTCAGCAAAATTGGTTTGATACCAGACAGCGGGGGAACTTTTTTCCTGCCCCGGCTGGTGGGCTTTCAAAAAGCCAGCGCCCTGATGATGCTTGGCGAAAAAGTCAGCGCCGCGGAAGCGGAAAGGATCGGGATGATTTATGCATACTACCCGGAAGAAATATTTGCGCAAGAGTCGATGAAAATCGCGGAAACCTTGTCGAACATGCCCACAAAGGGCCTCACGCTGACCAAACACGCGCTCAACTACAGTTACGACCATACATTAGGCAGGCAGTTGCTGCTGGAGGATGAATACCAGCAAAAAGCGGCCGCAACAGCCGACTACCAGGAAGGGGTAGCCGCTTTCCTGGAAAAGAGAAAACCCGTTTTCACCGGTCAATAACGGCCATCAATACACGAAATTATGACACATCGCCCGGAAGCCGTAGTGCAACACATGATGGAAAATGATTTGTTCAGCCAGTGGCTGGGCATCGAAGTGCTTGAAGTGCGGGAAGGTTACAGCAGGATACGCATGACCGTTAGGAAAGAAATGATCAATGGTTTTGGCATCGTGCACGGCGGGATCGCGTTTTCACTGGCCGACAGCGCTTTCGCATTTGCCTGCAATAACCGGAACGTATTGTCGGTCGCGCTCGATACCGCCATCAATTTCATCAAGCCTGTGCATGTGGGCGATGTATTAACGGCGGAAGCCAGGGAAATCCACAATGGGAAATCCACCGGATTATACCATATACACATATCAAACCAGCATGATCACGAAGTGGCGATTTTCAAGGGCACCTGTTTCAGGACAAATAAAAACCTGATCTGACGATTTATTGCACAATCCAGTAGGTCAGCGCGATCCATAACAATCCTTTTGCCAAGAAAAACAGGAATCCCCACAAACCAAATTTCCTGAACCAGGCTTTCATCTTTGCATTTTTTTCCATGGATATCCTTTCATTAATGAGCAATTACCTGGTAGGTCTTAAACGAACTTGTCATTGGTGCAGGTAAACCCTGCTCTTTCGCTTTAGCAAGGTCTGCGAATGCCCTTTTGTGTCCTTCCAAAAAGGCAGGAGATTTAGTCCAGGCCGAAAAAGCCTGCTCCGATTCCCAGTAACTCACTACAAGGTAAGGTTCGCCTTCGGCATGGGGCTTTAGTACGCGCATATCGATAAAACCGGGCATGGCATCAATGGCATGCGCCCGGCTGCCAAAGAGTTCCTCGAAACGCTGGCTGTACTCAGCATTGCATTGAATGTAATTGATCGCAACAAAATTTTTCTGCATGATGGATTTTTTTTCTCGTGCAAGATTATCCTGAATCAAATACTATCTTATCCCGTATCGGGAAATGCATTTTTGAAAATGGGAAAAATCAGCAACGTTTACCGATTGGCTGCACCTCAATTCATGTACCTTTATCAGGAAGAATCAAAGCGTATGATTTATCGTTTCCAGGAGTTCATCCCCGTGGTTCATCCCAGCGCCTTTGTGCATCCGCAGGCAGCGGTAACCGGTAAAGTGGTGATTGGCAAAGATGTGTACATTGGCCCGGGGGCCGCCATCCGCGGCGATTGGGGTGGTATTGTGATTGAAGATGGCTGCAATGTGCAGGAAAACTGCACCATACACATGTTCCCCGGCGTAACGGTAACCTTACAACAGGGCGCGCATATCGGTCATGGAGCGGTAGTGCATGGCGCGAAGATCGGCCGCAACTGCCTGATAGGCATGAACGCGGTGATCATGGACCGGGTGGAACTGGGTGATGAATGTATTGTAGGCGCCCTGAGTTTTGTGAAAGCCGATTCCGTATTTGAAGCCAGGAGCCTGATCGTAGGGAACCCGGCGCAAAAAATCAGGGAGGTGTCGGATGAGATGATTGCCTGGAAAACGGAAGGCACGAGGCTTTACCAGCAACTGCCTTCGGATATGCATGCCGGTTGGGAAGCCTGCGAGCCCCTGCGGGAGGTACCGGACCATTGGCCCGATCAATCCACCGCATATAAAACCTGGAACGAACACAAAAAGCAATAGCGCCAAAAGCCCGGAAAATCCATCGCCAGAATCCCTGCACAGCTATTTTACTGAAATGGAATATTTGTTAACTTAGTGTCCTGTTCTTCATAAAAACCATTCCGACATGAGCACCGCCACAACCAACACCGCCTTAACCGCCAAAGATTTTGCCACCGACCAGGAAGTGCGCTGGTGCCCGGGTTGCGGCGACTACTCGATCCTTGCCCAGGTGCAAAAAATTATGCCCACACTGGGCATCCCCCGCGAAAACATTGTAGTGGTTTCCGGTATCGGGTGCAGCAGCCGGTTCCCGTATTACATGAACACTTATGGCATGCACAGCATCCATGGGCGAGCCACAGCCATTGCCAGCGGGCTCAAAGCCGCGAGGCCGGAACTGAGCATTTGGATTGTCACCGGCGATGGTGATGGACTGAGCATCGGGGGCAACCATACCATCCATCTCCTGCGCAGGAATTTTGATGTCAATATCCTCCTGTTCAACAACCAGATTTACGGGCTTACCAAAGGACAATACTCACCTACTTCCGAAGAACATAAAATCACCAAGAGTACACCATTTGGCAGCATCGACCATCCGTTCAATCCCCTGGCGCTGGCCATGGGCGCGGATGCCAGCTTTATTGCCCGCTCCATGGACCGCGATCCCAAACATCTGCAAGCCATGCTGCTGAGGGCCAATGCGCATAAAGGGGCTTCCTTCCTCGAAATTTATCAGAACTGCAACATCTTCAATGATGGTGCATTTGAAATATTCACGGAAAAATCAACCAAGGCCGAAGAAACCCTTTTCCTCGAACAGGGCCAGCCGCTGGTGTTTGGCGCCGGGCAAGACAAGGGCATCAAACTCGATGGCTTCAAACCCGTGATTGTGGATTTCAACAAGGGCGGCAGCAAAGATGATTGCTGGGTACACGATGAACATGATTTCTACAAAGCGCAAATCCTGATCCGCATGTTCTATGACCCAAGGCTTGAAGGACACCTGCCCAGGCCATTTGGCGTTTTCTATGAAACACAAAGGGCTTGCTACGAAGACCTGATGGATATGCAGATCCAGGAAATCATCGCGCAGAAAGGCCCGGGCGACCTCGATAAATTACTCAGGGGAAGGGAAACCTGGACGATCAGTTAACCCACTTATCCAATAAAACCTTTTTGCAAAAGGTATTCGGCGATCTGTACCGCGTTGGTGGCAGCGCCCTTGCGCAGGTTATCGCTTACAATCCAGCAATTCAGCGTATTTGGTTGCGATTCGTCGCGACGGATCCGGCCTACAAAGGTTTCATCCTTGTCATGGGCTGTTAACGGCATCGGGTAGACGAAATTCGCCAGGTCGTCCTGCACAATAACCCCGGGGGCATCGATCAGTATCTGCCTGAGTTCATGGATATCGAAATCATTCTCAAATTCAATATTGACCGACTCGCTATGTCCGCCCATAGTTGGGATGCGTACACAGGTTGCCGTTACCCGGATACTGTCATCGCCCATAATTTTCTTGGTTTCATGGACCATCTTCATCTCTTCCTTGCTGTACCCGTTCTCCAGGAACACATCAATATGCGGAATCACATTTAAATCGATGGGATAACGATAAGCCATAGGCCCTTCGATGCCATTGCGCTCATTCATCAACTGGTCAACCGCTTTCACACCGGTGCCGGTGACGCTCTGATAGGTGCTTACAACAACCCGCTTTATGCCGTATTTGTCGTGCAAAGGTTTCAGCACCATCAGCATCTGTATGGTCGAGCAATTGGGGTTGGCAATGATACGGTCTGCAGCGGAAAGTACATGACCGTTTACTTCGGGAACCACCAGTTTTTTATCCGGGTCCATGCGCCAGGCGCTGGAATTATCGATAACCGTAATGCCAGCTTCTGCGAATCGCGGCGCCCATTCCAATGAAGTGGAGCCACCCGCTGAAAACAAAGCCAGTGCTGGTTTTTCGGCGATGGCGGACGCCATGCCCCTGATGGTATATGTTTGATTTTTAAAACTGACGGACTTGCCCACTGATTTTTCAGACGCGACCGGTATCAGTTCCGTTACCGGGAATGACCGCTCTTCCAATACCTGCAACATTTTTGTACCCACCAGGCCGGTAGCGCCCACAACTGCAACTTTCATATATGGTTTCTTATGCGTACAAAGGTAAAATCGATCCATTGATTTACAGAGGATATTCTGATTCTTTTCAGGGGATTTACGCAAGCCTTGAAAATGCGCCGGACCTACATTCGGGTGAAAATACCGCGCCATGCTCCGGATCCTTTTACTGTTATTGATTGTACTCGCCAGCCTCAGGTCAGAAGCACAATTCACGGAAACGTTCTCAGATACCGACTTCACGCAAAACCCGGCCTGGCAGGGCGATACGAGTGCATGGGTGGTGAATGCGAATGGCGAATTGCAAAGCAACCATACAACAGCCAACGCGCGGTTCTACCTCAGCACAGCAAGCACGATGGCCAGGGAGGCGGAGTGGCAATGGACCAGCCGGTTATTGTTCAATCCATCCTCCGCGAATTATGTGGATGTTCACCTGCTGTCTACAGCACCTGATCCCGGGCATGATAGCAGTAATGGTTACTTTGTACGCATCGGGCAAACCGACGATGATATTTGCCTGTACCGGAAAGATGGATCCGGGATCGTTAAAATCATTGATGGCACAAATGGTTTGCTGAATGGCAGCAGCCATGAGATCCGGGTTTCCGTATCCCGCGGCCCCAATCACCTGTGGACACTCAGGAGAAGCCATAACAGGGGCGCATGGCGGGATGAAGGCAGCACAACAGATTCCACTTACACCGTATCCGCATATTTTGGTATCAGTGTGCAACAAAGCACCGCAAGCTTTTTCCAGAAGCATTTCTTTGACGATATCTCTGTACAATCCTGGGTGCGCGACAGCATTGCGCCAACCATCCGGGAAGTAATCGTGCCAAGCCCGATGGCATTGAGCATCCGGTTTTCCGAATCCATCGACAGCGTTTCTTCTTCAGTGCCCGCCCGGTACCGGGTTACTAACGGTGTGGGTTATCCGATAACTGCAAGGCCCGATTCAACCGACCCATCCGTTGTGCACCTGCAATTTGCGGATACGTTACCGGCCAGGACAGCACTGACCTTGCATACCTTGCAGATCAGCGACCTGCAGGGAAATGTGATGGATGCAGACAGCGCCTCCTTTACCCGCTATATTCCCCGGAGGTTCGACGTGCTGATCACGGAGATCATGCCAGACCCTTCACCGGCCGTAGGTTTACCGGAAACCGAATGGCTGGAAATCCGGAATGTCAGTCCGTTTGTTATTCCCCTTTCCGGTTGGCGGTTAGGCAAAACCGGGGCCTTTAGCGGCACATTGCCTGCACTCAACCTGGCTCCCGACAGCGCGCTGGTGCTTTGTTCCGTTAGTGCAGCGCCGGGCTTGTCGGCCTTTGCCGCTACAGCAGGCTTGTCATCATTTCCATCCTTATCAAATGAAGGCGACCTGATCAGCCTGCATGCCGCAGATGGGCAAACGATTCATGCCCTGGCATACGATAAAAGCTGGTACAGGAATGAACTCAAGGCCGAGGGCGGATGGTCGTTGGAAATGATTGACACCCAAAATCCATGCGGCGGTGCGGAAAACTTTTTAGCATCTGTTGATCCGTTGGGAGCCACTCCCGGAAGGTCCAATTCAGTAAAAGCGGTACAGATAGATGACCGTGTGCCCAGGTTACTTCGTGCATACGTCACCGATAGTGTCAGCCTGCATCTTGTATTCACGGAAAGCATCGACAGCCTGTCGGCCATCTCACCCAATCATTATCAAATCAACCCGACTGTGGCGCAGGTGATACAGGTTGTTCCGTCGGGACCATTGTTCCGTGAGATCAAACTCATGCTATCCGCGCCCTTGCAGCCACAAACGATGTATGACGTAACGGTGCAGGGGTTGACAGATTGTGCAGGCAATCTCCTGGAAAGCCCCGCCAAAGCAAGGTTTGCCTTGCCGGAATTGGCGGATAGTATGGATATGGTCGTCAACGAAGTTTTATTCAACCCGCGCGGGCAGGCGGTAGATTATGTGGAGATCACCAACAGGAGCCGGAAAACCATTGACCTGCAAAAGATGTATATCGGGAACAGGAATAGCGCAGGACAAATTAGTTCCCTGAACCGGATCGCGGAAAACCCGTACCTGTTTTTTCCGGGTGAGCTTGTGGTTATCAGTGTTTCTGGCAAAGCAGTACAGTCGGCTTACCTGGTGCGCAACCCCGATGCTTTGATAGACATATCGGCCATGCCTTCGCTTCCGGATGACGAAGGGTATGTGTTGCTGGTTAACGACAGGGGCCAGATTGTGGATGAACTGCATTATTATGACGACTGGCACCATCCTTTACTCAGCGACCCGGAAACTGTGGCTTTGGAGCGGATACGGATGGAGGCGCCCACACAGAATAAGGACAACTGGGCCAGCGCGCCTGCCAGCGTGGGTTATGGTACACCTACCTGGAAGAATGCGCAACAGGCTGTGGATTCTGTCATTACAGGGGAATGGGTAATTACACCTCCTGTGTTTAGTCCGGACGGGGACGGGTTTGATGATTTCGCGTTTATCCATTACCGTTTGCCTGAGCCTGGGTTCATGTGTAACCTGTACATTTATGATATGGCCGGCAGGTTGGTGCGGCACCTGCAACGCAATACGCTCTGCGGACGGGAGGGATATTTCAGGTGGGATGGATTGAATGATAAACAAGGCCCCATACCAGGCGGGCCGTATGTACTGTTCATTGAACTGTTTAACCTGCAGGCAAAAAAGAAACAGTTGAAAAGAACGGTGGTGCTGGCACGAAAAAAGCAATAAATGTTTTAGCAGACGAGAGTGAATGCTGAAACATTTGCTTACATCAACATCCTTTCAACCTCAGTATTACCTGTATTTGACATAAAAAATGTAATTATCATATCTTTAATGGGTAGAAATATTGATCAATACAATTCCAATATGTACAACTATAAAATTCTTTTACATAAAGAAGACGAAGGAGAAGATATACTGTTTCTGTTCCAGCTTTGCCTGGTTGTATAACATATGGGGAAGATATTGATGAAGCCTTATCGATGGCAAGTGAAGCCATAGCCTTATATATTGAAGAATTATCTGAAAGGGGAGAGCCAATACCAGATGACAGTAAAAAACTGGAATATTCTTTAAGTTTAGAAAGCAAATGAAATTAGATCCGTCTTACCTTGTTAAGATCCCAATTCAGAATAGCAATATTTTTAAAAGATCAAAAGGATCTCATCACTTGTATTACAATCCAATCAACCATAAAACAATTGTTATACCATTTCAAAAAGGCAGAGATTTAAAGAAAGGTACTTTTTTATCTATCTTAAAACAGGCAGAAATTGATAAAAAAGAAATTGGGCTTTAAACCATTCATCCCATTTTCTGCACAAGGGCTCAATAATTAAAGCATACTTGTTAACTTTCGGGATAAAGTCAATTTTTTTGTTAAAACCATTGCACATGCAAGTAAAAACAATTGCAGGCCTGGCCTTCATAACCCTGATGGCCGCATCATGCCAGCAAAAAAAAGAAATGGAAAAGAAACCGTATGCCTGGCCGGCGAATGTGCAGGCCCCCGTCTGCGAAAAAAAGCCTAAAGAACTCATTGCCCACGGCGATACGAGGCTTGACCCTTATTATTGGCTCAATGATTTTTTTAAAAAAGGGCCTGACAGCTCGAATGTAGTGGCTTACCTGGAAGCGGAAAACAGGTATTATGATACCATGATGGCCGGCACAAAAACCCTTCAGGAAGACCTGTTCAAGGAAATGAAGGCCCGCATAAAGGAAAAAGACGAATCGGTGCCATACCTGAAAAACGGGTATTATTACTATAATCGTTTGGTGGAAGGCAAAGACTATTTTGTTTTCTGCCGCAAAAAAGGTAGCCTCGACGCTCCTGAAGAAGTATTGCTCGATGTAAACACACTCGCTGAAGGCCATGCATACTATTCCGCAGCCGGCTTCAGCATCAGTCCGGACAACAACCTGATGGCCTATGCGGTAGATACCGTATCGCGCCGCCAATATGTGATCATGGTGAAAAACCTGCAGACCGGTGAACTGTATGCAGACCGCATCCAAAATACGGAAGGCGACCCTGTGTGGGCAGCTGATAATAAAACGCTGTTCTATACGGCTAAAAACCCGGTTACACTGCTGTCTGAAAAAATCAAAAGGCATAAGCTCGGTACAGACCCGTCAACAGATGCCGTCGTGTATGAGGAAAAAGACCCGTCGAATTATATCGGCGTGGGAAAAAGCAAATCAGATAAATACATCTTTATCACTTCCCAGGCTACGCTTTCTTCTGAAATCCGCATGATCGACGCATCCACACCGGAAGCAGCTTTCACGGTTTTTCAACCGCGGATGAAAGAGGTGTTGTATAATGTAGACCATGCCGGTTCCTTGTTTTATATCCGCACAAACCTGAACGCGAAAAACTTTAAGATCGCCACATGCCCTGAAAACGCTACGGCAAGCAATAACTGGACGGACATTGTTCCCCATAAAGATGATGTACTGGTGCAGGATATTGATTTATTCTAAGACCATTTGGCCGTACAGGAACGTAAGAACGGCCTCACGCAGGTGCATATCATCAACACATCAAACAAACAGGAACATTTCCTGGCATTTGATGAACCAACATACGCGGCCTACCTGGCTTACACGCCAGAATACAACAGCAGCGTCATCCGTTTCAATTATACATCGCTCACCACGCCTGCCACGGTGTACGATTATGATATGAATGCCAAAACGAAAAAACTGATGAAGCAACAGGAAGTAGTGGGCGGGCATAACCCGGCAGACTACGTTACCGAACGCATTTACGCTACAGCATCAGACGGCACAAAAGTCCCCATGTCGGTTGTGTACAAAAAAGGATTTGAGAAAAATGGCCAGGCGCCTGTATTGCTTTATGGATACGGATCGTACGGGGCCAGCATGGACGCTTCTTTCAGCTCGGTCAGGCTCAGCCTGCTCAACAGGGGCTTTGCATTCGCTATCGCGCATATCCGCGGCGGACAGGAAATGGGCCGTTACTGGTATGAGGATGGAAAGATGATGAAAAAGAAAAACACATTTACCGATTTCATCAGTTGCGCCGAACACCTCATCGCGCAGAAATATACCAGCAAGGAACACCTGTATGCAAACGGCGGCAGCGCCGGTGGTTTGCTGATGGGCGCCGTAGTGAATATGAGGCCCGACTTATGGAACGGCATCATCTCAGCGGTACCATTTGTGGATGTGGTGACTACCATGAGCGACCCAACCATCCCGTTAACCACCAATGAATACGATGAATGGGGCAACCCCGCGAACAATGAAAGCTATTTCTACATGAAATCGTATTCCCCATATGATAATGTGGAGAAGAAGGCATACCCGAATATGCTGGTGACCACCGGCCTGCACGACAGCCAGGTACAGTATTTTGAACCCGCGAAATGGGTAGCAAAGCTTCGCGACATGAAAACGGATAAAAACGTATTGTTGCTCTACACCAATATGGAAGCCGGCCACGGCGGCGCTTCCGGAAGGTTCAAGGCGCTGCACGACCGTGCGCGCGAGTATGCGTTCCTGTTAGCATTGGAAGGCATCGGGCAATAAGATCATACTTCAAATTCACCCAGCCCCTGGCGGGTGACTTGCCAGTCGTCGGTGGTGCAATCCACAATCGTGGAGGGTACCATCCCGCCGACGCCCCCGTCTATCACAAAATCAACTTCATCGCCGAAGCGTTCGTAAATAATTTCGGGATCGGTGTATTCTTCCACCATCTCCCCGGGCAATGAAGCGCTCAGGAGCGGATGGCCAAGGGCATCGAGGATGTGCCGGCAGATCTCATTATCGGGCACCCGTAACCCAATGGTTGACTTCCTGCTTTGCAGGATTTTCGGCACTTGTTTACTCGCAGGCAAAATAAACGTAAACGGCCCGGGCAGGTGGCGTTTGAGCATCCGGTACAATGGCGTATCAATGCTTTTGGTATAATCGCTCAGGTGGCTGAGGTCGCGGCAGATAAAAGACAGTTGCGCTTTTTGCGGATCGATCTTTTTGATCCTGCATATTTTTTCAATCCCTTTTTGTTGAAAGATATCAGAACCAAGTCCATAAATGGTATCGGTGGGGTATACAATCACGCCCCCGTCTAAGAGGCATTCCACCACCTGTTTGATCAGCCTGGGCTGAGGGTCTTCGGGATGTATGCGCAGGAGCATGGCCACAAAATAACATATTTCGGTGCTATGCGCGCCAAAACATGATTTATTGACCTACTTTTGCTCCGCTTTTTACAGTTGTTTAAACTCTATAATTATGTCTGTTATTACCGTTGGCACCATGGCCTTCGATGCCATTGAAACCCCATTTGGAAAAGTTGATAAGATCATCGGTGGTTCCGCTACCTACGTTGCATACGCGGCCTGCAATTTTGTGCGCGACGTAAAGCAGATATCCATAGTGGGATATGATTTCCCGGAGAAAGAAATGAAAGAATTGCAATCGCGCGGGGTTGACACAACCGGCGTGGTGGTGGTGCCGGATAAGAAATCATTTTTCTGGAGCGGTAAGTACCATATCGACATGAACTCCCGCGATACCCTTGTGACAGACCTTAACGTACTGGCTGATTTCAACCCCGTGGTGCCCGATTCATACCAGGATGCGGAATTCCTTATGCTGGGCAACCTGATGCCATCCATTCAACTGAGCGTGATCAACCAGATGAAGAAGCGCCCCAAACTGATTGTGATGGATACCATGAACTTTTGGATGGACAGCGCACTGGAGGAACTGAAAGAGGTTTTGAAAAAAGTGGACGTGCTGCTGGTAAACGACGGGGAAGCCCGCCAGTTGAGCAATGAAGTGTCGCTGGTAAAAGCTGCCAGGTCCATCATGAACATGGGCCCGCGTTTCCTCATCATCAAAAAAGGTGAACACGGCGCGCTGCTATTCCACGAAAACCATGTGTTCTTCGCGCCGGCATTGCCTTTGGAAGAAGTATTTGACCCAACCGGGGCAGGCGACACATTTGCCGGTGGCTTTATCGGCCACCTCGCCAAAACAAAAGACATCAGTTTCGATAACATGAAAACGGCCATCATCGTGGGCAGCGCCATGGCGAGTTTTTGCGTGGAAAAATTCGGACCGGACCGCCTGAAGGAAATCACCCGCGAAGACATCGAAGCACGTCTCGATGAATTTGTACAACTGGTTAATTTCGACATTGACCTTGTTTGACCTGAACCATTATGCTTGAAATTTTAGCGCTCATATTCCTGACCAAAAAAATCGGCGACATGGCTTCGCGCAAAGGCATCAAGCCAATGCCGTGGAAGATTTTCACCATCGTTGCCTGGATCGCTTTTGAATTTTTGGGGATCATGCTGGCCGCCATCATGTTCGGGAACCAGAATTTATTCGCCATTATATCGATCGGCATCCTCAGCGCCTTTGGCGGCTACCTGCTGGTAAGGGCCATACTCGAAAAACAACCCGACCGCATAGACGAAGATATCGACCGCATCGGGAGCAATGATTTGAGGCCCTGAGGCGAAATTCCATTAAAATAGCCCGGGCCCCTCCTGCACAATCCGGAAACTCTTCCGGTGATAGATGCAGAGGCCATGTTTTGCAATGGCTTCGCGGTGGGCGGCAGTGCCATAGCCCATATTTTTATCCCATCCATACAACGGATACTCGGTATGCAATTCCTGCATAAACTTGTCGCGGTAGGTTTTTGCCAGTATGCTGGCCGCGGCGATGGATGCATATTTGCCATCGCCCTTAACCATGCAGTGATGCGGTATGCCCGGGTAAGGCCTGAACCTGTTTCCGTCTATCAACAACCTGTCGGGGCGCTGTTTCAACTGGCCAATCGCTTCATGCATGGCCTGGTATGTGGCTTGCAGGATGTTGATGCTGTCGATGCGCGTATGGTCTACCATCGCAACGGCATACGCGATGCTCTCCGCTTCAATCAGCACACGCAGTTCCTCCCTTTTTTGCGGTTTAAGTTGCTTGCTGTCATTTAAAAAAGGGTGCCTGAAGTTTTTAGGCAATATGACGGCCGCCGCCACCACCGGCCCGGCGTAAGAACCACGTCCGGCTTCATCTACGCCCGCTTCCAGGCCCTTGCTGATATGATAGGCTGCCAGCATCTTGTTCAACAAATATCCGTTAAAAAAGGATGCTACATTGATCTATGTACAGTACATGCACGCACTGCAGTACCTTTGCGCTGATATGGAAACGCTGCAACAGGAAAAAAACCGGCGCCAGGTAGCCAACTGGCTGCTGATTGGAGTAGGCATGATCGTTGTTCAGGTTGTGCTCGGTGGCATCACCCGCCTCACCGAATCGGGACTGTCAATTACAGAGTGGAAACCCATTACCGGTGTATTGCCGCCGATGAATGACGCCGCCTGGCAGGTAGAGTTCGATAAATACCGTACCACCGACCAGTTTAAATATGTACACCAGCATTTCTCTTTATCTGAATTCAAATACATTTTTTTCTGGGAATGGTTCCACCGTGTGTGGGCACGATTGATCGGTGTGGTATTCCTGTTTGGCTTTGTATATTTTTTAGTCCGCCGCAAGTTCCGGTCGAATATGATCCTTCCTTTAATTTTCCTGTTCCTCCTGGGCGGCCTGCAGGGCGCTGTGGGATGGATCATGGTGAAGAGCGGTTTGGTGCCCGACAGGTTCTATGTAGGCCATATTGAGTTGAGCATACATTTCATGGCGGCGTTGATTTTGCTGGCATTTACGCTTTGGTTCGCGCTGAAACTATTGCCTTCGTTCCAAAGTAAACAAGCTATAGGTTCATCCATGCAGGTACTGGTTTTTTTGACCGTATTGTTATTTGTCCAATTGATATATGGAGGTTTTATGGCAGGTTTGAAAGCCGGCGCCACAGCGCCAACATGGCCCGATATCAATGGCGCGATGATACCCGCGGGCATGAATGAGATCGAGCCTGCATCGCATAACCTTTTCCGGAACATCATCACCATACAATTCATACACAGGTTGCTGGCTTATCTTCTATGCCTGACCGTTATCTACTTTTTTTGGCGCACCAGAAACATGCCGGGCCACCAATGGTTTAGCAGGCTCAGGATGGGCTTGTTGATCCTGGTTTCCGTACAGGTTTTGCTGGGGATACTGACCGTACTTGGTTCCACCAACCCGGATGCCTTGCTTTGGCTGGGCGTATGGCACCAGTTCACCGCGATGCTGATTGTGATGGCCGTGGTTACGCTGCTGTTCATCAGCCGCCGAAAAAGCCCGGTGCCTGCTGTGTAATACAAGGCTTTTATAGTAACTTTAATCCAACCGCTCTGTATGAAGACATGGATTAAAAAAGCCTATCACTTCTTCCCGGTACAATTATTCATCCTTCACTTCAGGAAGTACCAGGTTTTGTTGTTGTTCTGGTTCATCCTGTTCAGTACGGTCAACAGCGAGTTTATGCGCACCTTCGGGGCCGACGCGCTTTTCTTCGCGCCGGAATACCTCGGGCAGGTCAACATCCTCGGCTCATTGATTACAGGTTTTGCATTGGGCGTGTTTATCATGAGCTGGAACGTCACCACCTTTATCCTGCATACCAAGCGCTTCAAATTCCTGGCCACCACCGCGAACCCATTCATGAAGTATTGCATCAACAACGCGTTGCTGCCGCTCATCTTCATCATTTTTTACCTGGTGCGTTTGTACAGGTTCGATGACTATAAAGAACTGATGACCCAACGGGAGATCCTCATCATCATGAGCGGGCTCCTCATAGGCATCATAGCCACATTGCTGATTTCCTTTTTATATTTTTTCGGCGCGGAAAAACGCATCGTCAAATCACTTGCCCCCATCATCTCCGACCCCATTCGATTTTATCAAACCTTTGCGGAGAAAACGCAACTGGAAGATGAATTTGGGCTGAAAGTTAATTATTATATCAGCGGCCGGCTGAGGATAAAAAAAGCCCGGAAAGTTGGGCATTACCGGCAGGATTATATTGATACGATTTTTAAACGCCACCACATCGCGGCTATTGCCAGTATCCTGCTGGCTTTTTTATTTTTAGTGATCATTGGCTATTTATCTGAGAACCGGTTTTTTGAAATGCCTGCAGCAGCCAGCATCCTGGTATTCTTAGCCATCATGATCGCCGTGATCGGCGCGCTTACCTATTTTTTGCAAAGCTGGAGCCTCCCCGCGGCCATTGTATTGTTTGGCATCCTCAATATCCTGTATAAATATGAATTGATTGATCCGAGGAACAAAGCATATGGTTTGAATTACAGCAATAAAAACGAACGCCCTCAATACAATAAAGAAGCATTGCAGGCACTCAGCGGCAAAGAAGATATAGAGGCCGATAAAGCGCATATGATCGGTATCCTGGAAAAATGGAAAGCGCGCCAGAAATCGGAGAAGCCAGTGATGATCTTTATCAATGTGAGCGGAGGCGGGTTGCGCAGCGCGGCTTTTGTGATGAACAGCCTGCAGAAACTGGATAGCATCAGCCAGGGTGAACTCATGAACAGGACCTTCCTGATCAGCGGGGCCAGTGGCGGCATGTTAGCGGCTACCTATTACCGTGAGTTGTATCGGCAAAAAATCACCCGTAAGCCATCCCTCAATATTTACCATCCCAAACATACAGACCGCATCTCCCGCGACCTGCTCAATCCCGTCTTCACTTCGATGATCGCGCGCGATTTGTTCGCGCCGGTGCAGAAATTCAATGTGGGTAAACAAACATATTTAAAAGATCGGGGCTACGCGTTTGAGAAAAAACTTGCCGATAACAGTGGTAACCTCCTGAATATACAACTGAAAGATATGGCGGAAGATGAGCGCGAAGCAAGGGTCCCGTTGATATTCTTTAACTCCGTCATTAAAAGCGACGGGCGCAAACTGGTGATCAGTTCACAACCGGTGCGGTATATGATGAAGCCTTTCTGCGATATTGATGACAGTACGTCAAGCCCCGATGCGGTTGATTTCCGGGCGATGTTCCACAAGCAGGAACCCGACAACCTGCGTGTGCTCACGGCGCTCAGGATGAATGCCACATTCCCTTATGTGTTGCCCAATGTCTGGCTCCCATCAGATCCTGTTGTGGATGTGATGGACGCGGGTATCAGGGATAATTTCGGACAGGAAACCAGCCTCCGGTTTTTAGATTATTTTCACGACTGGATTATGGAAAACACTTCGGGGATCGTCATTCTGCAATTCCGCGACAGGCAGAACGATAACTGGCAGAACCCTTTTGAAACAAAATCAGTCAGCGACATGATTGTATCGCCCGGAACCATGTTGCAATACAATTGGTTCAAGCTGCAGGATTATTTTCAAAAAGACCAGTTCAGTTATTTTAAAGATCACCATAACATTAACCTGCACCGCATCAGCTTTATGTATATTCCTGAAAAGCCTGAAAAGGGCGCCGCGCTTAACTTTCACCTCACCGCACGCGAAAAAAGGGACATCATACATTCGTTCCAGTCTGAGATAAACCAGGAGTCGCTGAAAAAACTCATGCCGTTTCTCAAACCCTGATTCAGGCCGGTCGTATGAGGTTCAGGGCCGAAGGGATCACGTGAATGCTGAATGAACTTTCTGTAGGTACCGCTTCCCCATCAATATGCAATGGCGCCAGTTCCGGGTTTTTTATTTCTAATTCGGATGACTGGAAATATTGTACTTGCTTTTTCGAGTATTCATCACCGATAGTTTCCTGCAACCGCCCGTACCGGATCTGCCGTAGCAATGAAAACACCATCAGGAACCGGTTTGTCTTTTTTACCATAACCACGTCGAGCAAGCCGTCGGATAAGCTGGCTTTCGGTGCGATGGTCACGCGGTTACCGAACTGGTTGCTGTTGGCGATACTGATAAAGAATGCGCGGGTTTGAATATGTGTATTTCCAACAATAACCGTAAATGGATAATCGGGGCTTTTGAAAAAATTCCGGATGGTTTGTATTACGTACGTTGATAGGCCGCGCGTAGATTGCTTTGCAAAATCATGGGCCACCTGCGCGTCAAAGCCAAGGCCGCAAAGCATACAGCTAAAACGCCCGTTGATCCTAAAGGCATCAATGCGGGAAGCATGGCCGGCAATGATGATGTCAAGCGCTTTTTGCGGCTTTCTGGATATTCCGGCAGCGAGCGCCAGTCCATTACCCGAACCAAGCGGAATGATCCCGATTTGCACCGGCAGGTCCAATAAAAAAGCGCCCACCTGGTTGATGCTTCCATCTCCCCCGCAAACAATCACATCGGTAAAGCCTTCCGCGCGGATCAGTTCGGGCAGGAAATCGTAGCGCCCGTCCTTCCTGGTGTCCTGGATAACATAGTCGAGTTTGGCCGACTGCATGTTTTTATGGATCAAGGCTGCAACGGATGCATTCTTTCCATTGCCGGAAATAGGGTTGATAAAAAAAAGGAGTTTCCGCGACATGGCCGAAGTTAATCAATCTCACCAGCGAATCAATGCGCTACCCCAGGTAAAACCGCTGCCAAAGGCCGCGAGGCAAACCAAGTCGCCTTCCCTGACAAGTCCTTTTTCCCACGCTTCACAAAGGGCGATGGGTATGGATGCTGCAGTTGTATTGCCGTATTGCTGGATATTATTATACACCTGGTCGTCGCGCAGGCCCATTTTCTGCTGCACGAATTGCGATATGCGCAGGTTGGCCTGGTGCGGAATGAGCATGTTAATATCTGAAGGCTGCAAGCCGTTTGCTGATAAGGCTTCCATGATCACTTCCGGAAATTTCAGCACTGCTTTTTTAAATACGGCAGGTCCATCCATGTATGGAAAAATCTGCGCATCATCTATCATCCGGTGGCTCAGAAACATATCGCCAATGGGCGCTTCATTGAAATGCGCGTATGCTGTTTCCTTCCAATGGTTGGCATGTGTTCCCGGATTGTACATGGCAAGCAGTTCCGCGTCGGCGCCATCACTGTGCAGGTGCGTGCTGAGTATGCCCTGCCCGGGATTATCTGTTGGCTGAAGCACGACGGCCCCGGCGCCATCGCCAAAAATGACGGAAACATTGCGGCCCCTGGTGGTAAAATCGAGCCCAAACGAATGCTTTTCACTGCCCACCACGAGTATGTTTTTATACATGCCCGTCTTAATAAATTGGTCGGCTACCGATAAGGCATAGACGAAACCGCTGCATTGGTTGCGGATATCAAGCGCGCCGATTTCCCGCATTTGCATGGCTCGTTGCAACAAAACGCCGCATCCGGGAAAATAATAATCGGGGCTTAAGGTGGCGAAGATGATGAAGTCAATATCCTGTGCGGTTACGCCTGCCCGCTCCATAGCAATCCTGGCCGCTTCCACACCCATGGTGGTGGTGGTTTCACCGGTGCGATCAGCATACCTGCGCTCTTTGATTCCGGTTCGCTCCTGGATCCATTCATCGGATGTGTCCATGTATTTCGTCAGGTCGTTGTTGCTGACAATATTTGCCGGTACATAGTAACCTATGCCGGCTATTTTCGTTTGTGGCATATGCAATCGTTTCTGCAAAAATATTGTTGAACAAAGCTACGAACCTGGCCCTAATGCACGCGCTCCATGTCTTTCAGGCAAAATGATTCATCATACATGGGTTTAATCCTGTAGTTGTAATGCCATTCCAGCTCAGCCCTTAATTCTGTTTGCTTTTTAATGAGCTTGTTGGTAAAATGGTCGCGCAGCGGCAACAAACTGAGTTTCCCGTTTTTGACAAAGGTTTCGGCGATATAATATTCGTTTTTCAGTTTCACATTGAAAAACCTTTTATCACCCACCTGGCTGATAAACCCCGTGCCTTTGATACTATCGGTAAAGGGTACACGCCTTGGCGCCATAAGGTGCCAGTCGCCGACAAAGACCAGTTGGTACTCGTAGTCTGTGTATTTGTCAATAATCAGTTTCACCGGGATTTCAGACTTGTCGTATGTCTGTATCATTACCGCCCACTTACCCATGAAGTCGTCTTCAATTGGTAATTGTGGTTCTGCGTCAAGGCTGAAACGGGAGCTGTACGGACAAGCATAGAGGCAGGGCAACAAGGCTGCCAACATCAGACGGGTCAGGAAATTCCTGGTCAGGCCGGATAAGTTAGTCAAGGTAACGGGTTATTTGGATACATAAATATACTAATGCATCCAGATATGTTCAAATTTTTCTATCTGTACAATCGCCTGTAAACCACTATCCTTAAGCCTCGCTTGGCTTATTGAGTGTTTGCCAGAGCAGGTCTTTTAAAGCCTGCAGGTTATACCCTGTAACGGAGGAGATGAAAATATGCGGAATGTGCGGCGGCAGTTCCTGGCTAATGGCTTTTTTCAGTTCATCATCCAGCATATCGGATTTGCTGATGGCGATGACGAAATCTTTCTGGAGCATGTCGGGGTTGTATTTCTCCAGTTCGTCGCGCAGGATATTGAATTCATTGGCATGTCCCGCGCTGTCGGCGGGAATCAAAAACAACAGGATGGCATTGCGTTCAATATGGCGCAGGAACCTGTGCCCGAGGCCGCGGCCTTCCGCAGCGCCTTCAATGATGCCCGGGAGATCGGCCATGCAGAAGCTTTTGCCGTCGCGGTATTCCACCATTCCGAGTTGGGGAACGATGGTGGTAAACGCGTAATCGGCGATTTTTGGTTTGGCGGCGGTGATGCAGGACAAAAGGGTGGATTTCCCGGCGTTGGGAAATCCTACCAAACCCACATCGGCCAGCACTTTCAGCTCGAGGATCTTAAACCCTTCTTCGCCGGGTTCACCGGGCTGCGCGTAATCGGGTGCCTGGTTGGTGGCCGTTTTAAAATGGGAATTGCCAAGTCCGCCACGGCCGCCATGCAGGAGGATGACTTCCTGGCCGTCTTCCAAAATTTCCGCTTCTTTCTTTCCGGTTTCTTCATCAATGGCGATGGTTCCAAGCGGCACTTCGATGATGATGTCTTTTCCATTGCGGCCGGTGCAATTATTGCCGCTGCCTGGGACGCCGTTTTCGGCGAGGATATTTTTATGATATCGCAGGTGAAGGAGGGTCCAGAGTTGCGAATTGCCCTTCAGGATGATATGCGCGCCGCGGCCCCCGTCCCCACCGTCGGGTCCACCTTTGGCGGTGAGTTTATTTCGCAGGAAATGGCGGCTGCCCGCACCTCCATGGCCACTACGGCAAAATATTTTTATCTGGTCAACAAAGTTCGAAGTATCCATGCCCTGCAAAGGTCTGTTTTTTTTACGAGAGGGCCGACTATGAGCCTGAAGGGTTGTTTTGTTGCTGCAATGCCTCCCAGTATTCCGCGGCGCGCCGGGTATGCGGGATGACGATGGTTCCGCCAACGATATTGGCGACAGCAAACACTTCGTAGAGTTCTTCCGTGGTCACTTTCTGTTCACATGCCTTACCCAGGTGGTATTTGATGCAATCATCGCATCGGAGGACCATGCTCGCCACCAGGCCCAGGAGTTCTTTTGTTTTTACGTCGAGCGCCCCGGGCGCGTAGGTGTTGGCATCCAGGTTCCAGAGGCGCTTGAGCACGAGGTTGTCTTTCGACAAAATAACTTCGTTCATGCGTGACCGATAGTCGTTGAATTCATCTATGATCTGGTTCATGTGTGTCTGGTAGATTGAATAATTATTTCAATGTAAATGTAAGCAACAAATAATTGAATTATTTGGTTGCCTGTTCACTAATGATAATTGGATAATTAGGTTCAATCACAAATATCAGATCCCTAAAGAAATTAATATTTTTAAGACAAGCGAAAATGCCAGGTACGACCCCGACGGGGTCGAACGTAATAATTATTTTACCGCTATAGTTGTATGAATCCTACGGATTCAAATTAATTACGAATAATCATATAACCCAACAAACATTCATTCATATCTTACAATAACATCCTCCTACTTCATCGGCGCTACAACCTCAATGGTTGTGCCATTGACTTTCCGAAACTGGATGCTGCCGTCAATCTCCTCGGCGCGCTTATGCATATTACGCAGCCCGTTGCTGAACGAATGCAATTGATCTGATGCCAGCGGCGTAAACCCTTTACCATTATCAGATATCAACACACGCATGTTGCCATTAAAAACATCAATGATAACCTTCGCATCCGTAGCGCCGGAATGTTTTAATATATTATGCAAGGCTTCCTTGATAATCAAAAAGAAATTTTTTCTCCATGCCCCGCTGATCTGCAAATCCCTTACATGGTCAACATTCGCCTGAAATACAAACTTCACTGGCGATCCCTCAAAAAACCCTAACCCGAACTGACGCACATATTCCACAAAATTATCTACCCTATCGTTCTCCTGGTTCAGGCTCCATATAATGGTGTGCATCCGCTGAGCGATCTCACGCGCCGTATTGGAAATTTTCCGGGCAAATACCGTTTCCTGTTTTCCCAGGTTGCCCTGTCCAACCATCAGGTCGCTCATCATCCGGATGCTGCTCAACCCACCACCCACATCATCATGCAAGTCGCCAATAATCCGCTCACGTTCCAGCAGAATGGCCTGCTGGCGCTGGAAAGCCATATTGATCATGGACTTCTCCGTATCGGCCAGCTTTTTCTGCAAGGCTATGGAATATAAAAACATATCAACCAAGGTAGCCAACTGTGCAGGGAGGAAAATATGGTAATTAGTGATATCTGTCGCCGCTACATTGGTTTTTACATAAATGGTCATGACCAATGATCCCAAACTCCCCGTAATGGTGATCATGCTGCCCCAAATAATAAAGGATGAATACGGTATCTTACTACGGAACATGGCAGCCAGCACATACACCTGCACCGGCATGAGCAGCAGGCTCAATACAAAATAAACGGGATCATAGTTGATCCATAACAAATTCAGGATAAAAAATACTATCGCCGCTACAACATATAATATCAGCAATGCATTGAAAATCCGCCTGAGCTTGTCTTTGGGGTCGTGTAAGCCGAGGTAATGAAGTACAAAATATGTATAGAAAATACTGCTGAGATACTGCACAGGCCTTTTATAAATATCGTAAGGCCTTTCCGATACCGGGTCGCCCGCCACCACATCAAAAAAATATTCGGGCATCGCCACAAAACAATACAATGTCAGCGTAGCGAGGTACAAGGCATAAAAGAGATGGTCTTTTTTTCCGTTGATGAAATACTGTATGAAAAAAAACAACGACATAAACATGCCGATGCTCTGAAAGAAAAACGTAAATATCTCGTCAAAACGAAGGTTCATGTGCCGGGGAAATGATGGGCTGATTAAAATAGCCTGAAACAAATGTACGATAGCGGTGCCGCATAAACGTTTATCGCCTGAGGAATAAATTGATGGCTTCCACCCTGGTGTTCACCTGCAATTTCTTATAGATGTTTTGAATATGCTTACGCACCGTGCCGTCGGATATATTCAACTGGTCGGCCACTTCCTTGCCAATCAGGCCTTCCGATAATTTTTCGAGTACCATCTTCTCCCTGTCGCTCAGCGTTTCAATCTGCGCGTTCTCCTTATCCTGCTTCACAAAACTGGCCACCACTTTGCGGGCAATCGTGCTGCTCATCGGGCTGCCGCCGGCAATCATGTCTTCCAAAGCCTCCAAAATCCGCTCCGGGCCTTCAGTTTTCAGGATATACCCGCTTGCGCCCGCTTTCAATGAATCAAAAATTTTATCGTTGTCTTCATAAGCCGTACACATCATGAACAACATCTCCGGGAACAGGTTCTTGAGCGCATTCACACACCTGATCCCGCTGATGCCCGGCAGGTTGATGTCCATCAATACCGCATCGGGCCTGATAGCAGGTATTTCCTTCAGGGCTTCTTCCGCGTTGGCATAGCTTCCGCCAAGCAGGTATTTATCAGACACCTGGATCATCAGGTTCATGGCCTCCCGGAGGTCCGACTTATCTTCCACAATACAAATCACTTTTTTATGCGCTGACATAATCGTAAAAATAACCATTCGCGTCAATCCCACATATACCAAAATATGCGTATCGCATTTTCAAAATATCTGTAAATGAATGTAATTTGAGCGGATAAGGCAAATGCTTTCATTCATCCGCACATACCAAAAAGAACTCGCGCTGCTTACGGGCCTCCTGTTCTTTTTGTTGATCCTGTTTGGCAACCCGCTTGAACAAGAAGCTAAAGCCAACATGGTGCTGGCCGTTGCCGCCCTGATGGTTTCCTGGTGGATACTCGAAGCATTGCCCCTGCCTGTGGTTGCCCTTGTGCCGATAGTGCTGTTTCCCCTGCTCGGCATCAGCCCGGTGAAAGACGTCACGAAATCGTATGCCGACTCCATGATATTCTTGTTCATGGGCGGCTTCCTGATCGCGCTGGCTATTGAAAAATGGAACCTGCACAAACGAATCGCCCTCAGCATCATCCTGAAAACAGGCACCAACGGTAACAGCATCATCCTTGGGTTTATCCTTTCCACCGGATTCCTGAGCTTCTGGCTGAGCAATACGGCTACCACCATGATGATGTTCCCCATCGCGCTGTCTGTGATACATGTATTGCAGGAGCATGCAAGGCCCGGAGAGAACATCAGGAATTTCTCCACGGTGCTCATGCTCTGCATCGCGTATGCATCCAATTTTGGATTTGGCACCATCATCGCCACACCACCCAATGTGGCCTATGTGGCGCATATACAAGACCGTTTTCAATACAGTATCGGGTTTGCCGACTGGATGATGGTTTTTATGCCTTTGTCGTTCCTGATGTTTGGCTGCTTATATGTTGTCAGCACCAAATGGCTATTCCCCAATCATATCCGGCATAGCGAAGAAGGCCGGCTGTATATCAGGGAATCATTGAAAGCGTTGGGCCCTTTACAGAAACCAGAAAAAAGGGTTTTGGTTGTTTTCGTGTGTACGGTACTGTTATGGACTGGCAAAGACATCCTGAATGGCATGCAAACCCTGTTTGCACTGGATGACAGCATGATTGCCATGGCCGGCGGCATCACGTTGTTTATGATACCCTCGGGTTCCGAAACCAGCAAGCCGGTGAAAACCGCGCTGCTCGAATGGAAGGACACCAGCCAGATGGCCTGGGGCATCCTGATACTGTTTGGCGGGGGGATCGCGCTGGCCAAAGCATTGGAAGAAGCGCAACTGATGCATCAGCTCGGACAGTTCATGTCGTCGTACGCGACAGGGAATACTTTTTTACTGATATTATTGATTACCGTGATGTCGGTGTTTTTGAGTGAAGTGATGAGCAATGTGGCACAGGTTATTGTGATGGCGCCGGTGATCAGTTCGATGGCTGTGGCCCTGGGCATTGACCCGCTTCAGCTTGGGCTCCCCATGACAATCGGCGCAACCTGTGCCAGCATGATGCCGATGGGCACGCCGCCCAATGCCATTGTTTTCTCCAGCGGTCATATCCGTTTGAAAGATATGCTCAAAGCGGGTTTGGTGATGAACATCATCTCGATCATCCTCGTTACGCTGTTTTCATATTTCATCCTGCCATTGGTGATGAAGATGGGATGATGTAAAATTATTTTCTTGCTGCCTCCTGCAAAAAATCCTTCAACCCCAATACAATCTTCTCCACCAGCCTGTCCTGGAATGCAGGATCGAGGATCAGCATCTCTTCTTCAGGATTACTTAGGAATAATAACTCTAGTAAGGCGTTGGGGTATTCGGTCGGACTGTTCAGCATGAAATTAAAGGAGCCGTTATTGCCGTAATCACGAAGGCCAAGTTCAAGCAAACGGCTGTGGATATGCCTGCTCAAGGGCCTGAAACCCGGATAGCGGTAAAAAGTGCTGGTACCCCCTACCGTTAGTGGGTCTGCCGATGAATTCAGGTGAACGCTTAGCAACAAATCGGGTGTGCTGTCGCGATACAGGAGTATCCGCTCCTTATTATCATAAAACATCTCTTTATCCCTGGTCATCATAACCCTGGTGCCCTCTCTTACAAGGGCCTGCCTGAGTTTTAATGAGAGGGCCAGCGTGATGTCTTTTTCAATAGCACCGGTTGGGCCCACGGCACCGGTGTTCCTGCCTCCGTGCCCCGCGTCAATCGCAATCAACAAATTTGACAAATCAAGCAGTTTTGGCTGAGGTTTGACGCGGATGACCAGGTTTTGATCCTTATAATATATGGAATACCCCCAATGTTGCGGGTCCGATAAATAAATTTTCAGCCTGAAAATATCATCAGCAATTTGTTCATAATCTATCTGGGAAATCGACTTTAACGCGGATAACTGATCGACCCAGTTGGTATTGCCGGTGGCGCCAAACACATCAACCACAATGGCCGAAGGGTTGTTTTGCGGCAGGCTTTGGTACGGCAAGCGGTTGAAGAGTTGCAGTTCCACATAATCATAGGCCGAATCAGTATATGCCCTGATTTTCCCAGTAAGGGATTTTGGCGCTAAAATGCCTTTGGGCATGAGCGACACATGTTCCTCAGGAATATAAGCCGTGCGCGTAGGCGCCAGTTGCACTTTCCATAAGTCGTTGACCTTACCAATCACAGACAACCGAACCAGGCTATCGATATACCCGATTTTTGCCCCACCCAGCCTGTCGTCTCCCAATCCATATAATAAATGCGCCAGCCTGCCCTTGCTGATCGCCACATTGGGCATGCTGTCTGTCATCACCGTGATGGTTGCCTGCAGCTCTTTCCGGATGCGCTGGCTGTCGGGCGAGATGAGCTCCGCCGAAATTTTTCTTGATGAAAAACCATCTCCTTGCTGAATGATATACTCTCCCTGGTAAATCCCCTGTATGCCACCCGTAAGCGAGTCGGGCAATTCATACAAAGGCCAGCCATCCAACACGGTAACATTTGAGCGGGGCAAGGCTTTCACCCGAAAACCAATCTTATCCCCGGGCCGGAGCACCAGGTTGCCTGACGGATATGTTTGGATGCTTTCAATAGAAACCGTTGTTACGGATTTTTCCGGGGACGGCGGCGTGTATTGATAGATGATTTTTTTCGTGTACGCTTTACCGGTAGTTGACTTCGCCTGTAACAAAAATTCATTTTTGCCGGAATCTATTTTGCATGCATACGCGAACGCACCGGTTGGATACACTTTTATATCCTGTCCATTGATGCTGAGTGTACATGTTTTACAGGTACTGCCCACAATGAAGCGCCTGGGCGATGGTACCTGGTTTACCTCCTTCAACGGATCGGTTAGTTTGATGAAAGGCTTGTTTTGATCCTGTGCCTGGAGCGCGAAAGCATGTATAAGTGATACGAATAGGAAAAATAAAAAACGGTTCATCATTAAAAGTAGTAAAAATGCATATACCACTTTCGCTAATGAACCGCTTCCCTTGTTTTCATGGCGACCGGTGTATTACGCGCCGGGCGGGATTGGCGCCGGTACTATGTTTCGTACGGGCTTAATAGATTTGAGGTATGCGAAAATCGCGCGTACATCTTCATCGTGCATTTGCGCATACATCTGCCAGGGCATGGGCGGTAATAATAACCGTCCGCCGGGAAGCCCCTTGAAATACCCTTTACGCAAGGCATTGGAAAAATGCTCTTCCGACCAGTTGCCAATGCCG
Organism: Chitinophagaceae bacterium UBA2375; assembly: GCA_002343985.1. Taxonomy (GTDB): domain Bacteria; phylum Bacteroidota; class Bacteroidia; order Chitinophagales; family Chitinophagaceae; genus Ferruginibacter. The sequence goes on along the minus strand of DDTB01000034.1, from coordinate 8,107 downwards.
GTGTCGTCAGGCGTTAGGTTGGCGGAAAACGACATACCCCATGGGCCTTTGATGGCCGACTGGTTCATGTTGAACAATACCCAGTTTTTGGTTGTCGTGGTATCGTAAGGCGCGATCGGCATGTCGGACGGATGGCCCGACAACAAACGGCTTGTATCAAGTGCGGGGCCCTGTGCCGTCATGATTTTTGGAGAATGGCAATCATGGCATCCCGTAATCCCTACCAGGTACCTTCCTTTTGCAATCAGGTCAGGGTCTGTAAGCGGAACCTGGGCCATGTCTTTCTTCTCCTCGGTTTTGTTTCCCACACAGGCCACAATCAGGCATGGCACTGCCAGGATGAAAAGAGCTTTTTTCATGTTGGTTGTTTTAAGATGGACAATACTATAGGTTCGTTTTCAAGGCTGGCTACTGAACTAAGGTGCGGCAAAGGTATCGGCAGTCGCGGATGCGGTCAATCACATGTACATGTGAATTTATGAAGAACAATCAACAAGCCTTTGTATTTGCTGAAAATGCCTTTGCTCATGCGCGATCACAAACCTGAAAGTATCGCCAAGCTTCAATTGTATCATACTGCTTAGTGATGTGGGCACCCTGATTTTGCGGAGGTTGGCATGGCGACTGATTTGCAAAAGGTTGGAGAGATGGTGTTGATGCGCGATGAATTCTTCCAGCATGGCTTTGGCATCAGGGCTGGCGGAAGGCAGCGCGTTTTTCGGGGCTTTCATTTTTTTCACAGGCTGCTGGCCTGTAGCGGGTTTCATGAGGTTGCTGAAATAATTTCCCAACCATCCCGAACGAAAATTTTCTTCAGGGCTCGTGTGGTGAAAATGCAGTTTCTTTTCTATCTCCGTGATATAATGCCTGGCATATACATTGAGGTGTTCGAGCACCTGCGCGATGCTCCAGCTCGCGGGCCCGGGGGAATATTCAAGTTTAGACACAGGTAATGATTGCAGTTTGCCGCTTTGCAGGATGATCTCGCCGAGGTCGGCTCCCAGGCTATTGATCAGCGATTCACTGTTAAACTTTTTCATACATCTTTATTTTATGGCACAAAGATGCAAAGCATGCATTAGCCCTTTTTTGGTTTTTACCAAGATTTCAGATCCTGACCTGGTTGATCAGCTTGCTGAAATTGGTGGGGTCCATACCCAGGTAAGAAGCAAGATATTTGTGTGGCACCAGTTGAAGTATATGCGGGCTGCGCCGAAGGAGTTCACGGAATTTCTCCTCGTTTGTATAGCACTGTAATTCCACGTGCCGCATGAGCGCGCCTTTTAAGGCCATGGCCGTGACCGAGAAAAAAAATGATTGTAATACAGGGGAAGAATGAAAGAGTTCGTTGAACCTGTCGTAATGCATCCTTAGAAAACGGCTTGCCGTGAGTGTTTCTAGGAAATATAAAGAAGCTGTTTGGGTAAGAAAAGAATCAGCGATGCCACTGAAAGATGGTGCATAGGTAAACACAATCGTTGCTTCACGGCCATCATCCTTGTGAAAAAAAGCCCGCTGCACCCCTTCGGTTACAAAATACAGGTAACGTTCGGTTTCACCGGCAATGGTCAGTATGGTCTTTCGCTTAACCGTGAGTTCCTGCCAGCCGGAGGAAAAAGCCTGCCATTCCGGGTCCGGCAATGGGGAGATGGCGTTGGTGAACTGCCGGAGCTTTTCAATATCGGAAGATTGCATACTGTGAAGGTAATGTGATTGTATGATATGGTTCGTGTGACACGAACGATGGCGAGTGATTGTATGGTATGGTTCGTGAGACACGATCCATGGCGATTGTATGGTATGGTTCGTGAGTCACGAACCATGGCGGCACGAAGCACGGCAAATAATCACTTAAATCCTTCCCGGCGAAAAATTATACAAATCAACTACCGTACATGATATCAGCCGGGCATCGGCACCGGGCTGTCATCAAGGTAGTCGCCTAAATAACAATCATCCATCTCAAACTTATTACCATCCCAAATAGCTTCAACCAACTTGATCTCTCCCTTTGACTCATTCATATATTTCCTGAAAAATATCGCATTCCTGCTTTCATCAAATCCGATGGTCACGTACTTTGTACCATAACCAACAGACAAGCCACGGTTGCTTGCCAACCACATATACATGCGTTTCTCCTTGTAAACTTTCTTTTTAAAATTATTTGCAGCCTGATCAATTTCATTCCCTTTGAATGCCGGAACAGCTTTCAACCCGGCATTTGTTTTTTGCAGTACAAGTGCGCGCCGGCCAAGATCTCCAAGGTCCTCTACAATGATACAATGCCGTTGATCGATCTCCTTAAAAACATGAATCGCAGCGGATGAGCTCAATGACTGTCCCTTGTAGACGATCTGGTTGGTCGCAGAATCTTTGATGAAATATAAACCCTGTCCGTTTAGGCTGTACGAATAGACGAGATATGATTGACTGCTTACTTTGAACGGTTGGATAAAAAGAGCGGCAAAATCGGGGCGGCTGTAATCATACAAACCATAAAAACCGATCATGTAATTGGTATTATTTGTTTTGGAACGGATACCGTATTCCCTGTACAGTTCGCTCATGCTGTAACTGTATGTATCAAAATAATAACTGCTCCCGCTGCGGCCCTTGCTGTTCGCTTTCAGGTTCTCCAGGTTACAGGACTGCCGGTGGGTGGCAAACTGAAGAAATGATTCCTCGAGTTCCTTCCGCAACCTCGCGGTGTTAGCTTCAGTCCTGGGAATGGAATCCGTTTTGCCCTGGTCGTAACGGATAAAAAAAGCCTGTTTCTTTCTGAATACCTCAAGCTCCTGTACCTGGGCTGAAGATTGAAACAGGATGAGGCTGCATAAAACAAACAGAAAAAAACTTTTCATATAACTATATAATGTATGAGATACTTCTTAAAAACGCGATGGTTCGTGAGGCAGGTACCATAACCGTGCTTCACGAACCAAATCTATACGTTTAGAACCAGGTCATTTGCATCAAAGCGCGTACCTGTTTTCCGCGATCATTTTTTCCGCGATGCGCCTGCGTGCATCCTTTCCGTTGAATGGCGCCAGCTTAGCAAACCGCTTCAGTCCCAGCAACATCATGCGCTGCTCATCGCCGGACGCGAACGCGTTGATGGCTTCCCTGCCGGCTTTATGCAATGCGTCCATCGCGTCCTGCAAATAACACCTGAACACATCGTCGTACAAGGCGCTCTCCGCGGCACCTTTCTGCTGCTGCATTTTCATCAAACGCAACAAAGCGCTCTCCGCGTTAAAAGTGAGGATGGCCATATCGGCAATATTCATCAGTATTTCCTGTTCCTGCTGCAGGCTCATCATCAGCTTCTGCACTGCCGCGCCGGCCGTCATCAAAATGGATTTTTTCATATTGACGATGGCTTTTCTTTCCGCGGCAAATGGCTGTTCATCATCAGACCCAAAATCGGGAATGCTCATCAGTTCTTTCGACACAGCCATGGCAGGCCCCATCAGGTCAAGCTTTCCTTTCATCGCGCGCTTCAACACCATATCCACTGTGAGCAGCCTGTTGATTTCGTTCGTGCCTTCAAAGATGCGGTTGATGCGGCTGTCGCGGTATGCACGGCTGATCAGGTATTCTTCGCTAAACCCGTTGCCGCCATGTATTTGGACGCCTTCATCTACCGTGAAATCAAGCACTTCGCTGCCATCCACTTTCAGCATCGCGCACTCAATGGCATACTCTTCCGCGGCACCAAGCAACGCTTCGTTGAAAGGCTGGCCCGCGGCGGCAAGTTCTTTTTCTTTATCGTCGATCCATTTGGCCGTGCGGTACAAGGCGCTTTCAGACACCCATATCCTCGTGGCCATTTCCGCGAGTTTGTGTTTGATGGCGCCAAACTGCGCGATGGGCGTTTTAAATTGTTCGCGGGTGTTGGCATAGTTCACCACTTCGTTGTAAATGCCTTTGGCTCCGCCCAGCGCGGCCGCGCATAATTTCAAACGGCCGATGTTCAGGATATTAAACGCGATGATGTGGCCTTTGCCCACTTCACCCAACAGGTTTTCCACCGGTACCTTGCAATCCTGGAAATAGAGTTGCACGGTGGATGATCCTTTGATACCCATTTTATGTTCCTCAGGGCCCTGCGTAAACCCTTCCATGCCGCGCTCTACAATAAAGGCCGAAAATTTATCGCCATCGATCTTCGCGAAGACAGTATAAATATCCGCGAAACCACCGTTGGTGATCCAGCATTTTTGTCCGTTCAATATGTAATGTTTGCCGTCGGCCGATAATACCGCGGATGTTTTCGCGCTTAATGCGTCGCTGCCGCTGTTCGGTTCCGTGAGCCCGTATGCGCCCTTCCATTCACCGCTCGCGAGTTTGGGTATGTATTTTTTCTTTTGCGCTTCGGTACCAAAATAGAGGATGGGCAAAGTGCCGATGCCCGTGTGAGCCGCCACGGCCACGCTGAATGAAAAACCGCCGCCGAGCCCTTCGTTGATCAGGGTGGATGTGATAAAATCCTTTCCCAGTCCGCCCAGTTCCTCGGGTATCGCCGCACCCATCAGGCCCTGTTCACCGGCCTTGTCGAGCAGGGAAGGCATGAGCCCCGGCTCGAGTTTATCAATGCGGTCGATGATGGGCAGCACTTCCGTTTTCAAAAACTGGATGCACATATCTTTCACCATCAGCTCTTCTTCACTAAAATCTTCCGGCGTGAATATGTCTGATGGTTCGCTTTCGCGGATCAGCCATTCGCCGCCGCGCAACACGGCCTGGTTTGTTGTGGTACTCATATCGGTCAGGTTTATTTTTTTATAATGATTTTTATTTCAGGTTTTCATACACCATCTGCAACACTTCTTTGGCAATCTCCACTTGTCCGTGCGTGACGCCTTTCAAAGCTTCATTCAGGGTTTCGTTGGCCAGCTCCATGGTTTGCTCCTGCAGGTTACGCGCTTCCATGCTGAGGAAGATCATGTTGATGCGCCGGTCTTCCTTACTCGCCACGCGCTTCACGAGTTTCAGTTTCTCCAGGTTGTCGACCAGCCTGGTGATGCTGGGCTTATCCCGAAACGTGGCATCGCATAATGCCTGCTGGCTCATGCCATCGTTCTTCCATAAATGATACAGCACGCTCCATTGCTCCATCGTGATGTCAATGCCCTGCTGCTTGAATTTTTTCTGCAGCCTGCGCGCGATTGCCGTACTGGCTTTGCCCGTAATAAAGCTATACAGCTCGCTGTGCTTAAATTGGTTGTTTGGCATACGGTTGTTTATGCAACTTCATAAAATTAAAAAGATCTTCCCCAATTCCCAAAAAAATATTTTTGTGCCTTGCCAGACCGGTATCTTTATTCCCAGCATGCTGATCCTACTAATTGTAACGACATTTTTGCTGCTTTTGTATGCCGGATTGATGGGGCGTTTGCAGAAAGCCTGGGAGTCGATTCCCGGTTGGAAGCCCGTTCCGGAAGGCTCTTACCGGCCCCGGATTGCCGTGATCATCCCCGCCCGGAACGAGGAAGCCAATATCGCCGCCTGCCTCGATTCATTACTGGCCCAGGATTACCCCGCGGGGTCGCGTGAGTTTATTGTAGTGGATGATCATTCGGAGGATGGGACTGCGGGTATTGCCGCGGAGTACGATGCCAAATACACTGACATAAGATTGCTGAAACTGGCCGATCATCTTCATGGTCAAGAAGCCGGAACTGCCTTTAAAAAGAAAGCTATTGATTTGGCCATTCAGCAATCCAACGCGGATATTATTGTCACGACGGATGCAGATTGTTTGTTTCCACGCGGATGGTTGTTGAATATTTCATCAACCTACCAGGATCCTGATGTTATTTGCCTGGTTATGCCGGTTGCATACAGAATGGATGCTGTGTATCCTTCGTTCGGCCGGAAATTCCTGCACCTGTTTCAATCGCTCGATTTTATGACCCTGCAAGGGATCACGGGCGCCTGGATGCAGCAAAAAGCGCCTGCCTTGTGCAATGGCGCCAATTTCAGCTACCGGAAACATGCATTCCTGTCTGTTGGCGGTTTTTCCGGCGTGGAGCAACGGGCCAGCGGGGATGATGTTTTTCTCCTGCAGAAAATCCACCGCGCATTTCCCGGCCAATGCCGCTACCTGAAATCGGGGGACGTGCTGGTGGAAACCAGGCCGGTTGACCGTTTGACGGATTTCTTCAGGCAAAGGATACGTTGGGCGGGAAAATCCGGGCAGATCATGGGCGGGAAACTGCTCCCGGTCATGCTCCTTGTATATTTCGTCAACCTCAGCCTCCTGCTTTCCTGGATATGGGCACTCGTTGATACAAAGGCCATCATCGGCCTCCACCCTGTTTTTTGGTGCCTCTTGCTAACATCATTGAAGTGCCTGCTCGAATGGCCCTTTATGCAATCCCTCGCGGAATTCTTTCATAAAAAACCATTGATGCGCTGGTTTCCCCTCATGCAACCCTTTCATATCCTCTACACCGTTTTGATCGGTGTATTGGGCGCAACGGGACGCACGGAATGGAAAGGGCGCAGGGTTCGTTGAGTTTGGTTAATTTCAGGCATCCCATGCAAGCGCAGGCATCATACACAAAAAACCTCTGGCTCCGGATCAGGAAGCACAAGCCCGCCATGACTTCCGCCTGCTTTATCGCCCTGACCTGCATCATGGCCCTATGCGCATACCTGCTGGCGCCGGACCATACGCCCCATGCCGACAGGCAAACGGTGGAGATCCAGTCGCAGGGGCCGGGTTACCAACAACTATTTCTTCGTGTACCCATCAGCGATAGTTCCAGTTACCAGGGCATATCCGCTTATTGGTCGGGCCGCAGGGCGACAGACCGATGGGTGCCGATCGCGGGATATTCCCTGAAGGGCGACAGCCTGCACATACGGCAATGGGTAGACGAAAACACATCCATTCCCGTGGCGTACGCGCTCAAATCCATCACCGGCGGCGCGGCGTTTAACCCGGAACAGCACCTGGCAAAAAGAACATACTGGCTGGGCACCGATTTATTTGGGAGGGACGTACTGAGCCGGGTGATCATTGGCAGCCGGGTGAGCATATCCGTGGGTTTGGTGGCCGTGGTTATTTCCGTATCGCTGGGCTTATTGCTGGGCATGCTGGCGGGTTACTACCGGGGATGGGTAGACGCTTTAATCAGTTGGCTGATCAATGTGAGCTGGAGCATCCCCACTTTATTGCTGGTCTTCGCGTTTACGCTGGCCCTGGGCAAAGGTTTCTGGCAGGTATTTGTGGCCGTGGGGCTGACGATGTGGGTGAATGTGGCGAGGCTGGTGCGCGGACAGGTCATGGCGATCCGGGAGATGGAATACATACAAGCCGCGAGGGTACTGGGTTTCAGCCATGCCCGCATCATGTGGAAGCATATCTTGCCGAATGTCAGCGGCCCGTTGATGGTGGTAGCCGCGGGAAATTTCGCGACGGCGATCATGGTGGAAGCGGGCCTCAGTTTCCTGGGGCTTGGGGTGCAGCCCCCGCAACCCAGTTGGGGCGGCATGATCCGCGAACATTATCCGTATATCATGACGCAACACGCGGTGCTGGCCAGCATTCCCGGTTTGGCGATCATGTTGCTGGTGCTGGCCTTTAATATATTGGGCAACGCGTTGCGCGACGCGATGGATGCCAGGGAGCAGGGGCGATGATCAATGCTCCGGCGCCACGGGCACAATGCGGTTAAAACCTTCTTCGAGCGAGATGAATGTTTCCGTGCGTTCGATGCCTTTGATTTTCTGGAGTTCGTCGTGCAGCACAAAACGAAGCTGCGTGATGTCTTTGCACACCACTTCAATAAACATACTGTAATTGCCCGTGATATAATTCAGCCGGATGATTTGGGGGATTTTCATGAGTTCTTTGGCCACCGCGTCGTAAAGCGAACTTTTTTCGAGGTAGATGCCCACGAAGGCCGTGATATCATAGCCTAATAGTTTGAGGTCAACATTAAGTCTTGTACCTTTAACGATGCCGAATTCCTGCATTTTTTTGATGCGGACATGGATGGTTCCGCCGCTGACAAAGAGTTGTTTGCCCAGTTCGGCATAGGATATCTCCGCGTTTTCCATCATCGCCTGGATGATCTGGAGGTCGAGTTTGTCA
>DDTB01000011.1 GCA_002343985.1 Chitinophagaceae bacterium UBA2375 | reverse complement strand
TATTTTTTATAATAAAACCCCATTCGACAAATTGATAAAAAACAATTACATGCGCGCTTTATCTTAAATAATACTTAAAATAAAGTTACTGGTATTGTATGTACACCGGCCTTGGTGTAAACTTTACCAGTTCCTCCGGTTGGTATAACTGATGTGCTCCCTGCTTGGTATCGTTCTTATAAAAAATCTTGAAGCCTGTGTACTCAATGGGCTCCCGAAGGATATAGCGTAACCAGGTAGATTTTTTCAGGATTTTTGGCCCCCAGCCATCCATATTGATCACAATCTGCACTTCGGGTACATGCTTTATTTGCTGGTAATTGCTGATCATGCCCTGGGTAAACCGGTGTACCACCAAAACCTTCGGGGGTAGTTGGTGCTTCTTCACCAGGGAGGCCAGGTAATCAATGGCATAGTTGATATCCGCCGCATCAAATGTCCCGATTTTCTTGCCGGGCACATCCCCGCCCTTCATGCTGAATTCAGGGTCGATGCCCAGGTGAACGTCCGGTAATTGCAGGTATTTTTCCAATGCCGGCAATTCCGATTGCAGGGTGCTATGCCCAACCTGAACATCTACAAAGGTTAACGCGCTTATCTCCCTTGCCCAGCTTAATACCGTATCAATTTGGTGGCCTGGCATGCGCAACCTGTATTTTGCATCCGCTCCCGGCCTCCCCTGCGCGGTAACGGCGATATAATGCAGGGCGGGTTTCACTGTAAGCTGGGAATCGGCCGCCTGCCATTTCGCGCACTCCGATTGCAATTTGGCGATCATCTCCGACTTGGGCAGCTCGCCCAGGATGCCCATATTTTTCGAGTACAGGTTACCGTAATAAGCAACAATCCGGTGAAAGGGCAGAATAGCTCCGGGCAGTGGCACAGGCAGTTTAGGCGCCGGCCAACGCCCTAAGCTATCTGTGTTTGCGAGATAGGTATTGAGCTTCCTGAACTGCAGTGTATCCAGTACAGGAATACTTTCTGTTACAGTAACAGGTATGGTGTCTGATGATTTTTTTGACTGTACAGGCCCGGCATGCGGGGCTTTCCCGGGATCGGAACAGGCTTGTATTCCGGAAACAAGGGTAAGTGCAAAAATGGGAAGTCTCAAATCAGGGTAACGCATAATTTTAGTTTTCTGAAAGGGGTTAATACAAGATACAAAAAAGCGGGATACCTATCCCGCTTCATGATATCATGAATTACTTATTCCACTTATTGTTGCCCGGGTTGATATCTGGAAATTGTTTATCCGGATCGATGACCACGGATGCCAAACGCTCATTCTCAGGGAGAAAAAATGTATGGTACGGTGTATTCATCCATATCTCTACGGGCAGTTGCAAACGACCGGTTTTACCGCTGACTGTTTTATACTCCAGTATCACAGGCAAAGCCATGCCTTCAATATTTGCCAGTGTGATTAAAGACCCTTTTTTCTTTTCATCCTCATACAGTACCCGAACAACCGACTGGTCGAGTTTGTCGTTTTCAAGGAACCATGATTTCCAGAACCAGTCGAGACGCTCCCCGCTGGCATTATTCATCGTCCTGAAAAAATCCCAGGGTGTTGGGTGCTTATAAGCCCAGTACCTGATATAGGTCTTAAAGGCATAATCAAAACGCTCAGGACCCAACACATGGTTTCTCAATATTTCCAACCCTATGGCCGGCTTGAAATACAGGGCCGTTCCAATATTGGCTTCCTGCAGCCCATCCGGCATTTTGAAAATCTTCTCACTATAATCCCCAAAAAAATAAGGCGCCATCTCATGCATGTTCATCGGGGCCGATTTATACTCCCCTTTGTTAAATACATCGTCAAACATCGAATTGATGAATGTATTAAAGCCCTCATCCATCCAGCCATACTTGCGCTCATTGCTGCCCACAATCATCGGGAACCAGGTATGGCCAAACTCATGATCGGTGACGCCAAACAAAGATTCCGTTTTGGCAGTTGCCCCGCAAAACACAATTCCGGGATATTCCATACCGCCCACATTGCCCGCCACATTCACGGCTACCGGGTATGGATACCCGAACCATTGGTTGCTGTAGTATTCCACGCAGGCTTTTGTGTATTCTGTTGACCGCCCCCATGCATCTTTTCCATTAAACTCCGGTGAATACGCGCTTTGGGCCATCGCGGTTTTGCCTTCAGGCAGGTTGATCTTCGCGGCATCCCATAAAAAAGATTTTGATGATGCCCATGCAAAATCACGGCTCTGGTCAAGGGTGAAATGCCATTGCATCGTCCCGTTCTTTTTAGATGCTTCCTTTACATCCTGTTCAGTACGGATCATCAGGGTTTGATCGCTCGTGAATGATTTTTTATATCGGTCGAGCTGCCCGGGCGTGAGTACCTGTTCCGGGTTCTGCAACTGACCGCCCGCTACAACCAGGTGCGAAGCCGGTGCTGTAATGCGCACATCAAACCGGCCGTACTCCAGGTAAAATTCCCCGGCGCCCAGGTATGGATCAGCATTCCATCCCTGCACATCATCAAACACACAAACCCTGGGGTACCATTGTGCCACAAGGTACACAGGCCCCTGTTTGGTTTGTAATATACCGCAACGGTCTGCACCGTAAGCCGGCATCACAAATGAATATTGTATAGTCAAACTGATGCTGCCCCCTTTTGCCGGCAATGGCTTACTCAGCTTTACCTGCATGCGTGTGTCAGTCACATGATAATTTGCCCCTTGCTCCTCGCCTTCTACAGTCACGGAAGCCAATGTATATCCACCGGAGAATGGGTTGCGTGCATCACCGTACCTGCTTCGGGCATCGGCCTGCAATTTTGCCTGTCCGCGGCTTTCGGGACTAAACAGGTTTTGGTCGAGTTGAAGCCAGATGTATGGTAAATCGTACGGACTGTTATTGGTATATGTCATTACCAGTTTGGCGCTGATGGTATTGGTTTGGTCATCCAGGCTGGCATCAATCTTATAATCGGCGCGGTTTTGCCAGTAATTTGGACCGGGCTCACCTGTGGCTGACCTTGCCCCAATCATCTCCGGAATCGCCATTGGCGAAAACAACCGGTCAGGGTTATAGTTTGATGCAGGTACCTGTATGTTATCCTGTGCCAGTAAGTTTCCTGTCAGCAAAAAAAAGATGATCGTAAAAAATCTGCGCATGAGTTTGGTGTTGATATAAGTAAGAAGTTGGTGTGGGTGAGGTCAATTTCGTGTATGCCAGATCGTTAGTCCCAGCGGTTCAGCAGGTCGGCCGCTTCCTGCCTGATCCTTGGGTCGTCTTCCGTGTGGATCGGCATGCCCTGTATGGTTTGCAGCATGCTGATTGCCTTTTGCTTTTCCCCATCCTTCTTCAGGGCTTTCGCCAATTCGAGGTAGTTCAGCATGAAGTTGGGATTGATGGCCCTGGCTTTTTCATAAGCTTCTATCGAAGATTTCACGCTGGATTGCGGCAGCCCCCCGTAAAAAACCTTAATCGCCGCTTTTTCCATCATGTTCAGGCTGCTGACCTCAAAATGCCATTTGCCGATGATATGCCAGGCTTTAAAATTTCTGGGGTTGAGCCTGAGCGCCGTTTCGGCATGTTGCCTGATTTCCTTCACCTGGGCAATTTTTTCCTTCCCGCTTTTTGTCAGCGCTGTGCGGCCCAACGCGATCGCCATGGCCACATGGGCTTCATCATCCTGGGGAAAATACTTCAGGGCCGTACGGGCATAAATGGCTGCTGCCTGGTAATACTCATCCCGCACACGGTTATCTTTCTCGCGATGGCCGATGCGGCTTGAGAGTTCGCTGCATTTTGTGAGCGCATAGGCGTGTACGGGCTGCTTTTTCAAGACTTCCTTAAATAACCTGAAAGCTTCTTTCTCTTTGAGTGTTGCTTCCATTTGCTCCGCATCCCTGATCAAAACATCAATCTCCTGCGCACGAACAGTTGCGAATGCCAGCAAGAAGCCAGCCAGTAAACATGTAAGGATACGAATGCGTTTGATCATCTGTCAAATATTTTTTCTGCGCGAACGGAAACCTGCCCGGTAAACCTGCTGATAGGCGGATCGCATTTTGTGATGCGTATCACCACTGATTGGATCCTCTGATCCATCGCCCCGATATCATCCAGAACCCTTTCCGCCAAAGTCTCCAACAATTGCACGGGCTGATCCATGTGGTTTTTTACTACTGCAAAGGCATCTGCATAATTAATGGTATCACACAAATCCAGCACCGGGCCCGATGCCTTAAAATGTATGACAAGATCCACTTCAAAAATGTTGCCTGTCAGCTTCTCCTGTTCATACACGCCATGCCCCGAATGAAACCTGAGTTTATTCAGTTCAATGGCCCATTTTGTATTGCTAAGCACCGGTTGTCTATTTGCTTTATTAATGTAACCCTTTTTCGCTAAGGTACCGCTCCGCGTCAAGCGCCGCCATACATCCACTGCCTGCAGCGGTTACAGCCTGGCGGTAGATCTTATCCTGTACATCCCCTGCCGCGAAAACGCCTTCCACATTCGTTTTGCTGGTACCGGGAATGGTTTTGATGTATCCCGCTTCATCCATTTCAATCCAACCATTAAAGATGCCGCTGTTTGGCTGGTGCCCGATCGCTACAAAGAAAGCACTGACGGGGATCTCCGTTTTCTCCCCGGTTTGGTTATTATGGATGCGCACGGCTTCCACTTTTTGCTGGCCCAGCACTTCATCTGTTTCCGAATTCCAGTAGATGCGGATATTGGGCGCGTTCAATACCCTTTCCTGCATGATCTTACTGGCACGCATTTCTCCGCGGCGGACAATCATATGAACCTGGCTGCAAATTTTCGACAAATACAAAGCTTCTTCCGCGGCGGTATCCCCTGCTCCCACGATCGCCACTTCCTTTCCCTTGAAAAAGAAACCATCGCAAACCGCGCAGGCGCTCACACCAAAACCATTCAAACGCTGTTCGCTCTCGAGCCCGAGCCATTTGGCCGATGCACCGGTACTGATGATCACTGAATCGGCGGCAATCCACTTTTCCTCATCAATCTGAACTTTGAGCGGACGTCCGGAAAAATCAACCGCGGTGGCTATTCCGTAACGGATATCGGCTCCCATGCGCGTGGCCTGCTTTTCAAAATGGATCATCATCTCCGGTCCCTGGATGCCATCCGGGTAACCCGGATAATTCTCCACTTCAGTGGTGATCGTCAATTGTCCGCCGGGTTGGATGCCCTGGTATAAAACGGGTTTCAAGTTCGCCCTTGAGGCATAAATGGCTGCCGTATATCCTGCCGGGCCCGATCCGATGATCAGGCAACTGTGCTTTTCCGAAATCTCCTGGTTCATGTGTTGATGTTAAATGTTATAAGTAGATGATTGAGTTGTTTTGTTTGCGGCTGATTAAGGAACGATTAATGTGTCATAAATGGCCGCGTAGCCGCAAAAAGCGCCCAGTGCCCCGTTTGAAACATTGCCCAAAACTTTATTGGGTTGAGCAAAAGGGTTACCGATACTCTGGTATGCAAATTCCCAGGTATTCCAGAAACGGTATGTGGCCCTGTCGATATTGCAAAACTTGAGTATGACCGTATCGCCTTTCATGAAAAAGTTATCGTCCCTGCGGGGAGGATTATTGCGGTCGATGCCCGGTGGGAGCTGAAACTCAAAACTGGTGCCATCCACCACTTCATCGGTAAATACTGAATTTTCGCCGGGGTAAAAAGGCTGGCTGTTGACCTTGGTAAAGTACCGGCCGAAATTACCTAAGCCCCTCGGGTCGGTGATTTTCACCAGCATCACCCTTTTATTAGTATCCGGGTTTTGCGGCGCGGGCCGGAAGAAAATACTATCGGGCCTGAGGGCCGGTAATGGGATCCCCGTTTCCGCAACATATTCTTTTCCTTCTGCGTTTATGCGTAAGGTATAGTTTCCATTGAATGCACCGTTAAACGCGGTTGAGAGGTTCGACGAATCAATGCTGTAGAAATAAAGATTAATGCCAGGGATGATGGGACGGCTATATTCTTTTAGCCGGTGCGTTAAGGTTCCGTTTGATATACTGACTTCGGCATCGCGCACAAAAAGGGTTGCCAGCACCGAAGGGTCAACCGTGGTAAAATAAGGGATGCTGCGGGTGAGGAAGACTATGGGCGGACGGTCGTTCTCAATTTCCGCATCCACCACCAGCAGGTTCTCCGCGTTATCCAGTTCTATGTCGATATTCCTTTCGCAGGAAGCCAACACAACCAATGACAGGAGAACCCAGATTTTTTTCATGATGCAAAATTAATCAGATTGAACACATGAGATGTACGAAGGTTCCTAACAGGATCATAAAAATAAGGCTCCCGTTTGGGGAGCCTTACTATATGAACGAGAAAATTCATTAACCCAGGTAAGCTTTCAGGGCTCCGCTGTAGCGGGCTTTCTGCAAGCGTTTGATGGCGCGCTCCTTGATCTGGCGGATGCGTTCCTTGGTGAGGTCGTATTTCTGGCCGATTTGTTCGATGGTTACACCGTTCTCGCCGTCCAGTCCGAAATACGCGTTCACGATTTCAGCTTCGCGCGGGCTGAGTGATTTCAGCACACGGCGGATTTCATTTTTCAGCGAATCGTGCATGACGTCTTCGTCTGTTTCATCGCCACCCTTCAGCAAATCGCCCATGGCCACGTCTTCTGCTTCATGTACCGGCGCATCCAGTGATGTATGGCGGGTATTGCTTTGGAAGATATTGTTGATTTCTGTTTCGCTCATTTCCAGTAATTCGGCCAACTCTTCTGTAGAAGGTTCACGCTCGTGTTCCTGTTCGAAAGCCATATATGCTTTATTGGCTTTATTGTAGGTGCCGATTTTATTCTGGGGCAAACGCACCAACCTTCCCTGTTCGGCCAAAGCCTGCAGGATCGACTGACGGATCCACCATACCGCGTATGAGATGAATTTAAAACCCTTGGTTTCATCGAAACGCTGGGCGGCTTTGATCAAGCCCAGGTTACCCTCGTTGATCAGGTCGCTCAATGATAAACCCTGGTGCTGGTATTGTTTGGCAACAGACACTACGAAGCGAAGGTTGGCCTGCACCAGCTTGTCAAGGGCCCGCTGATCGCCCATTTTAATTTTTTGTGCCAGGGTAGTCTCCTCTTCCGGAGTGATCATGGAAATTTTGGAAATCTCCTGCAGATATTTTTCAACCGCCTGGGAATCCCGGTTGGTAATCTGCGTAGCGATTTTAAGTTGCCTCATGTGTTAGTATGAATTGTGTCAGATATAAGAACAGTAAATAGACAGTAATTGTTGGCAAATCGTTGCAAACGGAGGATGATGGATTAAACCCGAACCGATTACAAAGATAATACGCAATTTTTGTATTTCATAATGATTGAAAAAAAATTAAATATGTATATTTTTCTATATCTATGGTTAGACTTCGAAAAAAAAGAAAGGTTTAATGCCGCAAATACAGAACTGTAGCAGGCTTTAGCCAATACCCGAAAATCCTCCGGATATTGTCGCCCCCCTTTTTTCATAAATAAAAATTTACTCTGTTAAATTTGTGCGCATGATAACCGACCTGAGATCCGACACTTTTACCAAGCCCTCCCCGGCCATGTTGGAATACATGATGAAGGCTGATGTTGGTGATGATGTATTTTCGGAAGACCCGAGCGTACACAAACTGGAACTGATGGTTGCAAACATGTTTGGCATGGAAGCCGCATTGTTTTGTCCTTCGGGCACCATGACCAACCAGATTGCCATCAAATGCCATACCCAACCGGGAGAAGAAGTGATCTGTGAACAACAAAGCCATGTGTACATTTATGAGGGGGGCGGCATCGCTTTCAACAGCGGCTGCCAGGTACGCCCGATCCCCGGCGACCGCGGCAGGATCAATGCCGAACAGGTGCTGAATGCCATTAATCCGGATGATGTGCATAAGCCAAAAAGCAGCTTAGTTTCGGTGGAAAATACAGCAAACCGGGGTGGAGGTTCAATCTATCAAATATCTGATTTACAAAATATTAAACAAGTTTGCTTAAACCATAACTTAAAGTTTCATTTAGATGGCGCCCGGATATGGAATGCCCTTGTGGCCAGGGGTGAATTCCCGAGGGATTACGGGCAAATATTCGACAGCATTTCCGTATGCCTGAGCAAAGGATTGGGCGCCCCGGTGGGCAGTGTATTGCTGGGTTCAGGGCCATTTATTAAGCAGGCCAGGCGGTATAGAAAAGTTCTGGGCGGTGGTATGCGGCAGGCCGGATACCTGGCGGCCGCAGGTATTTTTTCCCTCGAGAACAACCTCGAAAAACTGATCACTGACCATGAGCACGCCCACATGATCGCGGAAGCGCTCATCCCAAAAGATTTCATTGGGCATATCCTGCCCGTGGAAACCAATATCCTGATATTTGAAGTTACAGGGCGGTACCAGCCACGAAGTTTCTGTGACTACCTTGCCCAGTTCCAGGTTCGTTGCCTGCCCATATCCCCTACCCAGGTGCGGATGGTGACCCACCTCGATGTTACCCGGGAAATGGTAGACAGGCTTTGCCAGATCATCCATGACATGTAAAAAATCAATTCATTTAACCCATTCAACATAGCATCACAATTATGTTCCCATCGGTAAACCCTACCCAAACCCAATCCTGGAAAGCGTTGCAGGCGCATTTCTGCAAAATTGCCTCAAAGAGCATCCGTTCTTTTTTTGAGGAAAACCCAAACCGTTTCGAGGAATTCTCCTTTGATTGGGATGGTATCCTGTTTGATTATTCAAAAAATCACTTGTCTAATGATACGCGCTCCCTATTGCTGAACCTCGCCAGCGAATGTGGCCTTCCCGAAGCCATAGAAGCCATGTTTTCAGGTGAGAAAATCAACCAAACGGAGCAGCGGGCTGTGCTGCATTCAGCATTACGCAACAGGTCGGGCCGGCCTGTTTTCATGGATGGAGAAGATGTGATGCCTGCCGTGAATAAGGTATTGGGGCAAATGAAATCGTTCTGCCAGCAAATACATAGTGGCGAATGGAAGGGGTATACGGACAGGAAAATCAGGTATATCGTCAATATCGGGATTGGAGGCAGCGACCTGGGACCGGTGATGGTAACGGAAGCCCTCCGGCCGTATTGGGTACCGGGCATCCAACCTTATTTTGTGAGCAATGTGGATGGCACACATATCGCAGAAACTTTGAAACTTATCAATCCCGAAGAAACCCTTTTCCTGGTTGCCAGCAAAACATTCACCACGCAGGAAACCATGACCAATGCCCATACCGCACGTGATTGGTTCCTGGCTTCAGGCGCCTCTGAAAGCGATATCAAGAAGCATTTTGCGGCCCTCAGCACCAATCGTGCAGCCGTGGAAGCTTTTGGCATTGACCCGGCCAATATGTTCGCGTTTTGGGATTGGGTGGGCGGACGCTACAGCCTTTGGAGCGCCATCGGCTTATCCATCGCCCTGACCATCGGCTTTGCACATTTTGAAGCTTTGCTGGATGGGGCGCATGCGGCAGACCGGCATTTCCGGGAACAGCCATTTGAACAAAACATTCCAGTTTTGATGGCCATGATCGGCATCTGGTACCGCAATTTTCACGACATGCCCACGGAAGCCATTCTCCCGTACGACCAATACCTGCACCGTTTCGCGGCCTATTTTCAACAGGGGAATATGGAGAGCAACGGGAAATACGTAGATCGCAATGGCAAAACCATCGATTACCATACCGGGCCTGTAATTTGGGGAGAACCCGGCACCAACGGACAACACGCGTTTTATCAGCTTATACACCAGGGCACACAAAAAATACCCTGCGATTTTATCGCGCCGGCCATCTCTCATAACCCCATCGGCGACCACCACCGGAAACTATTGAGCAATTTCTTCGCGCAAACCGAAGCCCTCATGAATGGCACCTCCCACGAAAACCCATACCGTGTTTTTGAGGGCAACAGGCCAACCAACACTTTCTTACTGGAAAAAGTCACCCCTTACAGCCTGGGCCAACTGGTAGCCTTGTACGAACACAAAATCTTTGTTCAGGGTGTCATCTGGAACATTTACAGCTTCGATCAATGGGGCGTGGAACTCGGCAAACAACTTGCCAATAAAATCCTCCCGGAACTGGAAAACAAGGAAGCGATTTCTTCTCATGACAGCTCAACAAACGGTTTAATTAATCAGTATAAAAAGCTAATAAACAAGTAGTTGATTTTAATGTTTACTCGAGAAGGTATTCCTCTTTACGGCATCATCTAAAAACAAAAGCCTTTGCATGTCGCAAAGGCTTTATGATACAGTTGGGGCTATATTACCATTTGTCTACTTCCTCATTGAGGCTTGGGTCGTTTGTATTCTCCACCGGGTTCTCGGCCACAGTTACGGGTTCCGCTTTGGCTTCCGGTTCAACCGTGGTTTCGGTGTTTTGATAAGCGGCTTCAGCCTGTCCGTTTCCATTACCATTCTCTGATTCATCGTAAGGCTGGTCGTGGTTGAAAGCATCGAAATCAAAATCCGGCATCAGCTCGGTTTTAACATGGTCGATGGTTTCATTCAAACCCTTGATGAATTTGTTGAAATCTTCTTTGTACAGGAAAATTTTGTGGCGGTCGTAACCGTCTGAGTCAAACCTTTTCCTGCTTTCTGTGATGGTCACGTAAAAATCGTTGCCACGGGTTTCGCGGACATCAAAAAAATAAGTCCTTCTTTTACCGGCTTTCACACGGATACTGTGCACACTGTCCGGCCTTTTGTCGTTGTTTTCGTACGCCACTGTCTGACTGTTTTTGATTTTAGATAACTGATTTTATGCGGGCAAAGATATAATTGTTTATGAATTGACAAAATCCGCTGCTAACGCTTAATCCACATCATCGCCGGCCTCTTGTTCCATATGTAACCTGTGCATTTCCGCGTACAACCCGTTCCGTTCCAGGAGCTCTTCGTGGGTACCTGATTCGGCAATCCGGCCTTCATCCAGTACAATAATCTTATCGAACCTGAAGAGTGCAAAAACCCTGTGGGTAACCACGATGGCTGTCTTGTTTTGCAGGTATTCGTAAAGGCCGTTGATGATTTCTTTTTCCGTTTTACTGTCTACCGCGCTGAGGCAATCGTCGAACAACACAAGTTGCGGTTGGCGGATCAGGGCACGGGCAATGGAAATGCGTTGCTTTTGTCCGCCACTGAGGGTCACGCCGCGTTCCCCTACCAGTGTATCAAAACCCTGTGGCAGGCGCTCGATATCCTGAAGGATACAGGCCCTGCGTGCGGCCGTCCGGATTTCTTCTTCCGTTGCATCCGGGTTCCCGAACCGAATATTGTTGCGGATCGTATCGCTGAACAGGAACACATCCTGCGGTACAAAGCTGATGCGGTTGCGCAGGGTATTGAGTTTGATGGATGACACGGGAATGCCATCGTATGATATTGAACCTTCCGTCAGGTCAAACATGCGGAGCATGATTTGTAAGAGTGTGGATTTACCGGAACCCGTTCGCCCCACCACAGCGATTTTTTGCCCGGCACGGATATCCAGGTTGATGTCCCGCAATGCCCGGATTCCCGTATGCGCATACGTAAAGCCGGCATGTGAAAAACAGATATTGCCGGAAATGGGTGCATCCACCGCATCCGGCGCGTCATGTATCTCCGGTTCGGTATGCAATAATTCGTTTATGCGCCGCTGTGAGGCGATGGCCCGTTGCGTCATACTGGCTGTCCACCCGATGGCGCTTACTGGAAAAGTCAGCATCTGGATGTACATCACAAATTCAGCGATCTTACCTACCGAAGCGCCAGGCACCTGGTTCACCACATCAAGTCCCCCAACCAGGATGGTGATCAACGTGCTCAATCCAATCAGCAATCCCATACTTGGAAAATAAATGGCTTCGGTGCGGGCCAGGCTGAGTGCATTTTTCCGGTACGATTCACTGTTGTCATTAAAATACTGTTGCATGGCTTTCTCCTGCACAAAGGATTTGATGACCCGGATGCCGGCATAGGATTCCTGCGCGTTGGTGGTCAGGTCGCTCAGCAATGACTGTATTTTTTCGCTTTTTTTATTGATGATGGTGTTGACGATATAGATGGATATGGCCAGGATGGGTAATGGGCAAAGCGATAAAATGGTAAGCTTGAGGTCGGACCGGATCATAAAATACAAACTGAACCCGATCACGGCCGCGAGGTTGATGAAATACATGATGGCAGGGCCTGTGTACATGCGCACCCGGCTCACATCTTCCGATATCCGGTTCATCAGGTCGCCGGTGCTATGTGTTTTGTAAAAGGATGCGCTGAGATTTTGATAATGTGAAAAGACTTCATTCTTCTGGTCGAACTCTATATGCCGGCTCATCACTATAATGGTCTGCCGCATGAGGAACATGAAGAAGCCGCTGATGATGGCCAGTACAATCAGGATGATACCGGTGTACAGGATTTTTTCCTGGTATGGTTTCTCTGCAAACCACCCGATCATCTCCCAGGCAAGCACATCGTATGCATGTTGTTTGGAAGGTTGCGCTGCTGTATGACCGGACAGTGTTTCCACCACCGCGTTGATGATATATCCGGTCAGTTGCGGGGAGATGATGCGGAAATAGTTGGTAAGGACAACAAATACGATACCCAGGATAAATAACCAGCGGTACTTCCAGAAATATTTATTCAGCGTCGCGAGTTGCTTCAATCTTTTTGATTTACTGGTTGATTACGGATGGATTGTTGGTTGCAATCCCATTGAATACTTCAGCATTTATTTCCGATCCAAAAACCCAGGGCCACGGCCAGCAGGCAGCTGATCAAAGACCCCAATGTGTATAAGAAAGCCTGAAGGTATTGCGATTCCTGCAGCATATATAAATTCTCATACGCGAACGCCGAGAATGTTGTAAACCCGCCACAGAAACCAACGGTAAGGAATAGACGCCAGTTATGGTCGCTGATAAACCCTTTTCCTGCCAGTGCAACAATGGCGCCCATGGCCATGCTTCCGAGGATATTCACGAGCCAGGTTGCCCAGGGCATTTGCGGCGTGGTTACTAAGCGTGCAAGCCATAGTCCTGTTCCGTACCGGCAAACGGTCCCCAGGAAACCTCCCAGTCCAACCCATAAAACGGATAATGCCATGCGCCAGATTTTTTACAAAGATAACGGCAGGCACTTGTACATACAACGATCCCCGTTGTTTGCAGCAACGGGGATCGCATATTCCACAAAGTACTCCTATTAATAATCCATTCCGCCCATGCCTGGTGCGCCACCGTGCATGTGTGGTTCTTCTTTCTTAGGCTTGTCGGCCACCACACATTCTGTGGTGAGCAGCATGCCTGCAATTGAAGCGGCATTCTCAAGGGCTACGCGGCTAACCTTGGTTGGGTCGATCACACCTGCCTTGAATAGGTTTTCATATTCTTCGGTGCGGGCATTGAAACCAAAATCGGCTTTGCCTTCCTTGATTTTCTGCACAACAATGGAACCATCGATACCTGCATTTGAGGTGAGGGTACGGATGGGCTCTTCGAGGGCGCGGCGTACAATAGCCATACCTGTTTGTTCGTCGGCAATCTGTCCTTTCACCTTAGCTTCGATAGATGCAATGGCGCGGATATAAGCAACGCCACCACCTGGTACGATGCCTTCTTCCACAGCCGCACGGGTCGCGTGCAATGCGTCGTCCACGCGGTCCTTCTTCTCTTTCATTTCCACTTCCGTGGCAGCGCCAACATACAATACAGCAACACCACCTGCCAGTTTAGCCAGGCGCTCCTGTAATTTTTCCTTGTCGTAATCAGATGAGGTATTCTCCAGTTGAGCCTTGATTTGGTTCACGCGGGCCACGATGTCTTTCTTGGCACCTTTACCGCCCACGATGGTGGTATTGTCTTTATCAATGGTTACTGAAGTGGCCTGGCCCAGGTAAGTGAGGTCGGCGTTCTCCAGTTTATATCCCTGTTCTTCACTGATAACGGTACCTGCAGTGAGGATAGCGATGTCCTGCAGCATTTCCTTGCGGCGGTCGCCAAAGCCCGGGGCTTTAACAGCAGCCACTTTAATGGTTCCGCGCAGTTTGTTCACCACCAGCGTAGCCAGTGCTTCGCCTTCGAGGTCTTCGGCGATGATGAGCAGCGGGCGTCCGCTTTGTGCCACTTTCTCCAGGATATGGAGGATGTCTTTCATGGCGCTGATCTTCTTGTCGTAGATCAGGATGTATGGGTTTTGCAGTTCAGCTTCCATTTTTTCGCTGTTGGTAACGAAGTATGGGCTGATGTAACCGCGGTCGAATTGCATACCTTCCACCACTTCTACAGTAGTGTCGGTACCCTTGGCTTCTTCCACAGTGATCACGCCTTCCTTACCCACTTTCGCGAAAGCTTCGGCAATCAGTTTCCCAATGGTTTCGTCGTTGTTGGCAGAAATGGTTGCCACCTGCTGTATTTTCTTGCTGTCGTTGCCAACAGTCTGGCTCTGCGATTTCAGGTTTGCCACAATCAGGCTAACGGCTTTGTCGATGCCCCTTTTCAGGTCCATCGGGTTGGCGCCTGCGGCCACCATTTTCAAACCCTCGCTGATGATCGATTGTGCCAATACGGTTGCGGTGGTGGTACCATCGCCCGCAATGTCGGCAGTTTTTGACGCCACTTCCTTCACCATCTGGGCGCCCATATTTTCAATAGGGTCTTCCAGTTCAATTTCTTTGGCAACGGTAACACCGTCTTTGGTTACTGCAGGAGCACCGAATTTCTTTTCGATGACCACATTACGGCCTTTGGGGCCCAGGGTTACTTTCACGGCATTGGCCAGTGTATCAACCCCTTTCTTCATCTTATTCCTTGCTTCGATATCGAAGTAGATCAGTTTAGACATGGTATTTTAATTTGGAGATTTTTGAATGATTCGTTTGCGTTAAGGTATACATGACAAAAGCCTTGTATAAAGGCCTTTACTATATTATACGATGGCGAGGATATCGCTTTCACGCATGATCAGGTAGTCTGTTCCTTCCACAGAAATTTCCGTTCCTGCATATTTGCCATACAGTACGGTGTCACCGGCTTTTACGGTTACGGGTTCGTCTTTTTTACCGGGGCCTGCTGCCACTACGGTACCGCGCTGCGGTTTTTCCTTGGCTGTATCCGGGATAATGATACCACCGGCCGTTTTCTCTTCAGCGGCGGCTGGTTTTACAATCACCCTGTCGTGCAATGGGGTAATGTTTAACTTCTTTGCCATAAACGTATAGGTTTGATTTTGTTTAGAATCTGGTACCCGATCATTCGGGCACGCAAGGACAGCCAAATCCGTACCAAATGGCATTTCTGCCATTGTTGTCAGGTTTTCCCTCCCGCCTTGTCAGGTTCAGGGATTGAAAACAAGACATTTTTTCATTTTACGTATAAAAAGCGTTAATCCCGTGGCAGTCAGGCCCGAATACCTTAATTTTGCCGTCCATTAATAAAGTTCTTCGCATGATCAGCAGACGTAATATCCGGGTGAAAGTGATGCAGACCCTGTACAGCCTGGATACAGCCCAGGGTGAGGTAAAGCCCGGGGAACCGCAGGCAATCCTGACCCGTAAGATCGAAGAAAGCCGGCTTTTATATGTTTACCTTGTATATTTTCTGACAGAACTGGCCCGGTATGCCGAAACGGATGCCCGCCTGAAAGCAAGCAAACATTTGCCCAGCGCCGGCGACCTGGCCGTAAATACGCGGATTGCCGGTAATGAAGTACTCTGGAAAATCCTGGAAGACAGCAGTTTTATTAAAGCCAGTGACGATGGGCATTGCAGCCAGGTACTCGACAGCGACCTGCTGAAAAAAATCTACCAGGAACTGTTGGCGACCGAAGAGTATGAAGAGTACACGCAACTGGGCGCCCGTGATAAAAAATCTGAGAAAAAAATCCTGGAATTCATTTTCACGCAACTCATGCTCCCCAACGAGCATTTTATCAGCCATATTGAAGAGCATTTTATCAATTGGGACGATGATGCCGAAATGATGCACACCCTGGTATTGAATTACCTTTCTAAGCCGGGACAGTACAGTTTCCTGGATATTTTAAGCCCGGAGAAAAGGGAGTTCGCGCAAAGCCTGCTGAAAACAGTTTTGGAAAAATCAGAAGTGACACTCGAGCTCATCAAACCCAAATTGAAAAACTGGGATGCAGAGCGCATCGCCTCACTCGACCTGATTATCCTGCAAATGGGCGTTTGCGAGTTCCTGTATTTTGAAACCATTCCCACCAAGGTTACCATCAATGAATATATTGATATTGCCAAGGCATATAGTACGGTGCAGAGCGGACAGTTTGTCAACGGCTTGCTCGACAATATCCATAAGGAGCTGACGGCTGACAATAAGATCCACAAAAAACAATTTAAGAACAGCATATTGTAACCAATATATGTATCAAGGTATGAACAGAAATATACTGCTCCTGGCCTTACCGGCTTCCATACTGATATCCCTGGCTTCCTGCGATGTGCGCAAAACAGACCAGCACGACCACAACGCAGGTGCCGCGGCCCCTGTAGAAGCGTTAGCCCCTACCAGCGTCCAGGTCATTGACAGCATATACGATTTTGGCTCCATCCGCGAAGGCGAACTCGTGGAATATAGTTTCCGTTTCAAGAATACAGGTTCTGAACCTTTGGTGGTGAACAATGTATCGGCCAGTTGCGGTTGCACCGTGGGCGATAAGCCACAGGCGCCCGTAAAGCCCGGTGAACTGGGTTTTATCAAGGTTAAGTTCAACAGCGCGAACCGCCCTGGGGAAGCGCACAAGAGCGTAACCGTTAGTTCCAATGCCAGTCCGGCTTTCCCGGAACTGATCATGAAAGGCACTGTTTTAGGCAAAGAACAATAAATAAAGTATATCCAATCATTTTTCACTTAAATCAAACCTTACACATGTTTTCATTACTGAACATTTTTTTGATGACGCCTGATCCTTCCGGCAAAGCCAGCAGCACCGGCACCCTGATCATGATGGGTATGATGATCCTGGTATTTTGGTTGTTCATGATCCGCCCCCAGGCTAAAAAAGCCAAAGAGCAAAAGAAGTTCATCACGAACATCCAGAAAGGCGATAAGATTGTTACCATCGCGGGTATCCATGGTACAGTAAATAAAGTAAATGATGATGGCACGCTGTCGCTGGAAACCAGCCCGGGCAGCTACATTAAAATTGAAAAAAGCGCGATCAGCATGGAATGGACAGCCAATGTCAACAAACCAGCTGACACAAAATCAGCATCATGATGCGTGTGGGCCTAACAGGCGGTATCGGCAGCGGGAAAACCACGGTGGCGAGAATTTTCGAACTGTTGGGGATACCGGTATATTATGCCGATGACGCCGCAAAAAGGCTCATGAACGAAAACCAGGAGCTGAGAGAAGACATACAAAAAACATTTGGGCCCGATAGTTATGCAGGCGGCACACTGAACCGCGCATACCTGTCGGGCATTGTTTTTCGTGATCCCGCCAAACTGCAGGTATTAAATGCACTCGTGCACCCGGTTACCATCGCGGATGCGGAAACCTGGATGCGGAAACAGCAATCGCCCTACGCTATTAAAGAAGCGGCACTGATTTTTGAAAGCGGTTCAGATGCGCAACTTGATGCCGTTATCGGCGTGTACGCGCCAACGGACCTGCGCATAAGAAGAACGATGGAACGCGATGGGGCGAGCCGAGAACAGGTATTGGCCCGCATGAACCGCCAAATGAATGAGGAAGAAAAAATGGCGCGTTGTACCTATGTGCTGCAAAACAATGAAACGGAATTGCTGATACCACAGGTTTTGGAACTGCACGGGCAACTCATGCAAAGAGCGGCGAATTTCGTGTAGCCGGTACCGTTATATACGATCAGGATAAGGAAGCCAAAGCCAGCCTGATTTTCTCAAATCCCTTTTTAATATTTTCCGTACTGTTCGCAAACGACATGCGTATGCAATTGGGTTCGCCAAATGCCTTGCCCGTTACCACCGACACATGCGCAGAATTGAGCAGGTACATGCAGAGGTCGTCGGCATTTTCAACCAATGAACCGTCCGGCGTTTTTTTGTTAAAGTAAGCGCTCACATCAGGAAAAACATAAAAAGCCCCGGGTGGTGTATGGCATTCCAATCCGGGAATGGCCGACATCAGTTGCATCACAATATCCCTCCTCTCCCTGAATTTCTTCACCATGTCGAGGGTGGGCCTTAAATCGCCCAATAAGGCTGTAACGGCGGCGCGCTGCGCAATCGAGTTGGCACCGCTGGTAAATTGACCCTGGATTTTATCACAGGCTTTTGCAATCTCTGCAGGAGCTGCGATATAGCCGAGCCTCCAGCCCGTCATGGCAAAGCCTTTACTGAGCCCGTTGATAATGATGCACCGTTCTTTCACAGATGGAAAAGAAGCGATACTGACATGCTCACCCGTAAAATTAATATGCTCATAAATCTCATCACTCATAATAAATATACCCGGGTGTTGTTCAAACACATTCACCAGCAATGCCAGCTCATCCTTCGTGTATATGGCACCGGTAGGGTTACAGGGAGATGAAAACATGAAGAGTTTTGTCTTCGGCGTGATATGCGCCCTGAGTTCATCGGCAGTAATTTTAAATCCATGCTTGAAAGATGTTTTCACCAGCACCGGTACCCCACCCGCCAGTTTTACGATTTCACTGTAAGTAACCCAGTATGGCGTGGGAATAATCACTTCATCACCCTGGTCAACAATCGCGAGTACGGTATTGGCAATGCTTTGTTTAGCGCCGGTACTCACCACCACCTGCTCCGGCGTATAGTGCAAACCGTTATCGCGTTTGAGTTTGGCGCATACGGCTTCACGAAGGTCAAGAAAACCGGCAACAGGCGTATAATGACTAAAATTATCGTCAATGGCTTTTTTGGCAGCTTCCTTAATATGTTGGGGCGTATCAAAATCCGGTTCGCCCAAACTCAGGTCGGTGAGGTCAACGCCTTTGGCCCTGAGTTCACGGCCCAGCTTGGCCATTTTAAGGGTTTCCGGTTCGTTGAACCGGGTCAACAAAGATGATAAGTGCATGGCAATCGTATTCTGGTAAAAGGTAAAAGTAGCTAATTATCGGGGCGAAAATATCAATTCTGAAAAATCCGCGCGGTGCGGCCTCTTTCTTTCCCGTTCATATTGATATAATAGCTGGCCCAGTCTTTTAAAAAATGGAAAACCGGTTTCTTCATATTCATACACATCATCATTTAAAATACCATCCCGGTTACAACATATAATGGCAGAGAGAAAAAACTCCACGCCCGTGTGTTCATCAAAAACATAAGCCACATCCAATAAATGCCCGTAAGCCATGCCGCTTTTATTGATGCTGCGGATCGGATTCTTTCTTGTTTGCGAAGCATCCTCGGGCAGGATAAACTTCGCATACCCGTTACCGTAATCAGGTTCAGGGTATGAAGGGTAAACGGATTCTTTGGGAAACTGCGACATAACCTTAAGCAGAAAAGACCTGTCTTCATCCAGTAAGCGGAAGCGCTTATGTTCCTCCACCGTTTCGGGCAATACCAGTCGCAGCAGTGTTTCATGCAGGTCGGCCAAACCCATCCGGTTTTTATTAGAAAAATCCATGGGCTCCATAACCAGGTCATTGCCTTTATAATATGCATTGCCCAAGCGGTCGCTTCTTTTGGTAAATGAACATGCGCTGCGCCGCTCCGGCACCTGGTGCATCAAATTTCCTGATGGCCCATAAAAATCTATGGCATTGGCGATGCGGTTTTCCGCTTCACTGATTGATACGTCTAACCGGTGCCTGATTTCAGCAGACGGGAATCCAAGGGCTTGCAACCGTTGGTTGATTTCCTCCTGCCCTATAAACTCATACAACCGGTTATATGCATCATTATCACTTACCAAAAACAATTTCCGGATGAGCATATCAATCGATGGCTTTCCATCCAAAGCGTTGGGCTCATTGTAATGCCCGGGCAATCGCTCCCCTGCCGGCCGGGTTACCATGCAGGTATTCCGGTTGATGCCCAATGGCCCCAGTTCGCGCATTTTCTCCACCGCCAGGATCGCTACCGGCAACTTGATGGTTGAAGCCGGGTAGAAATATTCATTTGGGTTTAAGCGGTAACGGTGGTTGGTTAATGAAGGCTTACCCGATTTGTCGCGCTGTATGGATGTATATATAATTTGTACCCGAAAGGTATCAGGCTGGCTGAGGATGGGTTGAAAAAATGCCGGGTCCCGCTTCATCAGGTTAACCAACAGGTTGTCGCCGGCCTCGGGCGGGAATGGCAAGGTATCGTTCATAATAGAAATGTCATTACCGGGATGATTCGTGCCCGAAAATGCCCTTCCGGGGTATTTCAAGGCCAAAAGTCCGGAAAACAGGCTTAGAATGATGGTTTTGAGGCTCATTTCGGGCTGCAATATGGCATTTTTTGAAAAAACCAAGGCCCCTGTTATGGTACCATTTTTCCCCTATCTTTGCCAACTCTAAAAACTAACTACTAGATAAAAAGTACTGTAACATGAAACTGAAAGGTTTAGTCTGGTTTTTTACCATCGCGTTAGCCCTGATATCATTGTGGGAATTGTCCTACACCTGGGTGATCCGCAGCCATGAGAAAAAGGTCAGAGCACAGGCGGAGCGTTTGGTGAAACCCCTGACAACTAATCTGTCGCCCGAAGCTAAGGAAGCACTGATTGAAGCAAAAACACAGCGCATCCTCGATAGCACCAAAGATGAAAGCATCTTCCCGATCGTGGGTACCAGCTACCAGAAGTGCAAGGAAAACGAGTTGAACCTCGGCCTTGACCTGCAGGGTGGTATGAGCGTGACCATGGATGTGAGCCTCGAAGGTTTGCTGAAGTCATTAAGCAATAACCCTAAAGACCAGGCTCTGCAAAAAGCTTTGGCATCGGCCCGCGCGGAAAAACAAAAAAGCGAAACGGATTTCATAACGCTGTTCGCGGACAATTATATTAAGCAAAACGGAACGGGTAAATTATCCGGACTGTTCGCCGGCCCTGGTAAAGACATTAAGATCAGCGATAACGACAACGCTGTTATCAATAAGATTAAAACCGTTGCCAAAGGCGCCATCAATCAAACGTACAAGATCCTGGTAAAGCGTATCGATAAATTCGGTGTGGCACAGCCCAATATCAACCTTGACGAAAACAAAGGTGTGATCAACGTGGAACTGGCCGGCATCAAGGATCCGGAAAGGGTACGTAAAGTGTTGCAGTCTTCCGCGAACCTGCAGTTCTGGGAAGTGTACCGCCTCGATGAATTAGACCAGGCCCTGGTGAATGCCGATAAAAGCCTTCAGAATTACTTAAACGGAATCAGTGCAGGTGATACCACAGCGCTGAAAGATTCTGCCCTTGCTGCTAAGAATGCCAATCCATTCCTGAGCATCATCAACCCCATTCAGCCACAAGCTGATGCTAATGGACGCCCTTATTATTCTCCCAACATTGGCGCTGTAGCGCTTAAGGATACAGGATTGTTTTATTCATACATCAATAACGATGTAGTGAAAAACGCCCTGCCTTCAAACGCCAAATTCGTGTTTGGCCTGGAAGAAAAAGCGGCAAAAGGAAATGCACGTTTCCTGCCCCTCTACATCCTCAAAACCATCCCCGGCTCTGAAAAAGCGCCGCTGGAAGGCGATGGTGTGGATGAAGCCCGCCAGGACTATGACCAATATGGCAAGCCTGCCATTAAAATGCAAATGACCGGTACAGGATCTAAAACCTGGGCCAGGCTGACTACTAAAAACGTAGGCCGTCCGATTGCCATTGTACTCGACGATATTGTGTACAGCGCGCCAAACGTAAACGGGCCAATTGAAGGCGGCAGTTCTGAAATTTCCGGAAACTTCACGGTTGAAGAAGCGCAGGACCTTGCGAATATCCTGAAATCTGGTAAGCTGGATGCACCGGCCAAAATTGTGGCTGAGCAGGTGGTGGGCCCTACCCTCGGTAAAGATGCCGTGCGTGGTGGCGCCATGTCGTTCCTGATTTCATTTGCCGTGATCTTCATCCTGATGCTCATATATTATAATACAGCCGGTTGGGTGGCAAACACAGCCCTGATCCTGAACCTGCTGTTTACCGTGGGCATCCTTACAGCCATGGGCCTGACGCTGACTGCCGCCGGTATCGCCGGTTTGGTACTGACCATCGGCCTGGCCGTAGATACCAATGTAATTATTTTTGAAAGGATCAAGGATGAATTGCGTGCCGGAAAAACATACCAGCAAGCGGTCAGCGACGGTTACAACCGGTCATTGCCGCCGGTTATCGACGCGCACGTAACGTCATTGTTAACTGCGATCATCCTGGTGTATTTTGGTTTGGGCCCGGTATTGGGCTTCGCCACCACACAGATTATCGGTATCCTGCTTTCGCTTTTCTGCGGTATCCTGGTATCCAGGCTGGTAACCGATATCTTCACCAACAAAAACCGTCACCTTAAATATTCCACCAAGCTTTCTGAAAATATTTTCAAGAATGCCAATTTCAAATTCATTGAAAAAAGGAAGATCGCTTACGTGATTTCCACTATTGTATGTTTACTGGGTGTCGCTTCCTTCTTCAATGGGTTCGACCAAGGTGTGGAATTCAAGGGTGGACGCAGTTATACTGTTTCGTTCGACAAACCGGTTAACAATGACGATATCCGCGATGACCTGAAAAATGCATTCGGTGATTACCCTGTGATCAAAACAGTTGGCGATAACAGGCACCTGAACATCACCACATCATACATGAAAGGAGTTGACAATGCGGATGAAGCGGTTGAAACAAAAATGTATGAAGGCTTGAAAAAGGTGTTGCCTGCAACCCTGAGTTTCGATGACTTTAGGAAGAAGCATATTGAAAGTTCCACAACGGTGCAGCCCAGCATTTCGGAAGACCTGAAACGCGGCGCCGTTAAAGCGACATTATTCGCTGTGTTGGTGATCTTCCTGTATATCTTCATCCGCTTCCGCGACTGGAGGTATTCAGCCGGTACCATCCTCACCATCCTGCACGACGTATTGGTTACCCTCGCCGTATTCTCTTTCTGCCGCGAAATCGTTCCATTCCCGCTGGAAATCGACCAGCACTTTATCGCCGCCATCCTGACCGTTATTGGTTTCTCGATGAACGATACGGTGATCGTGTTCGACAGGATCCGCGAATACAGCCGTGGCATGAAGAATGCCGACAAAACAACCATCATCAACAGGGCCATCAACGATACCCTGAGCCGTACCATCATGACATCCGTAACGGTATTCCTGGTACTGCTCGTGTTGTTCATCTTCGGTGGTGAAGTAACCCGTGGTTTCGCTTTCGCGATGCTGGTTGGTGTGATCACCGGTTCTTACTCATCTATCTTTGTGGGTGCACCAGTACTGGTCGACTTTGCAAAAGATAAACCATTGGGTAAGGCTGATGAAGTGGTGACCAAAGCCGCTGCTGCCAAAGCCTGATCCTGAAATAATATATTCATAAAAAATGCCCGTCGAAAGAACGGGCATTTTTTATAATCATGTATGCGTAAAAAAATTATACGGCAAAACTGGTGCCGCAACCGCAGGTGCTGCTGGCATTAGGGTTTTTAAATGTGAACCCCCTCGCGTTTAATCCTCCCTCCCAATTAATTTCCATACCTGCCAGGTATATGCCATGCGAACGGTCCATTACGCAGGGAATACCTTCAATGTCAAAGACATCATCATTGGCTTTGCGTTCATCAAAATCAAGTACATAGGTCATCCCGCTGCAACCGCCGCCTTTCACACCTACCCGCAAAAACGTACTGGTATCGCCTTCCGCTTTTTCCTGTAAAAGCCTCCTGATTTCCGCGATGGCCGAAGCCGTGAACTGCACCGGCAAAGCTTTAACTGTTTCCATAATCATCAATTTGCTACAAAGGTATAACAGAAATCCAGCGATTGGGAACAAGGCTATTTTCGAAAGCTGGAATTTGTTGGCCCATCTTGATTAATTTTGTTGCCTAAACCTTAGATATGATTTTTCTTGTAGAGTTTAATTTCAGGTATGTGGAAGTGGCCGTTTTGCTGATTTTACTGAGTGTCCTGGGCATCCTCCTGTTTGAATTCCGGAATATGAAAGAACTGATCCGGGAACGCCTGGGTATCAACAATGAAACCGCGAAATTAAAACTCCAGGCACTGGAGCGCCTAACGGTTTTTGCGGAAAGGTCGGGATTGAAAAACCTGATTGGCCGTGTGGATTCCATGAATACAAGTTCCGCCAGCCTGCATGCATCCCTGGTGGAAACACTGAAAACGGAATATGAGTACAATGTGAGCCAGCAAATTTATGTGAGCCCCGAAGTTTGGCATGCTGTTACACGGTTGAAAGACCAGAACATATACATCATCAACCAGATAGCAGGCACGCTCCCACCGCAGGCCACCGCGCTCGACCTGGGCAAACGCATCCTCGAATACAGCATGAATAAAGACGCCGAACTGAACGTAATTGTATTAGATGCCCTCCGGTATGAAGCCAGCAAGGTAATTGAGTAAACCATATCCATTACATTTCCCAACCCCGCACAGGACTATGTCAGACAAACCCTTACAAACCGATTCCGGCATCCCGGTAAAAGAAGTGTACACTGCTGCCGACTTACCAACTGCCGATACGTCACTACCCGGGCAATTCCCGTTTACGCGCGGGGTGCAATCCAGTATGTACCGGGGCAGGTTATGGACCATGAGGCAGTATGCCGGTTTTTCCACCGCGGAGGAAAGCAATAAACGCTACCATTACCTGCTCGGCCAGGGTGTGAGCGGTTTGAGCGTCGCGTTTGACCTTCCTACGCAAATCGGGTACGACAGCGATCATGCGCTGGCCGACGGTGAAGTGGGTAAAGTGGGTGTGGCTATTGACAGCCTGGAAGACATGGAGAAATTATTTGCAGGGATCAAACTCGAAGATGTTTCCACTTCCATGACCATCAATGCCACCGGGTTCATCCTGCTGGCCATGTATGTGGCCCTCGCAAAAAAACAGGGTGCCGATCCCGCCAAATTAAACGGAACCATTCAAAACGATATCCTCAAAGAATATGCCGCGCGCGGTACTTATATCTATCCGCCCAAACCTTCCATGCGCATCATCACCGATATCTTTGAATGGTGCAGCCGTGAAGTGCCCAAATGGAATACCATTTCCATTTCAGGTTACCATATACGTGAGGCAGGCAGTACTGCGGTCCAGGAAATTGCGTTTACCCTTAGTAACGGTAAGGCATACGTGCAGTCGGCCATTAACAAAGGGCTTGACATCAATGTATTTGGCAAAAGGCTCTCCTTCTTTTTCAACGCGCACAATAACCTTTTTGAAGAGGTTGCCAAATTCAGGGCTGCAAGGCGCATGTGGGCCGCCATGATGAAGTCGATGGGCGCCACAGATGAAAAAGCGATGATGCTCCGTTTTCACACCCAGACCGGAGGCAGTACGCTAACCGCGCAACAGCCACTGAACAATATCAGCCGCGTCACCGTACAAACGCTGGCGGCTGTACTGGGCGGCACCCAATCGCTGCATACTAACGGTTACGATGAAGCGCTTTCGCTTCCCACAGAAGAAGCGGCACGCATTGCCCTGCGCACGCAGCAGGTGGTGGCATTTGAGAGCGGCGCGGCCGATACCGCCGATCCTTTGGCCGGCAGTTATTATGTGGAAGCGCTCACCTCCCAGGTAGAAGCCGAAGCCTGGAAACTGATAGAAACCATCGACGCCATGGGAGGCAGCGTGTCTGCCATTGAAGAAGGATTCATACAGGATGAAATTGCCCGCAGCGCGTATGAATACCAGCAACATATTGAGAAAGGTTCAAAGCTAATTGTTGGCGTTAATACTTTCACCAGTACTGGCGAAGAAAAAATCCCCGTATTACGGATTGACGAAAGCATCCGCCAGCAACAATCCGCACGTTTGCAGGATTTGAAATCCAGGCGCGATAACTTGAGGGTACAGGAATGCCTGCAAAAATTAACGGCCGCCGCCACATCAGGAGAAAACATCATGCCTGTAGTGCTGGAAGCCGTGGAGGCTTACGCCACCCTCGGGGAAATTGCCGATACATTGCGGCAGGTTTTTGGGGAATATAAATAATCAGTGGGCGAAATCCGTTTCGTAATTGCCTTTGATCCTTTCCATGGAAGGGTTAAAGTATCCGAATTTCAGGTCCGGGAATTCTTCCCTGATCAGTTCCATCATCTGCTTCATACCCATGCATTCACCGGTATCATGCACATTGATTTTACCCAGGTACCAGTCGGGGTCGATATTGAAATTCCTCCACTGTATCATATTGAGCCCGGTTTCGTGTATGAGTGACCGTAAGGCCTCATACTCCTCCACACTATCCGTCATGCCCGGAAATACGAAGTAATTGATGCTCGTCCATCCCCCATACCCTTTCACCACTTTCAGGCTCTCCACGATATCCTTAAACTGGTAATTATTCGGCCTGTAATAAGCCGTATAAATATTTTCCCTGGCAGAATTCGTACTCACACGGATACTGTTGAGCCCGGCTTCGCAAAGGGCTTTCACGGCATCCGGCTTGCTGCCATTGGTATTGATATTGATGCTTCCTTTTGACGTATGTTTCCTGATCTCGATGATGGCATCCCTGATGGTTTCCCACATCAGCAATGGTTCGCCCTCGCAACCCTGTCCGAAACTGACAATCGGGAAAGGGGCTGTTTCCAGGTGTGGCACGGTAAACTCCACGATTTCCTCGGGGCTTGGCTTAAAAGTCAGCCTGTCTTGCGTGCTCACAATATTTTCTTCCTCGGGTTGAAAACTGATGCAACCGATGCAGTTGGCATTGCAGGCCGGAGATACCGGTACCGGGCATTCCCAGCGGCCAAGGGCCAGGTTACGGGCGGCCGGGCAGGTATACGTCATGCAGCAGTTTTCCATCAGGTGCTTCACCAGCCTGTTGTGCGGATATGTGGCCAGGAGCTGATGCGCGCCCGCATCTATCAGTCCGGCATCGTATCCGGCGCACTCCTGCCGGATGTCTTTTTCAATGCGGACGGCCGGTACAAATATCTGGTCATCCCTCCAACCGGCGGCTGTATAACAAAACAACGGCAAAGTCGGCGCGTCGGGAAGGGTTTCGTAGGCCGAGAGGTAAAAACCGGTATGCGCGGGTGGTATAAAGGCGGCCACAGCCCAACCCTTTTCGCATAAACGCATTTCCCCTGTTTGCACATCTATGCCAATCCCCCTCCTGCCGGGCAGTTCGTATAACTGACCACCTTCGGGTAAAACGATCCATTCGTCAACAGGTATGGGGATTGCATCCCAGCCGGACCTGCCTACCGTGTATAAACTGGTATCTTCAAAAATATTACCCTGGCCATCGGAATACAGTAAAAATGGGGATTGAAGGCTGTTTTGCATGGGGCAAAATTAATGCATTTGCCTGATGCGGTTCATGATCAATCAAATTGAAATGGTTATCTTCATACCAAGTTCACCCAAAAAACCGGATATGGAATTTTTTGATCAAATGGCACCCTTGTTAAAGGCATTTTGGTATGTGG
This sequence comes from Chitinophagaceae bacterium UBA2375, assembly GCA_002343985.1. Taxonomy (GTDB): domain Bacteria; phylum Bacteroidota; class Bacteroidia; order Chitinophagales; family Chitinophagaceae; genus Ferruginibacter. The sequence goes on along the minus strand of DDTB01000011.1, from coordinate 99,062 downwards.
CCATACCTGTTAGCCTGGTTTTCATCATTCAGTCTGTTATGACTTTTATTGGCGTTGATGCCACGGATGGTTTGGAGGCAGACTTTGACAGCAACCTGGATGGTGCAGATAGCCCGTTTCAGTTATTCTCATTCAGAAACCTGGTTAACTTTTTGCTGGGCTTCAGCTGGACGGGAATTTCATTGTATGGCAAACTGAACAACACGCTTTTAATCATTGCCGCCACTATTGTGGGTATTGGCTTTGTGATGTTGTTTTTCCTGATCATCCGACAGGTGCAAAAACTTGCTGAAAATAACAGCTTTACCATTAATAGTACCCTAAATAAAACTGCCGAAGTATATTTAACCATTCCAGGGCAGAAATCCGGCAAGGGTAAGGTTTTAATCAGCGTAAAAGGATCTGTACGCGAATTGGATGCCATCACTGAAGGCGATAAAATTGAAACAGGGAAATTGGTGTTGGTCTCCGGTATTGAAAACAATGAGTTGTTAATCGTTAAACCATTATAGTATGTCTTCTTTCATGATTATTGTGGTGGCCGTAGTGGTCATCTTTGTCACTATCTCGGCATTGGTCGCCAGGTATAAACGCTGTCCTTCAGATAAAATATTGGTTATTTATGGAAGGACAGGCGGAACTACGGCGAAATGTATTCATGGCGGCGGCGCATTTGTTTGGCCGGTGATACAGGATTATGCATTTCTTGATTTAAAACCATTATCAATTGAAGCAAACCTTACCAACGCCCTGAGCCGTCAGAATATCAGGGTGGATGTGCCATGCCGTTTCACCATCGCCATATCCACCGAAGCGGATAGCATGAATACAGCCGCGGAAAGGCTGCTTGGTTTGAAAACGGAACAAATCCAGGAACTGGCAAAAGACATCCTGTTTGGACAACTTCGCCTGGTGATTGCTACAATGACCATTGAAGAAATCAATTCTGATCGTGATAAATTCCTGGATAATATCTCCAAGAACATTGACAGCGAATTAAAAAAGATAGGCCTAAAGCTGATCAATGTGAATGTCACCGATATCAAAGACGAATCTGGTTATATTGAAGCCCTGGGTAAGGAAGCTGCCGCCAAAGCGATCAATGAAGCGAAGATCAGTGTGGCTGAACAGGAAAAAATAGGTGAAACAGGTAAGGCCGCGGCAGACCGTGAAAAAGATACGCAAATCGCAGAAACACATCGTGACCGGGATGTAAAAATTGCCATCACGCAAAAAGACAAGGAAATCAGTATTGCTTCAGCCACAAAAGATGAATCTATCGGAAAAGCGGAAGCGGAAAGAGATACCCGTGTGAAAACTTCAGAGGCAAATGCAATAGCGATTAAGGGTGAGAATGAAGCCAAAATTGCCATAGCACAATCGGATGCCCTGCGCAGGGAGAAGGAAGCCGAAGCGCTCCGGTTGGCATTGGCGTCTGAAAAAGTTCAACAGGCAAAGGCTTTGGAAGAAGCCTACCAGGCAGAACAAAAAGCTGAAGCAGCCAGGGCAGAAAGGGAAAGGTCAACACAAAACGCGAACGTAGTCATCCCTGCAGAAATTTCAAAACAAAAAGCGATTATAGAAGCGCAGGCGGAAGCAGAGAGAATCCGTGTTCAGGCAAAGGGTGAGGCCGATGCCATATTTGCAAAAATGGAAGCTGAAGCAAAAGGCTTGTATGAAATATTGACAAAACAAGCCGAAGGTTATAAGGAAGTAGTGTCTGCTGCAGGAGGCGATCCCACAAAAGCATTCCAATTACTCTTAATTGAAAAACTGCCAGAACTTGTGAGGACACAGGTTGAAGCAGTCAAGAATATCAAGATTGATAAAATCACAGTCTGGGATTCAGGACAGTCAGACAACGGCAATGGATCCACCGCCAACTTTGTATCAGGCATGATGAAAACTGTTCCACCGTTAAATGACTTGTTTAATATGGCCGGATTAAACCTGCCCACCTATTTGAAAGGAAAAGATCAGGCAACCGATGAGTCTGATATGCCTGGTAAAGAGCCCGCAACTTAACGGGTTAAAATGACTAAAATTAAAAATGCAGCTTCGACCTGCAAAACGCATTAAACTCATCTTCTTTAATGCGCGAACGGTCGTTTACATCAAGCAGCAGTTGAAACAAGCGGTTATCCTTCAGGTCGATGGTGAGGATGGCATCTTTGATCACAATGTTTGACACGTCGGCCCAGGCTATTTTCTTCGTGCGCAAACCCGGCAGTTGAATGCCTTCCTGTGAAATCAGCAACACTTGTTTGCGGCTGCTGATCAATCCCATCACAGCCACCAGCAACATCAGCAAACCTTGCCAGAAAGCGCCTAGGAAAAACCAGGTCAATGCCATGATGATAAACGCGATCTCGGGCTTGTAACTGAGCAAAATCTTCCTGTACCGCTGGACGGTAAAAAAAACGAGTGAAACCAACCCAAGAATAAAACCAATTTTTATCAGGGAATAGCCTTTCACATCATCACTGGCCCTGCTCAGCAGGTAACCAAACATGAATGTGTTGATCAGCAGCATGAAAAAAGTAACCAACGGATAAAAACGCGTCCGCTGGTCTGGCAGGTTAATTTCGTACATGCGTAACCGTTTGATTATCGGGGATTGCTGACAGCCAGCATATTGCAGAGTTTATACAAAACGCGCGCGCCAACGTTTTCATCCCATTCATCCTGGCTGACGCCCACTTCATTCAAATCAAAACCCACTATCCGCCTTCCGCTTTGCAATAGTTTCTTCAACAGATAAAACACTTCAGTTGTTTCGAAGCCTCCCTGTACGGGCGTTCCGGTATGCGGGCATAATTTAGGATCCAGCCCGTCAATATCAAATGACAAAAACACATGTTCGGGCAGGTGCGACACAATTTCATCGGCAATATCCTTCCAGCGCAAACCTTCGTACTGCCTTTCCTTTATGTCTTTATCAAAATACGTGATGATGCGGTTATTGCTGGCAACCATATAATCAAACTCTTCTTCGCAATAATCGCGTATGCCTACCTGCACCAACCTGGCCAGTTGAGGTATTTCCTCAATCGCGTTGTACATGATGGAAGCATGGGAATATTTAAACCCTTCATAAGCTTTGCGCAAATCCATATGCGCGTCAATTTGCAGGATGCCAAACGAAGGATATTTTTCCGCGATGGCTTTGAAATATCCCATGGGTGTGCTGTGGTCACCGCCAAGCAAGGCCACGAGTTTACCGGCAGCCAGGAGGTCGCGGGTTTGCTGGAACACCCACTCATTCAGGAAAACACTGCCCTGGTTGATTTCTTTCAGCGTCTTGCACATGAACTTATTCTTGTTCACGTCTTCGCCCTGTGAGATGTAATTGATGTATAATTCTGCTTCCTTGCGCAGGTAATCGCTCTTGATCAGGATTTTTTGATCAGGCTTACGCATATAAAACCCTTGTTTCCAAGCGTCCTTGAATTCCGGGTCAAACAAGTCAACCTGTAAACTGGCATTAAACACATGTTCCGGCGCACGGGCCGTGCCAGCGCTGTAACTCACCGTTACTTCCCAGGGTATGGGCAAAATCACGATTCGGGCTTCATCTTCCTCAAATGGGAGACCGAATATATTATTATTGGGATTACCCACTGAATTGGGATCAAAAGTTGACAGGTCAACCATAGTTGTATGTATTCAAATGATGATATGAAATGCGGTGCAAATATAGTTGACAATTTGCTTTGTGAAAGACGTAAAAAAGCGAACAGTTTATCTGCCTGAGCCCCAATTTGATGTACCTTTGCGGCAAGAAATCATTATGAAAAAGACACATATCATCATCCTGATTGGCATCGCCGCACTGATCGGCGGTTTGCTGATGTATTCCGTTGATTTCTCTACCTACGACAGCATTGACTCAGCTAAAAAGAAAGAAGGCAAGTTTGTACATATCATCGCCAAACTTGACCTCTCCCAACCCATCGAATATGACCCGGTAAAAAATCCCAATTTCCTGGCTTTTCATGCCATCGACAGCCTGGGAGGAAAAACAAAAGTTGTATACTACAACAGCAAGCCAACCGATCTGGAGAAGAGTGAGCGTATTGTGATGAAAGGCAAAATGCAGAAAGATCATTTCGAGTGTAAAGACATATTGCTCAAGTGCCCCAGCAAATACAAAGACGACAAAAACCAGCTGGAAAAAAATATGCAAGAGCAAACCACCACCGAATACTGATCCATAAACGCTTCTCATGAATTTTATCGGCGAAAACCTTTTCATTGGCAAACTTGGCCATCTGCTGGTCATCATATCCTGGGTAGCTTCATTGATTGCGGCCATCGCTTTTTTTAAAGCCTCATCCCGAAAGCAGGATGCAGAAAAAGACAGTTGGCTGGCCCTTGCCAGGGGAAGTTTCCTGGTGCAGGTGCTGGGCATAATCACCGTGTTTGGATTGATTTTCTACATCTGCCAGCAGCATTTGTACGAATACTTGTATGCATACAAACATGCGTCAAAAGAACTTGAATTCCGGTACTTACTGGCTTGTATCTGGGAAGGACAAGAAGGCAGTTTCCTGCTTTGGGCCATCTGGCACGCACTGATCGGCGTGTTTTTCATGGCCAGGTACAAGAAACAGGAATGGCAGGCGCCAGTCATGACAGTTATCAGCGTCGCGCAGTTTTTCCTGTTGATGATGCTGTTGGGCATCTATATCTCCGACATAAAGATCGGCAGCAGCCCTTTTTACCTGACACGAAACGAACTCGACGCTCCTATCTTCAACAGGCCCGAATACCTGGAATTCATCAAGGATGGCATGGGCTTAAATGTGCTCTTGCGCAACTACTGGATGGTGATTCATCCCCCCGTGCTCTTCCTGGGATTTGCCAGTACACTGATACCTTATGCATTCGCATATGCGGGTATCCGTAACCGTAAGTTCGGCGAATGGGTAAAACCAGCCATTCCCTGGGCGCTGTTCGCGGCCTGTGTACTGGGTGTCGGCATCATGATGGGTGGCAAATGGGCTTACGAATCGCTCAGCTTTGGCGGTTACTGGGCCTGGGATCCCGTTGAAAACGCGTCGCTGGTGCCCTGGCTGATACTGGTTGCCGGCTTGCACACCATGGCTGTTTACCAGGCTACCGGGCATTCGCTCCGCGCCAGTTATTTCTTCATCATCCTGAGCCTCGTATTTATTTTATATTCCACTTTCCTGACAAGAACGGGCGTACTCGGCGATACGTCCGTGCATTCATTCACCGAAGCAGGCAAGGCCATCAACCTGATGATTGGAAGCTTCGTGTTGGCGTTCACGTTACCTATGCTGGTCATGTTTGTAAAGCATTACAAAGAAATCCCCGCCATACATAAGGAAGAAGAAAGCAGTTCCAGGGAATTCTGGATGTTCATCGGGTCACTCGTATTTTTCCTGACTGCGATGTTCATCATTGCCAAGACATCAGTACCTGTGTACAATAAAGTTTTCGGTACAAGCATCGCGCCTCCCGAAGATGTGGAGTTTTCATACAACAAAGTAGTGGTGATGGTGGCCATTGTGGTGGGTTTGCTCACCGCGATTGCCCAATACATGAAATACAAGCACACCCCGGGCAAATACCTCCTGAAAAAAATCGCCTTCCCTACCCTCGTGGCTTCATTGATCACCGGTTTACTGGCCATCTTCTACCCAATCACTTATTACAGTAAAGGCGCAGGTTTCCTCGGGGCCCTTTATGTCGCGCTCTTTGCCAGCATATATGCCACAGTGGCCAACGCGATGTATATCTGGCTCGTGATCAAAGGGAACCTCAAGCAGGCCGGCGCTTCGCTCACGCACGCCGGGTTCGCGCTGATGCTGACAGGCATGATCATTTCTTCGGGCAACAAGGAAGTGATCAGCAGCAGCCTGGTGAATGGCATCACATTGCCGGCTTCGGGTAAAGACCCCATGACCAAGCAAACGGATAACCCGCTCGAGAACCTAACATTGATCCGCCAGGTACCCACGCGCATGTCGAACTATGAAGTCACGTACCTCAAGGATTCAGCCGGGCATGAAAAAGGGCGTAAATTTTACAAGCTTCAATTCGACAGAAAGGAAAAAGGGTCTGCTGGTATCAGTGAATCATTTGTGTTGCAGCCCGATGTGTACATGATGAAGGATAACAACATGAGCAGCAACCCGGATACGAAAACATACCTCAACCGAGACATTTTCACATACATATCATACGCGTTAAAAGATAAAAACGTAGAAGACACGTCAACATTCCAGGTAACTGAAATGCACATTGGCGACACCGCATTTTACGGTAATGGCCAATTTGTGCTCAACAAAGTGGTGCGCAACCCGCGTAACCAGCGTTTCCAATACCAGGAAGACGACGCGGCGCTCATGGCGGATATCACGTTCATCAGCCGCGACAGCATGAGGTACCATGCCCTGCCATTGGTGGAAGTGGATTCATTTGGATTGCATCATGTTGATGATACGGTGTATGCGCAAAACCTGTTTGTGCGGTTTACCGGGATCAGCGATGACCAGAAAGTGCGCATCGGCGTCAGGGAAACCGACCAGATGATTGATTTCGTAACCGTAAAGGCTTATGTATTTCCCTACATCGTGCTGGTATGGTTCGGCATCATATTGATGGCCGCGGGCTTTATCGTGAGCCTGATCCGGAGGTCCGGTATGAGGGGCTGGCAGGGCGCTTTGTTGCTTGCCGGCGTAACAATTGCACTCTTATATATGTTTCTTTTTGCAAACTAAGGGCGCAATCTGATGCCAACTGCCGCATGACAAGTTCCACTTTTCTGTCTGCCGCAAGCCTGGCCCTTTGTTTGGCTGCTTCAAGTGAAGTTTCGTTTCTCCGGCAGGCCCCAATGGACAGGAATACGCATAATAACAGTATTGGCTTCATGGATTTCCGGCCTCCGCCCGGATTATCGAATCTACCATTTGTGGGACTTTGTGCTGCATCAGGCTATCGCACCGGTTTTGCATCAAACGATAAGCAGCATCTATGCGTTTTTCTGTCTCTATATCAAGTTGGCGTTGATAAGCTTCCAGGGCCAGTTCATCTGCATTATCGCGCTGCGTACAGGCCTGCAGGGCAAGAAAAGTGAGAATTATGAATCCTTTAAGAATTTCCGGGCTTTTCATTCGTCTGATAAAGATGTAAATTTACCGTATGCCGCGTAAGATATTGACCAGCTTTTTGGGAATTTGCCTTTGGCTCTGCTCCCATCCTGCTATGGCACAGGATACAGCTCTGCCTGACGGGTCATTCTTACGCGAAGCCGTTGTGTACCAGGGCGATACGATTGAGATGAAAACCCTGGGTTGTTTGTATGTGTACGGGTACATGACGGATGTCCACCGCCGGGCCCGCGCTGAATACAACCGCTTGCGCAACGCTGTATACGTAACTTACCCCTATGCCCGCAGGGCAGGTATGGTGATGAACGATATCAACCGGCACCTCGAAAACATCCCCAAAAAATCCGAACGAAAAAAATACATCCAGTCGAGGGAGAAAGACCTCAAAAGGGAATTCACCACGCCCCTCACAAACCTATCGGTTTACCAGGGTAAGGTTTTGATGAAACTCATCAACCGAGAAACGGGTAACAACTGCTACGAAATCATTAAAGAATACAAAGGCGGGCTCACCGCCAGGTTCTACCAAACCGTGGCATTTTTTTTCAACAGCAGCCTGAAGCAGCCATACGATGCCAGCCGCGACGACCTGGTGATGGAACGCATCGTGATCGAAGTGCAGAAACTGTATGGCTATACCGACATCTCCAAAACCAGCGCATTGTAAGCCCGGATTTGTTAAATATTTGTTCACGTGACTGTGCAAAACCGTGAACAAGGCGCTTTCATACCCGAAAATGCGTATCTTGCAGGGGATTGATTTCGGACATGACATTAGACCTCCTGGCCTTCGGGGTACACCCGGACGATGTAGAATTAAGCTGTTCCGGTGTGCTTCTTGTAGAAAAGAAAAGAGGTAAGAAAACCGGGATTATCGACCTTACAGAGGGCGAACTGGGCACCCGTGGCACAACGGAGACACGCCGGCAGGAAGCGGCAGACGCGGCAAGTATCCTGAACGTGGATGTTAGGGAGAACTTAGGGTTGGCAGATGGATTTTTCGCAAACGACAAAGCCTCCCAATTGAAAGTCATTGAAGCCATCAGGGCTTACTGTCCGGACATCATTGTATGCAACGCGCCCGAAGACAGGCACCCGGACCATGGCAGAAGCGCCAGCCTGGTATCCGATGCGGCATTCCTATCCGGTCTCCGAAAGATCCAGACATTCAGGAATGGCAGTGAACAGGAAGCATGGCGCCCAAAATACGTACTCCATTATATCCAGGACAGGTACCTCAAACCGGATTTTGTAGTTGATGTAACCGATGTGTTTGAGCAAAAACTGGAAGCCATCCGCGCCTTTAAAACACAATTTCATAATCCTGATTCAGACGAACCCCAAACTTATATTTCAACGCCCGATTTTTTAGACAGTATTATCTACAGGTACAAGATGTTTGGTAAGATGATTGGTGTGAAATATGCGGAAGGCTTTATATCAAAAAAAATGATCGGTATCAGGAACTTTGATGCACTGATCCTCGAAAATACCTAAGTCCACACAACACATATCACCCCAAACAGTACAGTTCACATGGCTACTCCAAAATTCAAAAACATCCAGGGTTCTCAATTTCACCAGGAACTCAAAAGAAGAGTGCAACAATATTTCACCGAAAACAAAATAAAACCTACGGGTAACGCCTCGCTTTATTTCAAAGCCATTCTGCTCACCACGCTATATGTGGCGGTATACGTCCACCTCGTTTTCTTTACCCCGGCCCCATGGTGGGCGATCCTCGAATGCCTCCTGATGGGCGGATTAACTGCCGCACTTGGCTTCAATGTCATGCACGATGGCTCTCACGGTAGTTTCAGCAGCAACCCTACCCTCAATAGAATCGCGGGCAACCTCACGATCAATATCCTGGGCGCCAGCGGCATCATGTGGAATAACAAACACAATATCATCCACCATACATATACCAATATCGATGGCGTGGATGACGATATCGAGATCAAACCTTTGCTCAGGATGTGCAAGACACAGAAAAAATATTTCATCCATCGCTATCAGCACATCTATGTATGGTTCCTGTACACGCTGCTGCTGATTGTTTGGTTGTTTGTATCTGATTACACAAAATATTTCCGCCAAAAAGTAGGTGACGTTCCCATTAAAAAAATGAGTGCATTCGATCATTTCGCATTTTGGTTCGCGAAACTGGGTTATGCTTTCATGATGATCGCGCTCCCCATTTACATGGTTGGCTTCACATCATGGCTGATCGGGTTCCTCGTATTTACCCTCTTCGCCGGCTTTATCCTCAGCGTCGTTTTCCAACTGGCACATACAGTTGAAGAAACCGCATTCCCTGTGCCTGAAGGAGATAGCAACCGCATCGAAAACGAATGGGCCATCCACCAGATCCAAACCACGGCCAATTTCGCTACAAAGAACAAATTATTATCCTGGCTCGTGGGCGGCTTGAATTTCCAGATCGAACACCATTTGTTCCCGAAAATCTCCCATATCCACTATCCGCAAATCAGCAAAATCATCAAACAAACCTGCCAGGAATTTAATATCCGGTATATCGAACACCGCCGCCTGCGCCACGCCATTGCTTCACACACGAATTACCTGAGGAAAATGGGGGAAATGGATTAACCCTTGACGGCTTATTTGTACCTTTGCGGCTCATTTTGACAGACATGAGCGAAGAAAAAAGCCTGAATTTCCTGGAAGAAATCGTGGAAGCCGACCTGGCTTCCGGAAAATATAAGTTTATACTGACCCGTTTCCCGCCAGAACCGAACGGTTACCTGCATATCGGGCATGCCAAAAGCATATGCCTGAATTTTGGGCTGGCAGCAACATATGGCGGCCAGACAAACCTCCGTTTTGATGACACGAACCCCGTTACCGAAGACACGGAATATGTAGACAGCATCAAGGAAGATATCCGCTGGCTGGGCTTTCATTGGGCCAATGAATTTTACGCCTCTGATTATTTTGACACTTTATATGAATATGCTGTCACCCTGATCAAAAAAGGGTTGGCATATGTTGACGACAGCAGCTCGGAGGAAATTGCGAAACTGAAAGGTACACCTACAGAACCCGGCAAAGACAGTCCATACCGCAACCGGGGCATAGACGAAAACCTGCGCATGTTTGAAGACATGAAAGCTGGCAAATACGCCGACGGGGAAAAAGTATTGCGTGCCAAAATTGATATGGCACACAGCAATATGCTCATGCGCGACCCGATCATTTACCGCATCAAACACGCGCACCATCACCGCACCGGAGATACATGGTGCATCTACCCCATGTATGATTTCGCACACGGGCAAAGCGACAGCATCGAGCGGATCACGCATTCGATATGCACGCTGGAGTTTGTGCCGCACAGGGAATTGTACGATTGGTTTATTGAGAAGCTCGGCATATTCCCTTCACATCAGTATGAGTTCGCGAGGCTGAATATGACCTACACGGTGATGAGTAAACGAAAATTGCTCCAACTGGTGACTGAGGGCCATGTTACAGGATGGGATGACCCCAGGATGCCCACCATCAGTGGCTTTCGCCGCAAAGGATATACGCCGGAAAGCATCCGTATGTTCGCCGAAAAAATTGGCGTGGCCCGCAGGGAAAACCTGATAGACCTGAGCCTGCTGGAATTTTGCCTCCGCGAAGACCTGAACAAGAGAGCCCTTCGCGTGATGGCCGTACTGGATCCCGTGAAGCTTGTGATCACAAATTATGAAGAAGGCAAAACGGAAGACCTGATCAGCGAGAACGGCCCCGATGAACATCTTGGTACCCGCCATGTTCCGTTCAGCCGCGAGCTGTGGATTGAGCGTGAAGACTTCATGGAAGTTGCACCCAAAAAATGGTTTAGGCTGGCACCGGGCAGCATGGTGAGGCTGAAAAGCGCCTATGTGGTACAATGTACCGGTTACAGCAAAGACGAAGCCGGTCGGGTAACAGAAATTCAATGCGAGTATTTCCCTGAAAGCCGCAGCGGCAGCGGATCTACGGAGTTCCAGGTAAAGGGCACCATTCACTGGGTGAGTGTGCCGCATGCCGAAACGGCTGAAGTGCGTTTGTACGACAGGTTGTTTAAAGTAGAGAACCCGGCAGCGGAAGAAGGCGACTTTAAGGAATACATCAACCCGGATTCTTTACAGGTGATTGAGAAAGCTTATGTGGAACCCTCCCTGTTATTAGCGACTATGGATGACCGTTACCAATTCATCCGCAAGGGATATTTTTGCCTGGATAAAGAGGCGCAGCCCGGAAAAATGATATTCAACCGCACAGCTACATTGAAAGATACCTGGGTAAAACAACAATCCGGCGAATCGTAAAAAGTAAACTACTTGATTCAACATATAAGCAGGCCTTATCGGACTGCTTTTTTCATGTTGACCTGGTTCATTTTTGGAAACATACTGGCCACCAGGATCAGGAGGGAAAAAACGATGATGAGGTAGATGCCGGGTTTACTCGTTACTTCGTTTTCGAACAGTGAACTGGTGAAAACAATATAAGTGCGGATGCAATAAGCGAATAAAAGGGCGGAGAGAAAAAGGTTGATGCGCTTGGCCCATAATTTAGGCAGGAGCATAAAGATAAAAATTACCCCGGTCAGGATGCTGATGGGGATTCCCGCGCGGCCATAATATGTACCGGTGGCAAAACGCTTCACATGAAAGCCGGTAAAGGTTTCATCAATATAATGGATGTGCACCCAGGGCAAAAAGCAAGTGCCTATTAACGCGATGCAGGCCAGCCATCCGCCGTATTGAATGATCCTGTCTTTCATGTGCATGGTACAAAATACCCCGGTTGCCCGGGGTTATTGGAGGTCCCTAGCGGACTCGAACCGCTGTAGAAGCTTTTGCAGAGCTTTGCCTAGCCACTCGGCCAAAGGACCCTGTTACAGGCTTATACATAATACAAGCCTCAGGTTGATGATGTTGCAAAAATAGGGTATTTTTAAGCACATTTAAGCGGTAATACCCCATCATTTTTCAAACAATCATGAAATCCATAGCAGAATCGGAACTCATCCTGAACGAAAGAGGCGCTGTGTACCACCTCAACCTTTTACCCGAAGAACTGGCCGATACCATCATCACGGTGGGTGACCCCGACCGGGTGGAATCTGTCAGCAGGTATTTCGACCGTATAGAATACAAGAGCAGGCACCGAGAATTTATTACACATACCGGTTATATTGGGAGCAAAAGATTGTCTGTTGTGAGCACAGGTATCGGTCCGGATAATATTGATATTGTGATGAATGAACTCGATGCACTGGCGAATATTGACCTGGGCACAAGGAGTATCCGTGAACACTGCCGGTCCTTGCGCATCATACGGGTTGGCACTTCCGGTTCCTTGCAGGCCGACATCCCTACTGACTCATTTGTGGCCAGCACCCATGCCATTGGCTTAGACAACCTTATGAACTTCTATCAGCATAGCATAAACGAAGAAGAGAAGCAGATCCTGCACGCGTTCAATACGCACACACAGTTGCATCAGGGCATGTCGAACCCATATATTGCCAGTGCCGGCATGTCGTTGCTGAAACATTTCGCCGTTGGTTTTCACACAGGCGTTACGGTTACCTGCCCGGGATTTTATGGGCCACAGGGACGTGTGTTAAGGATGGGGCTCACCCAACCCGCGCTGATTGACCGTTTAACCGCCTTCAGGTTTGGCAATCACCGCATCAGTAATTTTGAAATGGAAACATCGGCTATTTATGGCATGGGGCGTGTATTAGGGCACCAGTGCCTGTCGTTATCAGCCATAGTAGCCAATCGCATCAACCAAACATTTACCAAAGACGGGCAGGCGGTAGTGGATGCACTTATCCGCCGGAGCCTCGAGATAATCAGCGCCATATGACCATATCTTTTGTAAAATACCAGGGAACAGGAAATGATTTTATCATCCTGGATAACCGGGATGGCAAATACACTGCACTAACGGAAAAACAAATTGCCTGGCTATGCGACCGCAAGTTTGGCATTGGGGCCGATGGGCTGATGTTGTTCAACCTGAAAGATGGTTATGATTTTGAAATGGTATATTTTAATGCCGACGGCAGGCCGGGCAGCATGTGCGGTAATGGCGGGAGGTGCATCATCAGGTACGCGTCGGACCTGGGTTTGCACCAGTTTACATACAGGTTCTGGGCGCCCGATGGTGCTCATGAAGCCGAGATTGACAACCGGAATGAGATCAGGTTAAAAATGAAAGATGTTGATAAGATTGACGATCATGACAGTTATGTTGTCCTTGATACCGGCTCTCCGCATTTTATCAAATTCGCGGATGATGTGATGAATATAGATGTGGTGGAAACGGGAAGGGATATACGAAACAGCAAACCCTTCGCGGCAGCAGGTATTAATGTGAATTTTGTGGAAAACACAGGTGAAGACAGTATCCTTGTACGCACGTATGAACGTGGCGTGGAAGATGAAACCCTGAGTTGTGGTACCGGTGTAACAGCCGCCGCACTCGTATCGGCACATAATGCCCGGGGATTCAACCGGGTTGAAGTGAAAACACCCGGTGGCAACCTCAGCGTGGAGTTCAATAAAATGGATGATGGCCATTTTGAAAATATCTGGCTTTGCGGCCCGGCCGAGAAAGTATTCATAGGTGAAATTGAGGTTGACATGTAACGCATTGTTTGCATTTTAATTAATATGTGATATCCACAACATGATCCAGTACTTTAAAATTATTGAAAACAAGACTGTAGCAATTGACAAGCCGGCACCCGGTACCTGGGTGAACGTGTTGCCGCCTTTGAAAATTGAAGAGTTTACAGAACTCAGCCAGTCACTGCAAATACCTATTGACTTTCTCAAAGACTCCCTTGATATTGATGAAAGGAGCCGCTTTGAAACGGAGCATGATGTAAAGCTCATTGTAATCAAAACGCCAACGGAAAATAATTCGTTTAATGACAGCGACGCGTTTTACATCACCATCCCTATTTGTATCATACTGACATCCGGGCTAATTGTTACGGTGAATTCCTTTGAAAACGAAGCCATCAAGAAATTCCTGAACAGCTTTCAAAACAGGCACCCGGATAAGAAAAACATGATGGTGCTGAAGATTTTTGAAAAAGTCACCACCAATTTCCAGGAATACCTGAAAGAGATCAATCATCGCCGGAACACACTCGAACAAAAACTCTATGACGCCAACCGGAACGAGGAACTGCTGCAACTGATGCGCATCCAGAAGTCACTTGTATATTTTGTGACTGCCCTTCGGAGCAATGAGTTGCTCATGATGAAAATTGCCCGGACAAATTTTTTAAACCTGAGCCGCGATGAAAAGGATTTCCTGGAAGACCTGATCATTGAAACATCACAGGCCCTTGAAACAGCCAACACATACACCAACATATTGAGCAGTACATTGGATGCTTTTGCCAGCATTATCAGCAATAACCAGAATGAAGTGCTGAAGAGGTTAACCACATTAACCATTTTCCTGAGCATACCCGTATTGATTGCCAGTATTTATGGCATGAACGTACCCCTGCCCTTTCAGCATTCGGAGTTCGCTTTTTGGATACCGCTGGCATTGTGTTTGATCATCCTGGCCTTTAGTTTGTATAATTATTTCATGAGATACAGAAAATAACCACCTATGTTTAATATCCGGGTGTATGGCATTTTAATCAACGATCAGCGGGATGTGCTGGTCAGCGACGAATTGATCAGGGGCGGTCGCTACACGAAATTTTGCGGAGGCGGACTCGAAATTGGCGAAGGTACCCTCGATTGCCTGCAGCGCGAATTTTTAGAAGAAATGCGTTTACGCGTTAGCGTTAAAGAACATATTTATACTACCGATTTTTACCAGCAAAGCGCATTCAACCCCAACCACCAGATCATTTCCATTTATTACCGTGTCGAAGCCCTGGAGCCCATCAGTGTACCTTTGCGTACAGAGCCATTTATGTTTGATGAACATCAACTCGAACAATATAAGTTAACCGGCGAAACGGAAACATTCCGTTTCATTCCATGGCAGCAGTTTTCATCCGATAGTGTAAGCCTGCCGATTGATAAAATTGTGGCCGGTATCATCAAGGAATGGCCTGTCTAAATCCCCAAAAAAAAGCCCGGTAACAAATACCGGGCAGTTCATCTTAAAAACTATCAGCCATAAGCCGGATTCTGTAGACTGACCTTAAGGTCAGACTGGCTATCATTTATCTGGCTGTTTCATTGCTGAAACAATCTAGCTGCCTACCCTTCAGCGCATGCCTGTGAAGGCATTCAGGCGGGCCGCCTTCAAACACTGATTTACGTGGCATTTCAGCACGCAAGGTTTACCCGCGGCCTGCATTACTGCAAACCGCCGTGAGCCCTTACCTCACATTTTCACCCTTACCCAGCCGGGGCCGGACGGTTATTTTCTGTGGCACTCTCTCTTTCCACCGAAATGGAAGCCGGCCGTTAGCCGGTGCGCTGCCCTATGCTGTCCGGACTTTCCTCCTCCCGAAAAACGGGAAGCGATAGCCGGCTGATAGGCTGCAAAGGTACGATTTAAGCACGAACCATTTGGAAACCAACCCGTAGCAGGGATTATGCGCTGCCGCTTACTCTTCGGTATTTTTCAGGGCCATCAATAAAGTATAGGCGCCGGATTGTACAATGGAACGCCCGGTAAGCTTTGATGTATCAGGGATTTCCACCAGGCCCGCATGCATGGCGCCCGCTTTAATTTCTGTCATCCTGTAACGGTCTTTCCCTTCCTGCACAAACACATAATCCTTTCCTTGAAAATGCAACACAGATTCTTCCGGGAGCACGGCAACATCTGATTTGTCGAGCTCAACTTCCGCATTCATGTACATTCCCGGAATGAGCGACTTATCATATTGCTCAAAATGACAATGCACTTCCACGCTCCTGTCAGGCTTTACATCCTTGCTGATCAGGATGATATCACAGATGTATTTTTTACCCGGCTGTTCATTGGTGTAAGCGAAAACTTTTTGTCCGATAGATAGTCTCTTAAAATCGTTCTCAAATACGCGAAGGTTCAAATGTATATCTTCCGGGTTAACCAGTTCAAACAATACATCCGTTGGGTTAACATACTTTCCGATATTGACATTCACTTTTGTGACAAAGCCATCTATAGGCGACAGTATCGGCACCGTTGACCTGACATTGGAAGGCTTCACCTGCTCGGGCCTGATACCCAGTAGGAGCAGTTTTTCTGATAATCCTGTAAGCTGAATGCGTAGGCTTTCATACTCCATTGATACCATATTCAATTGTTTATCGCTTCCCGATTTATCTGCATTCAGGTTTTTCTGCCTTTGCCATTCCTTTTCGGTAAACTGAAGTTTTGATTGCACTTCCAGGAAGTCCTGCTGCAGTTGAATGTACTGTTGATCTTCCATAACTGCCAGTACTTCGCCTTTATTAATGTGCATGCCCGGCAACAATTTTGTGGATTTAAGGTATCCGCCCATGGGCATGGTAACCGATACCAGGTTTTGTGGCGGCACTTCAATAATCCCCTGCAATGGCAGTACCAATGGCAGGTGCTGCTGGTTCAGGGATGTGAGTTGAATCCCGGCTTGCCCGGCCTGCCCGGGGGTTAACTGAACCAGGTCTTCCTCAATGGCCGCGGCAGTTTCTTCTTTCTTTTGATCACTTGAACTGCATTGAGAAAATAAAAACAATATGCTTAAGGCTATGATGATGCGCATGGTTTAAAATTTAGCTGTAAGAAATTGAATGGCAATGGCGGCATCGTTATACTGCTGTACCGCGTCGAAATACGTTTGTTGCAAATGAATGGATTGATTGATGAGTTGCACCCAATCAAGAAAATTGATTTCTCCCTGTTGCAACTGGCGGGTAGCGGTAAACTCTATTTGCTTAGCCTCCCTGATGCCGGAATCCTGAAAGTATTGAAGCTGGGCAGATGCCACCTGGTAATCCTGCACTGCCTCATTCCAATCTTGCCGTAACTTTTTTTCAAGATAATCCATTTCTTCACCCGCGATCCTTGCCTGGATCATCGAAGAACGGATCCTTGCTTTCTGTGCTGCCGTAAACAAAGGAATGGCAATACCCAACTGTGCTGTATGAAAACGTTTTGACGCATCGTAAAACTTATCATCCGCACCAATACCCCTGATGCTCATATTGGTATATCCCAGGGTGAATTCCGGCATTAGCTTGCTTTTCTCAACGCCGGTCATGGCTTGATACTGCTTCTGCTTGTCTTGCCCCCATTGAAGCCAGGGATGCTGTGCCATCAGTGCAGAGTCCATTTGTACCTGCCCGGCGCCATACCTGAAATCACTTGATACAGGTATGGGCAACTCATCCAGGTTGAGAAGAAATACCAGTTGTGTTTGATACTTTTTGATATCCCTGCGGATGTTTTGCAACTGCACCTGTGCCGCACCCCGCTGTATAGAAGCCGTAGATAATTCCAACTGGCTTGACTCACCTTCGTTTACACGTAACCGTGACCTCTTCTCGAATGCTGAAAGCAGGCTGTCTGACCTCATCCAGAGTTTCTCCCTTTCTTCCAGCACCAATAACCGGTAGAACAAACTGGCAACATCTTTTTTGACCGACAATTCTGTTATCCCGGTTTGCGACTCGGCAATCTTTTTCTCCGACTGCAGCAATTGCTTTTGCTTCTTATAATAACCGGGTGCGTAAAACGACTGTGATATGCCCATTTTATTATCAATAAAAGCGCTGTTCAACTGGCCTGCCTCAAGGAATATAGAGCTACCGGGCAAGGCCACGGCCGTGGATAACATCTGCTGATGGTAATCTACTTTTAAACGGTCCTGCTTCAACAAAAGATTCCGGCTGATGGCGGAATCCATAGCCTGCTGAAGGGTAAATTTCTGCTGGGCAGTAAGCCACTGGGGCAATGACAAAGCTACAAACAGTAAACTCACAACATGCATTGATTTTGACATAGGCTTGTTTTTGGAAGGTTTTTCGAACAACACATATAGTATGGGCAATACAAATAATGTAAGGAAAGTAGCGAGCAATAATCCGCCAATCACCACAGTAGCCAGTGGCCGTTGCACTTCGGCTCCAGCACCCTTGCTCAACGCCATTGGCAGAAAGCCAAGTGAAGCCACCAGCGCCGTCATCAGCACCGGCCTTAGCCTGACTTTAGTGCCTTTTAACACCGTTTGATAAACATCCTGTTCCCCATCTTTTCGCAGGCGGTTGAATTCCGCGATCAATACGATACCATTTAAAACCGCTACCCCAAACAATGCAATAAAACCCACACCGGCACTGATGCTGAACGGCAATCCACGCAAGGCCAGTAAAAATATGCCCCCGATGGCCGACAATGGTATGGCTGAATAAATCAGCAGCCCTTGCTTAATGGAATTAAAAGCGAAGTACAGGAGGAAAAAAATGAGTAACAGTGAAACGGGAACGGCAATGGATAGACGATCTTTTGCCTGTCGCAGGTTTTCGAAAGCGCCACCATAGGTGATATAATAACCTGTTGGTAAACGAAGATTTTTATCAACAACCAATTGCAATTCATTTACCACAGATTGAACGTCGCGGCTTCGTACGTTGAAACCCACAACAATCCGGCGTTTGGCATCTTCCCTTTGAATCTGGTTAGGGCCGTCTTTTATGGCCACATCGGCCAGGATGTACAATGGCACCTGTGTGCCGGCAGGTGTGGGTACCAATAATTGCTGTACATCTTCCAGGTTTCTTCGTTTTTCGGTTTTTAGCCGTACAGCGAGGTCGAACCGGCGCTCCCCTTCAAAAACCTGTCCGGCCACTTGTCCGGCAAAAGCCGCTTGTAATACCTGGTTGACATCTTCCACATGCAGGTTATACTGGGCCAGTACCGGTCGCTTATAATTGACCACAATCTGCGGGATACCTGTGACGGTTTCAATATAAACATCCTGGCTTCCTTTTACCTTGTTCACCAATGCGCCCAATTTAGATGCCAGTGAAGCCAGCGTATCGAGGTCTTCACCAAAAATCTTACATACCACATCCTGCCTGGCCCCTGTCATCAACTCATTAAACCGCATCTGCACGGGATACTGAAAGCCCGCCGTAATACCGGGCACATCCTGCAAGGCCCTGCCCATGGTGTCGGCAAGGTCATTGAAGGTATGGGCTGTGACCCATTCCTTTTTATCTTTCAGGATCACCATCATATCACTGGCTTCCATTGGCATGGGATCGGTGGGCACTTCTCCGCTGCCGATCTTCGTAACCACTTTTTCCACTTCCGGGAAACGGTCGAGCAATATCTTAGCGGTCTTTTGTGTCTGGTCAATAGTGGTTTGCAGGCTGCTGCCGGTGAGCACACGGGTATCAACCGCGAAATCCCCTTCTTCAAGCGATGGGATGAATTCGCCGCCAAGCCTGGACAATACAAATAATGAACCGGCAAATAATATCAAAACCGTGGCAATAACCAGCTTTGGAAATTTCAATACTACAGCAAGTATTCGGGAATAAAAGTTTTCAAGTTTTGACATGAGTTTATCAGACCATGTTGGCTCTTTCCTGATTTTTTTACTGATCACGAGGCTGCTCATCATTGGAATGTAAGTCAGTGACAATACAAATGCACCGATCAGTGCAAAAGACACGGTCTGTGCCATGGGCTTAAACATCTTGCCTTCAATGCCCTGAAGGGTAAATATGGGGAGGTAAACGATGAGGATAATGACCTGCCCGAACACAGCGCTGTTCATCATCCGGTGTGCGGAAGCCCCCACTTCCTTATCCATGGTTTTTTGGTCAAGGCGCCTGATATGATGAAACTTTTTATGATGCGATAACTGATGCAATACCGCTTCAACGATAATAACGGCCCCATCTACAATCAAACCAAAATCCAAGGCGCCAAGGCTCATCAGGTTACCACTGACGCCAAATACATTCATGAGGATGATCGCGAAGAGCATGGATAATGGGATCACTGAAGCCACCAGTAAGCCTGCGCGCAGGTTACCGAGGAATATCACCAGGATGAATACCACGATCAAAGCACCTTCCAGCAGGTTTTTCTCAACCGTGCCTATCGCATTATCAACCATTTTTGAACGGTCAAGGAATGGTTCAATGATAATGCCTTCGGGAAGGGTTTCTTTTATCTTATCGATCCTCTCCTTGATATTCCGGATGACCTGGTTACTATTGGCTCCCTTTAACATCATCACAACAGCGCCGGCCACTTCTCCCTGGTTGTTGTAACATAGCGCCCCATATCTTGTGGCGTGGCTGATGCGCACTTCAGCTACATCCCTGATAAATAAAGGCGTTCCGGCTTCCGTGGATTTGAGGGGTATCTGGCCGATATCAGACTGGTTGGTTATCAGCCCTTCACTACGGATATATAAAACAGTATTCCCTTTTTCTATGTATGAGCCCCCGGTATTCTGGTTGTTTTTTTCTAAAGCCGTATAAATATCTGAAAGTGAGAGGCCATAAGCTTTCAATTGGTTGGGGTTAACGGCCACTTCATATTGCTTGAGTTTACCGCCAAAACTGCTGACTTCCGCTACCCCTTCCACGCCAAGCAATTGCCGGCGCACAATCCAGTCTTGTATAGTACGCAACTCGGTTACATCATACCTCTTTTCAAAACCCGGCGCAGGCCTGACCACATATTGATATATCTCTCCCAATCCTGTGGTGATGGGCCCCAGTTCAGGGATTCCGATCCCCTTGGGTATTTTTTCTTTCGCCAATTGAATCCGTTCCGCGACCTGTTGACGTGCCCAATAAATATCTGTCTCATCGTCAAACACTATGGTGACGAGAGATAATCCAAACCTGGAAAAACTCCTGATTTCTAAAATTCCATGTATATTATTACATGCCTGTTCAACAGGAAAGGTAACAAGGCGTTCGATATCTGTAGCGCCATATGATGGCGCGATGGTGATCACCTGCACCTGGTTGTTGGTAATGTCAGGAACGGCGTCAATAGGCAGTTTCCCGGCCTGGTACACACCGTAGCCAATCATTCCCAATACAAACAATCCAACCAGGAGTTTATTCCTGATGGAAAAATCAATGATTTTACTCAACATAACGATAAAGGTTAATCGACATAAATAATCCAGGCCCAAGGAGGGCATGGCAATGCTTACATAAGTGGATTAACCCATACGGGGAGGCTGCCAGATGGCAGAAAGGTAGGCGTCGTTGTAAGATAAGGAAGGTATCACCGGGCTCTTGTCCTGGCTGTATTCTGAGAATTTAATGACGATCTGGCTTTCCTGTTGATTCAATACCACCGGTACATTCATCAGCGTGGCATGATCGCATGATTTGAAAGGCAGCTTCATGTCGTCCTTGAAGTCCTTGTCCACAATTGTATCATGGGCATAATGGGTGGCGAGAAATTCCAGTAAGGTCATGTGTTGATTCTCTTCCTTATGCTCAATATAGTGCTTCACCAGCATAGGGAGCTTCACGAACTCATACAGTTCGGTGGCAGACAGCATATAGCTGGTTAAAAGAAGTATGGCTGCCAATCGCCGCATAAAACAAAGATAGCAAAAAATTAAAAGAAATGCTCTATACTGGCGTATGACATACGTCATAGCTTTAATCAATATTCTGTATTTTTAAGTTATGGCAAAAGCTGGATTATTTGACCGTGCTTTAAGGCAATTGTTCTTCAATGAAAATGATAATAGCATCAGTTATGCCCGGAAATGGATTGGCTTTAAGATAGAGTTTAAAAAATTATTGTCGGATGCATTTATCATCCTGACAGGTATTTTTTCCGCCGGGTTTGGATTGAAGGGTTTTTTATTACCCAATGCTTTTTTGGATGGCGGGGCTATGGGCATATCATTATTGTTGGCAAAAGTAACCGGGGTGTCGTTGCCATTTTTAATTGTCCTTGTCAATGCGCCATTTATTTTATTGGGGTTTCGGATTATTGGAAGGCAATTTGCTTTCAAAACCACCATAGCTATTGTATTACTGGCTTTATGTGTAGCATTTATACCTTATCCCCAAATTACAAGTGATAAACTGTTGGTCGCTGTATTTGGTGGATTTTTCCTGGGTGCGGGCATTGGCCTCGCCGTTCGCGGAGGTTCTGTTATTGATGGTACGGAAGTGCTTGCGATTGGCATCAGTAAAAATTCCGGGCTGACCATTGGTGATGTTATTATGATCATCAATATCATCATATTTTCTGTTGCGGCCTGGCTGATGTCGATTGAAATTGCATTATACGCGATGCTCACATATTTATCTGCGTCAAAAACCGTTGATTTTATCATTGAGGGTATCGAGGAATATACAGGCGTTACCATCATATCTGTTAAGTCTGATAAGATCCGGGCGATGATCATTGAAAAAATTGGCCGGGGCATTACTGTGTACAATGGCGAAAGGGGCTATGGAAAAAGTGGTGAGAAATTTTATGATATGAAAATCTTATACACCATCGTAACCAGGCTGGAAGTCAGTAAACTAAAACTGGAGATTGACAAAATTGACCCCAATGCATTTGTTGTCATGCATAGCATAAAAGACATGAAAGGCGGGATGATTAAAAAACGTCGATTAAAATAATGGCTATTTTTGCAAGATGAGGTTAACGAAATTATTTTCCGACTTTTTCAACAGTGAAAAAACAAGTGGCATCATACTGTTATGCTGCACCATCTTATCGATGGCGCTGGCGAACAGCAGCTTTTCGGAAACTTATGTAGGATTCTGGGAAACAAAAATCAACGGTCATAGCCTGGCGCATTGGATCAATGATGGCCTCATGGCTATTTTCTTTTTGTTGATTGGCCTGGAATTAGAGCGCGAAATTTACAAAGGTGAATTATCGGATATTAAAAGCGCCATGTTGCCCATAGTGGCGGCGCTTGGCGGGGTTGTTGTTCCTGCCGGTATTTATCTTGCATTAAATTGGGGAACAGCTACACAAGGTGGCGCGGGCATCCCTATGGCAACGGATATCGCATTCGCCATTGGTATGCTGGCATTATTGGGTAGCCGCGTGCCTGCTTCACTCAAAGTGTTCCTTACGGCACTTGCTGTTATTGATGACCTCTGCGCCATACTCGTGATTGCCATATTTTACACCTCCGATATATCCATGGGTTACCTTGGCGGCGCGGCCGGCATTTTTGCGCTGATGCTGGTATTGAACAGGCTTAAAGTGATGGCGATGTGGCCCTACCTGATATTAGGAGTTGGCATGTGGTACTGTATGCTGCATTCAGGTATACATGCCACATTATCGGGCGTGCTGACCGCTTTTGCTATTCCATTTGGCAGCGGAGGCAAAAAATCAACATCATATATCCTTCAGCATGCCTTGCACAAGCCGGTGGCATTTATCATTGTACCCGTATTCGCCCTTGCCAATACCTGCATCGTTTTTGAACCGGGCTGGATGGATGGGATGTTTACCCACGCAGGCATTGGTATTTATGCAGGGCTTGTTGCGGGCAAACCCATTGGCATCCTGCTTTTCAGCTCTTTGGCTGTAATAGCCGGGCTATGCGCTCTTCCATCAGATCTTAAATGGAAACATATTACCGGCGCTTCCATATTGGCAGGTATCGGATTTACCATGAGCATCTTTGTCACCATGCTGGCCTTCACAGACAATGCCAGTATTACCCTGGCTAAAACAGCCATCATATTTGCATCGTTAACCGCAGCTATTGCAGGTTTGATCTGGCTTTCCGTGATTTTAAAACAGCCACAGCCCAGGGAAGACCTCATTCAGGATGAAGATCAGTAATCAAGGAAAATTTCCGTAGCGCCAATACCGTACAAATGATGGTACTGATTGACGAATGATTTCACTTCTTTTTTATGCCTTAGGCGTTGGTGGATTTCATTGCGCAGTACCCCTTCGCCCACCCCATGAATGACGATAAACTCACGCAAATGGTGAGCGACGGCAAGGTCGTAGTATTTCTCAAAATAACTGAGTTGCATGGCCAGCATATCCTGGCTTGATAAATGCTTCCAGTTATCCGTTATCTTATCAATATGTAAATCCACGACGGAACGGGCAGACGGCAGGTGTTCTTTGATCTTTGATACATCAAACATGCGAAACCCGGCCTGCTTCAGTTTGCTCATATCCATTTTTTGCTCAGGTGCTTTATCCGGATATGTTTCAAAGAGTTCGTACACAAACGAAGGCTCATTGTTTTGACGAATTTCCTCAATCTTTTTAAATACCTGCTTGCCACGCAGTTTAACGGATGCCTCAAAATATTCCGCTTTATTTTTTTGGGGTTGTGCAAGTGCGAATTCTACAAAAAACTGGGGATTATCGCTCAGGTCTTCAAAATCAATATCGTGCAGGTAAAAATCAGATTGTGGCAAGATGTTATTCTTTAAATCAAAATGATTATCGCCTGAAAAAAATAATTTATAATGAAACTGGTATTCTTCCCGGTTATTATTCTCCAGGTATATCTTCAATTTCTCTACAATATCATCATCGAAAACATCTTTATCATAAACCGGGAAAAACCTAAGCGAGACGCCTGTACCAAGCCTTTCCTTTTTGGGGATTTTCTCTTTCTTTACCTGGTCAATAAAAATTTTCTTTTTCTCAACTGGTTTCTTCTGGGTGAACATTTTGTAATATGGAAAATCGATCTGGTCCATATAAGCCGGGAACCTGACACCGCGAACTTCAATCATCACCATCTTATCGTTGATAATATCTACAACAATACCTTCTTCATCTGAATGGAGAACAATGATCTTATCACCTATTTCGTATTTCATACATGCTTTCCCCGCAAAGGTTCAACACCGGCATTCCTATACGAATGTCAGGATGCCTTGTTAAGCTTGCTCTTTTTGTATCCGTATAAAAAATAAATCAGGAGGCCAAGCGCCATCCAAATAAAGAACCACATCCAACTTACTCCCGGTATCTCAATCATGAGGTAGGCGCAACTCAGCACGCCCATGATGGGTATGAAAGAATACTTACGGATGAAGCTAAGAACAGACAGTACTATTGCCAGGGCTATAAATACCAGGAAAAGTTTTTCATGGTAACCCGAGCCTCCAAAATCATTAAACAAAGCACTGGAACGCTCCCTGGTCAGGTAAATAAACAAGATCGTCAGGATCGGAATAATATATTGCCCGTTGATATACGGCAAGCGGAATCCGCTGTGGGCTTCTCGGGCCGGCAACAGCAGTACGCCCGCCGATACCAGCACAAATGCAAACAATGTACCAATACTGGTAAGGTCAACCACCAAACTTCCTTCCAGGAACAGGGCACCAACGCCCACAATAATACCCGTAACAATCGTAGCAAAAGACGGCGTTTTATACTTTGGGTGCACCTGCTGGAATTTTTTAGGCAATAATCCATCCCGGCTCATGCTCATCCATATCCTTGGCTGCCCGATCTGGAATACCAGGATCACGGATGCGGTTGCTACAACCGCGCTGATGGATACCACTTTTTCAATCCATGGCGCCCTTTTCTCAAACACAAATGCCAGCGGATCATTAACATTATTAAATGCCGAATAGGATTCAATGCCTGTCAGCACCAATGCAATGCCAATATACAGGGCTGTACAAATCAATAATGAATAGATCATGCCCCTGGGCATATCGCGCTGGGGGTTCTTACACTCTTCCGCTGTTGTGGATATCGCGTCGAAGCCGATATACGCGTAAAACACGGCCGAGACCCCTTTCAGCATACCTTCAAACCCATTGGGTAGGAATGGCTTCCAGTTATTTGTATCAACATAAAATGCGCCCGCGCCAATCACAAAAACCACAACCAAAACTTTAAAAATAACCATGGCATTGGCCATGCGTTTGCTTTCCTTAATACCTACATATGCCAGCCAGGTAATCAGGGCGATGATGACAAAAGCAGGGAGGTTAAAAAATATATGCGTACCCCCAATCACCGGGGCACTATTAAAAGCATCAATGGCAAAACGGTATTGTTCCGTCTGAATGGCTGTCAATACCTGCCCAGAAGCAAATGCATCCGTAGCTTCCCGAAATGCGGCATGCGCGGTTTGCGGATCCACCAGCATCCAATCGGGCAGGTGTATATTGAATACATGCACCAGTAAATTATTGAGGTACCCGCTCCATGATATGGCCACCACAATATTTCCAATGGCATATTCTAAAATAAGTGCCCAACCAATGATCCAGGCGATGATTTCGCCAAATGCAACATATGAGTAGGTATAAGCACTACCGGCTACGGGTACACGACTGGCGAATTCGGCATAACACAAGGCTGAGAAACCACAGGTGATCGCAGTAATAACAAACAATAAGGAAACGCCGGCCCCCCCGTGGAATGCCGCGCCGCCGATGGTCGAAAAAATGCCGGCGCCCAATACCGCCGCGATCCCAAGAAAAGTCAGGTCCCTGACACCCAGCACTTTATTCAGGCCATGGCCGCCATGTGCTTCCGAAGCGTCATGATCTTTCATTATCTGGCTGATGGTTTTCTTCCTGAACAGTCCGTTACTCATTGTTCGTATTTAAGATTCTAAAAAAATGATTTTATCTATCACGTTGCAGCAGGAACCGGGCAAGCATCTCCAGCTCCTTCTTACGGCTGGCAACAACCGCCACTTCTTCGAGGTGTTGCATGGCCTTTGCGTAATATGTTTCTTTTAATGATGTTGCCCACTGATCAGAACCACACTTCCTGAAAATATCAAGGACTTTCCCTACTTTGTCAGGAGAATGCCCCGACATAATTTCGTCTAAGCTTTCCCGTAATGTAGCCCCCGCGGTTTCCCGGGCATGGATCATCAGGAAAGTTTTTTTATTCGCAAGGATATCCCCACCGGGTTGCTTCCCGAATATAGCCGGGTCACCGAAAGCGTCGAGGTAATCGTCCTGCACCTGGAAAGCTATACCCAGGTTCTTTCCGAACGCGTACAGGTGGTCCTGGTTATGCTTGCTGGAGCCGCCCAATATGGCGCCCATTTTCAAACATGCGGCAAGCAATACGGATGTTTTCAATTCGATCATGTGCACATATTCATCCAATGACACTTCTGTCCGCTTTTCAAAATCCATATCCAACTGCTGCCCCTCACAAACTTCACGGGCGGTTTGGTTAAATATGGATAAAATTTCCTGGACATGAGTGGGCTGGATGCGATTTATAAAATCATATGATTGCACAAGCATCACATCGCCTGCCAGCAGTGCGGTGGAATCGCCAAAGGCTTTATGCACCGTGGGTAGCCCCCTGCGCAATGGGGCGGCATCCATGATATCATCATGCACCAGGCTGAAATTATGAAAAAGCTCAATGGCATTGGCAACATGAAAAGCATCAGGGCCCAGGTCATCAAACAGTTCATTAGCCATCAATACACAAACAGGCCTGACCCTTTTCCCTCCTATCTGCAAGATGTATTGCGCGGCATCATACAATGATGCGGGCTGCAGTGGAAAATGCCTTTCGGAAAACTGTTTCTCAAATATGTCTGATAGTTCTTTAAACGAATGCATAGAAAAGGAAAGATATGAAAACAGCCTAACACTGTTGTGGTTCAACCGATAAGCCTATTTTTTCTTTTTGGTTTTTTTCTCTGGTTGAACGGTATTTTTTGATTTGGTTTTCTTTGCCGGCATTTCCGGCACCCAGGCATAATCGAGTTGGCGTTTCGACAGGTTTGCACCGGCTACTTTTACGGTGAGCCTATCCCCCATCCTGAAACGCTTCCTGGTCCGGATTCCCACCAACGCATAATCGGCTTCATCGTGCATGAAATCATCATAATCAGACAAGTCGCGGACACTCACCAGGCCTTCGCATTTATGGTCAACCGTTTCCACCCAAAAACCGAATGATGCCACACCACTGATGATGCCTTCGAAATCTTCACCCATAAATTGTTGCATGTATTCCACCTGCTTATATTTATTGGCTGCACGTTCGGCTTCCATGGCTGCCCTTTCCCTTTCGCTGCAGTGCGTACATTTCTGTTCAAGCTTTTTATCAACCTGGATCTTTTTATCAAGGCATTCCTGCAAAATCCGGTGCACCAATACATCGGGATAGCGGCGTATGGGCGATGTGAAATGACAATAGTGCTCAAAACCTAATCCATAGTGCCCCACATTCTCGATCGTGTACAGAGCTTTTGCCATGGTACGGATGCCAAGTTGTTCCAGCACATGCTGTTCGGGCTTCCCTTGTACATCGGTCAATAATTTATTAAATGAATCAGCAATTTGCTTTTCATTATGGATATCAAAAGTATATCCGAATTTCCGAGCGAATGCAGCGAAAGGCTTGAGCTTCTCTTCATCAGGGTTATCGTGTATCCTGTATGGGAATGGAATCGGTTCCTTGTTGATTTTTATTTTTGATACGTACTCGGCAACGGTCCTGTTTGCAAGCAGCATGAACTCTTCAATCAACTTATGCGCATCCTTGCTTTCCTTGATCATGATGCCGATGGGCTTGCCATTATCATCCAGTTTGAAGCGGACTTCCTGCGAAGAAAAATTAATCGCGCCATGTTTGAACCGGTCTTTACGGAATTGCTTGGCCAGTTCATTCAACAGCAGCAGTGGCTTATGGTGCAGACCTTCACGGGTTTCGATGATCTGCTGTACTTCCTCGTATGTAAACCTGTGATTGCTGTGAATCACGGTACGCCCGATCCATTTATGCTTGATCTCCGCCCTGTTGGTGATTTGAAAGATGGCGGAAAAACAGTATTTATCCTCATTCGGGCGCAGGGAACAAAGCTCGTTCGATATTTTTTCGGGCAGCATGGGGTTCACCCTGTCGGGCAAATACACACTGGTCGCGCGTTCATAAGCCACCTGATCGAGCATGGTACCCGGGCGCACAAAATGGCTCACATCCGCGATGTGCACACCAATTTCATAATACCCGTTATCGAGGTTCCTGATGGAAATGGCATCGTCAAAATCTTTGGCATCAACAGGATCGATAGTGAAGGTTAAAATATCCCGGCAATCGCGGCGTTTAGACAGTTCCTCCCGGGTAATTGTTGCAGATAACGCTTCGGCCTGCTTCAGCACTTCATCCGGGAATGATAATGGGAATCGGGCATCCACTAAAATTTCCTTCATAGCCAGGTCCGCTTCATTTCGTGCATTGATCACCGTTACCACTTCCCCGATCGGTTTACGGTCGTCTTTTTCCCAACGTACCAAACGTACAATCACTGCATCACCGTCATTTGCGCCTTTCAAAGATTCATTAGGAATAAAAAAGTCAGGGTAAGGTTTCTCCCCTGAAACAATGAAGAAAGCCACATGCTTATTGATGTGGATGCGGCCCATGAATTCAGACTGCTTGCGTTGCGCGACTTCCGTAATGCGGCCTTCCAGCCTTTTGACTTTCCCGTTCGGCTTTTCAAACTCAACAGAAACGGTATCTCCATGAAAAGCCTTACCCAGGTTTTGTGGCTTAACCATGATGTCCTGGTCGAAATCATCTACAATTACAAAACCCATTCCGCTGCGGCTGATATCCAGCCTTCCTTTAACAGTGCGAAGCTGGGAAGACGGCTTTTTTGAATGCTTTTTAGACTTGCTCATAACAGTTTTGGCCGGTTAACACCTGCAATCCGGTATTACAGGGCAGCCTGTACCCTGTGCAATGTACGGAATCTTACAGGATCTCCCTCGGGACCGAAAGGGATTGTTGAATCCTGTGCAGCAAATGTGGAATACAGGTGGAACTGGTACCCGGCTAATGCGTAACTTTATGCAAACACAACGCCATGTTTACATACGATACCGTGGTGGAAGCCCTCAATGGTTTGCGCTCACGCGGCTTCACCATTGATTTTAATATCGCGTTCGATAAACTAATCTGCAATCGTACGGGTATTTGCCTGAACCCCTCCGAATTTGAGATTGTGGATGTTTACCGATTTGAAGGCGATACAAACCCTTCGGATGAGGACGCCGTATACGCCATATCATCTTCTGATGGCAAGGTCAAAGGTGTAATTATGACCGCATTTGGCACTTATGCCGACAGCATTTCCGCGGATATGCTCAAAAAATTAAGCATGCATTCATGAACAGAAAAGAATTCCTGCGGCTCAGTTCCATGGGACTGGCCTCTTTACCTCTGTCGCCTTTCACTAACCATGTGGCGGCAAAACCACTCATCATATCAACATGGGATTCCGGTATGCCGGTGAACGCCGCAGGTTGGAAAGTACTTTCCGCCGGTGGATCAGCCCTCGACGCCGTGGAAGCGGGTGCCCGGTACATTGAAGATACAGTTGATTGCTGTGTTGGTTTGGATGGGTATCCCGACCGGGATGGCATCGTCACCCTGGACGCCTGCATCATGGATGACCTGGCCAATTGCGGTGCGGTAGCCGGATTGGAAAAGATACGCCACCCCATTTCAGTGGCGCGTAAAGTGATGGAGAAAACACCCCATGTACTCCTGGTGGGCCAGGGCGCCCAGCAATTCGCGCTGGAGAATGGTTTCACGCTGGAAGATGGCAAACTCTCCCCCTCCGCGGAAAAAGCCTACAAGCAATGGCTGATCAAATCGGAATACAAACCTGTGATCAACATCGAACGAAAAGATAAAAACGGGCCATTCGCACCTGCGTTTTTTGACAATGGGCAACCCAATCACGATACCATGGGCATCCTGGCAATAGACCAATATCTTCGTTTAGCCGGTGCCGTTACCACCAGTGGCATGGCATTTAAAGTGCATGGCCGTGTCGGAGACTCCGCCATCGCGGGAGCTGGTTTGTTTGTAGACCGGGAAGCAGGGGCTGCCACCAGCAGCGGTGTGGGTGAAGAAGTCATCCGGATTTGCGGCACCCACCTCGTGGTTGAATTTATGCGGATGGGCCTCAGCCCGCAGGATGCCTGTAAGAAAGCAGTCGAAAGGATTGTGTCGCGTGACCGTGAAAAAGCAAAGGTCATTCAAGTAGGTTTCCTGGCCTTGGGCCGGGATGGATCTTATGGCGCGTATGCCATCCAAAAAGGGTTTGTGTTTTCCGTGAAAAGCGATACGGAAGAAAGGATCATAGCATCCCCTCATCTATTATAAAGGATAAGTTTACAATTTCCTGCCCGATACCAACATGTTCAGACACAAAGGAAAAACGAGGACATTTACGCATAACCTGAAGATAGCTTCCGTGTTGTCGTTTGTGGCCGGACTTGTGAACGTGGCAGGATTTTTATCAGTTCAGCGTCTAACCACCAACGTTACCGGGCATTTCGCGTTTTTTGTAGACGAAGTGTTTAAGTTAAATATCAGCGGCAGCCTCGTATTCTTCCTCTATATCCTGCTTTTCCTGGCCGGATCATTTGTATCCAACTTTTTGATAGAAATCATCAGCCGGCGCAACGAAAGGTATATTTATATTATACCTGCCATATTCGAACTGCTGATACTTGTCCTGATCGGCATTTATGGCGACACATTGGCCCTGGGGCACCCGGATATAATCGCGTATGCATTGTTGTTTTCCATGGGGCTTCAGAACGCACTGGTGACCAGGATTTCAGACGCCATGGTGCGCACAACGCACCTGACAGGGTTGTTTACAGACCTGGGAATAGAATTATCGCAATTGTTCTTTTACAGAACGGTGGAGCAAAAAGCCAGGCTCCTGTTGAATATACGCCTGAGGGCACGCATCATCATTTTCTTTTTTACAGGCGGTGTGGTGGGTGGCGTCTTTTATGGATATTTAACCCTTAAAGTTCTGTTGATCGCGGCTATGGTATTGATGTTCGGATTGGTATATGATCATATCAGGTATAAAATACTGGTATGGAACCGCCGCAATTAAATTAAACAAGATGCAGGATAACATGAAACTCGAAATCATTGCCTTTACGGTTCATAGCTGCAAACTGATTGAGGAAGCAGGCGCAGACAGGATCGAATTATGCGATAACCCTGCTGAAGGCGGCACCACCCCGTCTTATGGGTTTATCAAACAAGCACGCAGCACCTGCTCTATTCCCATTTTTCCCATGATCCGCCCAAGAGGGGGAGATTTTTTGTATGATGGTGATGAATTTGATGTAATGAAAACAGATATCAGGGCCTGCAAATTACTGGGATGCGATGGAGTGGTATTGGGCATTTTGAAGGCAGACGGAAGCGTTGATACAGACAGGTGCCGGGAACTGGTTGACCTCGCCTATCCTATGGAAGTGAGTTTTCACAGGGCTTTTGACAGAACCGCAGACCCTATTCAGTCATTGGAAGATGTTATCAACATCGGATGTACCCGTTTGCTCAGCAGTGGCTGCCAGCCAACAGCCGAAAAAGGTTCAGCGCTCCTGAAAACATTAATTGAAAAAGCCGGCGACCGGATCATTGTCATGCCCGGAAGCGGGATCAGATCAGATAACTTACAGGATTTGATTCAATCCACCGGGGCCATTGAATACCATAGTTCGGCAAGGATACAGGTACCAGGCCATATGTCATTCCAACAGTCAAGCCTACCCGAAAATATGATGCTTACCAGTGTTGATGCGGAAGAAATACGAAAGATGGCGCAAATCTTAAAAGGCCAACCTGTATGAAAACCTGTTTAGCCTTTGTATGCATGTTGCTTCTCCATGCGCTCTCGTACGCGCAAAACCGGAAAATTGATTTAAAACAGGGTTGGGTGTTCCGACAGGCTGGAACTTCTGCGTGGCGAAAGGCCGAAGTACCCGGCAACCTCATCAGCGATTTAAAGAGAACTAATCAAATTCCAGACCCATTTTTTCGTGACCAGGAAAAGCAATGCTATTGGGCTGATTCTGTTGCCTGGGAATACCGGACTGTTTTTTCTGTCGATAGTCAGCTTATACAACTCCGGCACATTGAACTCGTTTTCGAAGGGCTGGATACATACGCAAGTGTTTACCTGAATGGCAAACTAATCCTGGAGGCCAATAATATGTTTCGCCAATGGGTGGCCGATGTGAAACCTTTGCTCAAACATAAATCAAATGAGCTCATTGTTTACTTCAGGCCTGCTCTGATGGTTGTTGACAGCATAGCGGCCAGCCACCGCCCCATGGTACTGCCCGACCATCCCAGGGTGTACGCCCGGAAAGCGCAATGCCAGTTTGGATGGGATTGGGGGCCGAGGCTGGTGAATGCCGGTATTTGGAAAAATGTATGGCTCGATGCCTGGAACGAAGCATCAGCCAGGGACAAGTTGCAGAAAAAAAAGGATCATCAATTCAGCAAAAAGAAAAACGAAGCCAGGCTTGTTCAGCAAACAGACAGCATAGGGCGCAGTTTCCACTTCGAAAAAAACGGGGAACCATTTTTCGCCAAAGGGGCAAACTGGATCCCACTGAACATTCTGCTCACGGAACCAAAAGCGGAAGACTACAGGAGGATGCTGATCTTAGCAAAACAGGCCAATATGAACATGCTCCGCGTTTGGGGTGGCGGGATATATGAACAGGATATTTTTTATGACCTCTGCGATTCACTTGGCATCATGGTTTGGCAGGATTTCATGTTTGCAGGTGGGATGTACCCGGGGGATGAAGATTTTTTACAGAATGTAAAAGAAGAAGTCAGGCAACAAATACTCAGGCTGAGGCACCATCCGAGCATTGTACTGTGGTGTGGCAATAACGAAATTGATGAAGCCTGGAAAAACTGGGGCTGGCAAAAGCAATTTGGTATCAATGGCGGTGATTCCGCCAGGATATATCAATATTATAAAACCCTGTTTATGGATTCCCTGGCAACATGGGTGCAAACATTTGATGGCAGCAGGGCTTATGTACATACTTCTCCCTTGCATGGCTGGGGAAGGCCTCAAAGCATGACAGAAGGCGATAGCCATTACTGGGGTGTTTGGTGGGGACTCGAAGACTGGGAAGTTTTTGGAAAAAAAACGGGCCGGTTTGTGAGCGAGTTTGGCATGCAGGCCATGCCGGGGATAGAAGCTACTTATTCATTTACGGATAAGCGTGACCGTTATATATTATCCGGCGCGATCAAATGGCACCAGAAAGCCAACCAGGGATTCGAAAAATTAGAGCATTACCTGTTGCGGTACATGACAGACAGCCAGCGCCTCCAAAACCTATCCCTGGAACAGTATGTATACATGACCCAATGCCTGCAATTTTATATCCTGAAAAACAGTTTGACACTGCAACGCAGGCATTACCCGCGCAATATGGGTAGCCTGATCTGGCAGATGAATGATTGCTGGCCGGTAGCGAGCTGGAGCCTGGTAGATGCCTTAGGGCAGCCCAAAGGCGGATGGTATGCCGCAAGAAAATTATTTGCTTCGGATGAAGTTCCTGAACCGGATCATGTTTACCCGAAAAACCTGGAACTCCGCAAGCCTTCTTTCATCATTCAGCCCATCGGTAAAAATCAAATCCTGATAGAAGCCAGTGAAGACGCCCATTTCGTGGCACTATCGGTTAAAGGCAAACCGGTTGCATTCTCAGAAAATTATTTCAACCTGAGGAAAAATGAAAAAAAACTGATTCAATCTTTCGGCAATTTGTCGGACAAAGACATATCATCAATGCAGATCATGTCATGGTATGACGTGCAGATTGCTTCGCATCCCGGTCAAACTCCCTGAAAATCAACCTCAGGTTTTGGTCATAGGTTACGTAATTGTATAACCAGTTCAGAAAAACAAAGAATCGGTTTTTAACGCCCAAAATAAGCATCAGGTGCAGGCTCATCCATATCAGCCATGCCATAAACCCCTTGATATGCATCTTAGGCTTGGGCACATCCACCACGGCCAGGTTTCGACCCACCGTAGCCATTGACCCCTTATCCTTGTATTGAAATAATGATTCCGGATTTGCAGTTCCTTTAAGCGTTTGCAGGAAATGCTTTGCAATAAAATCGGCTTGCTGAATCGCCACTGGTGCTACCTGCGGATGGCCGTTAGGCCAGGCTTCCTCCTCCATATAGGCAATATCCCCAATCGCGAATACATGCTCCTGCCCTGCCACCCTGCAGGACCTGTCTGTTTTTATCCTGTTGCCCCTTGCAATAAAAGCAGGATCAATCCCGGCAGGTACATTTCCTTTGATGCCCGCGGCCCAGATCAATAGCCCGGTATCAATACTGCTGCCATCTTTTAAAACCGCTTTTTTACCATCATATTCCTGCAACAGCGCGTTTGTTTTAACGGTAACGCCTAAACGCTCAAGGTATTCCTGCGAGTGCCGGCTGCTTTTCTCACTCAATGTACCGAGTGTCCGCCCTGTGCCTTCGAGGAGGTAAATATGCATGTTCCTAAAATCAAGTTCAGGAAAATCGCGTGGCAACTGGAACCTTTTCATATCCGCGATCGCTCCGCTCAATTCAACGCCGGTAGGCCCTCCGCCAACCACAACGATATTCATCAATCGCTGCAATAAAAGCTCATCGCCCTTATCCTTAGCCTGCAACGCGTCCTCGAAATTTTGTAAAAGCTTATGCCGCAATTGTAAGGCTTCCACCGTGCTTTTCATGGGGAAAGCATGCTCTTCCAACATATCGTTGCCAAAAAAATTGGTATCGGCACCCATGGCAATCACCAACTGATCATAGGGCACATCGCCTGTTGATGTTTGCACCAGTTTTTCCTCCATTCGAATGCCAGTCACATCTGCCATTCGAATACGCACATTGGTTGATTTATGGAAAACTTTACGAATGGGGAATGAAATGTTGCTGGCATCCAAACCTGCCGTTGCAACCTGGTAAAAGAGTGGCTGAAACTGGTGGTAGTTAAACCTGTCTATCAACTGAACCTCAATTCCCTTTTTGTTATTGAGTTTTCTTGCCAGTCTGAGCCCGCCAAAACCGGCGCCAAGTATCACAACTTTCATGGTAAGTTTTTTATGGGCGCCTGGTTATTTCGGGCGCCTGATTAATATAATAACCTGACTTTGATGGTTTGTTTGATATGTCTCAATAATTCCAATGCCTGTTTGCTGATATGCTTATCCACGTCAAGCACTACATAACCGATCTCTTCATTTGTTTTCAGGTATTGCCCAAGGATGTTAATATTATGTTTGCTCAGGCTGGTATTGATCTGGCTCATCACACCCGGACGGTTATAATGAATATGCAGGATGCGGTGCGTATCTTCCTGCGGGGGCAGGGCCAACGCGGGAATGCTATGTGAACCAGTGCTGGCGCCTTTCTCCAGGTATTGAAACAATTTGCTGCTTACATCCTGGCCGATATTCATTTGCGCCTCCTGCGTGCTTCCTCCGATATGCGGGGTTAATAGCACGTTGGGCAGTCCCTGCAGCGGGCATTCAAATGCTTCGCCATTTTTTTCCGGTTCAACAGGGTACACATCAATAGCGGCACCTGCAACCTGTCCAGACAAAATCGCTTTGCGCAACGCGTCCAGGTCCACCACTTCGCCCCTGGCGTAATTGATCAGCATGGAACCTTCACGCATAAACTTAATATTATGCCTGTTGATTAAATTCTTTGTGGTGGGTAGTTCAGGTACATGTAAGGTAACGATATCACTTTGTTGCAAAAGGTCTTTCAAAGTCCTGCAATCACTGGCATTTCCCAAAGGCAGTTTAGTTTCTGTGTCATAAAACAATACTTTCATGCCCAGCGATTCGGCCAGTACACTTACCTGGCTTCCGATATTGCCATAACCAATGATCCCTAAGGTCTTTCCCCTGAGTTCATGGCTTCCGGTGGCATCCTTTTGCCAGATGCCCGCATGCGCTGCTTTATGTTTGTCGATGATTTTACGCACCAGCATGATGGATGCACCGATCACCAGTTCCGCTACGCTCCTCGTATTGCTGTAAGGGGCATTGAATACGGCAACACCGGCACGGGTTGCCGCATCGAGGTCAACCTGGTTCACGCCAATGCAAAAACAACCAATGGCCTGCAATTTTTCAGCAGCCTGTAACACTTTCTCAGTAACCTTGGTCTTGCTGCGTATGCCCAGCAGGTGTACATTTTTAATAGCCTTTATGAGTTCATCCTCGCTCATGGCTGCCTGGAACTTCCTGACATGCGTGTACCCTGATTTTGTAAACTGCTCAACAGCCACATCACTGATATTCTCCAGGAAAAGGATATTTATTTTTTCTTTCGGATAGCTTGTGATTTTTTTTCGGGTCATCTTCAATAGTCCGTATTTTGCGCAAAGATACCCTTTGCAAACAAATATTTTATTTTTTACGACTGACCAATACCATGTACAAAAGCCAAAACCCCAGCCTATGGGTGGCACCCCCGGGCATTACAAAACCATTATGGTTACTGGCCATAACCTGCGCCGGCATGATTTTATGTTCCTGTAGCCGGCAATCAAAAAAATCGGATAAAACCCTTACAGACAGCTTATCATACGCACTCCCCAAGCCAGGCCCGATAACCGATGCCGAACGCGCCTTCTTACAAAATGCTGTTCAGGCCTGGTATGATACACTGATCGACAAATCAGGTTTTGAAGGTGGTATTCTGGTGGCGAAAGGCGGGAATATTGTTTATGAGAGATACAGGGGTTATACAGACCAACGCGGTACCGACAGCATCACAAGCAACACCGCTTTCCATATCGCTTCCGTTACTAAAACATTTACGGCAATGGCCGTGCTGAAACTGTTGCAGGATGGACGGTTGGCGCTGGATGACCCGTTCAGCAAATTTTTCCCCGGCTTCCCATATCCGGGTGTTACCATCAAAAACCTCTTGAACCATCGCAGCGGTTTACCCAATTATGTGTACGCGATGGAAGACCTGGGATGGGACAAGGAAAAAATAATCCGTAACCAGGATGTACTTGATTTTCTCATCAACAGAAAAAATGAAATAAAAAATATCGCCAGGCCCGATACCCGGTTTAGTTATTGCAATACCAATTACGCGCTACTCGCCCTTCTGATTGAAAAAGTGTCGGGCAAACCCTTTCCCGTTTTCATGCAGGAGCAATATTTCAAGCCCCTCGGTATGCATAACAGTTTCGTGTACACGAAGAATGATTCAGCCCGCGCGCCATTGAGCTTCGACTGGAGGCGCAACGCGATACCCATGAATTTCCTGGATGAAGTTTATGGGGATAAGAATATGTACTCAACACCGCGCGACCTGTTGATTTGGGACCGTGCCCTGAAAGAAGGAGTAATATTCTCAAAAGAAACCTTTGAATTGGCTTACAGCCCATACAGCAATGAAAAGACCGGAATCCGTAATTATGGATTGGGATGGAGGTTGAATGTTTATCCCGATGGAAACAAACTGGTGTATCATAATGGCTGGTGGCATGGCAATAACGCGTCGTTCATCCGTATGATCCCCGAAGATGCCACCATCATTGTTGTCGGCAACAGGTTTACGCGTGCCGTATATAAATCAAAATACCTCTGCAGCCTTTTCAACCTGAAACTGACTGACCGAGAAGAAGAAGGAGACAGCAGTAAATCCGGCGGCTCGCCCCGTTAAAATTGAAGAAACTGTTTGCCTGTCCCTTATGCAAAAAATACATAAGCCAGGATCACTGAAGTGATAATGCCCACCAGGTCGGCCAATAGCATGGCCCCGACGGCATACCTCGTATTTCGAATGGAGACTGCGCCAAAATAAACGGCAATCACATAGAATGTAGTGTCGGATGAACCCTGCAGGATGCATGACAGCCTGCCTGCGAATGAATCGGGGCCATAAGTTTTCATAGTATCCACCATCATGCCCCTGGCGCCTCCTCCACTGAACGGCTTAATCAGGGCGGTGGGCAACCCATCAACAAAACGGGTATCCATCCCCAGCATCGACACCAGCGATTTCATGCCTTCTATCAACACATCAAATGTTCCGCTGGTGCGCAGGAGGCTGATGGCTACCAGCATGCCTACTAGATATGGAATGATGCGCACGGCCGTGTCGAATCCGCCTTTGGCTCCATCAATGAATGCATCAAAAATATTGATGCGCTTAAACAAACCACCTGCAATGATGAGCAGGAATATCAGGAGGATGAGGCCATTGCTTAAGCCGGAGGAGAACACCTGCACCGATTCTGTATCCAAGCTTTTGATGTAGGTGATGAGGCCCGCGATGATAGCGGAAATGCCCAGTATCCAACCAATGATCACGGGTTGGTATAATCTGATCCTTTGTTTAAAAGAAACAATAAACAAGGCTGCCAAGGTTGCCGCGAATGTGGCGATCATACAAGGGATGAAAATATCCATTGGGTTTGATGCTTTCGCGGAAGCGCGCAAAGCAATGATACTTACCGGTATCAGCGTTAACCCGGATGCATGCAGGCATAAAAACATCAACTGCGCATTGGATGCCGAATCCTTTGAAGTGTTCAACTCCTGCAGGCTTTGCATGGCCTTGATGCCAAAAGGCGTTGCCGCATTATCTAATCCCAGCAGGTTTGCGGAAAAATTCATCATCATATGTCCCATGGCGGGATGGCCTTTGGGCACTTCAGGGAAAATCCGGGAAAAGAAAGGCCCGATAATGCGTGAAAGGAAATTGATGCCTCCAGCCAGCTCTGCGATACGCATGAATCCCATGAACAAAGCCATAATTCCGATCAATCCAATACTTAGGTTTACCGCGGTTTTACAGGTTTCGATCACGCCATCCGATGCCTGTATGCGGTATGTCAGCAACTCAAGTTCATTGACACGGCGGGTATTAACCTGTCCGCTCCTGTAAATCCCCCCGGATGCTGTCTGTCTAATTTCCTCTTCACTTGCCTGTGCAATAGGTTTAGTGCCCAGCCGCAGGGTATCGCCTGTTTTCCCGATCACCATGGCGCTGAAAATCCCCTGGTTATGTTGGGTAAATACCATGCGGATGCCGGCAACCAGGATAGCAATTATGATAAAAGCAGACCAAATGCGGGTCAGGGCCATAAACAGGTCGGTTTTTGATTCTGCTGCAAGAATAAGTAAAAGAGATCAGGCAGCCATCATATCGCCTAAATTAACACATTCAGGCGATTCAGATGTTCCCGGGATCATTTACCTTTGCGGCTCGCTGAAAAAACCGGCCATTTAACAAACAGGTAAAGGCCCGGTAACTATAAAAACTTAAAAACGCTCTCCCCATATGTCACTCCAGGCTGGAATCGTAGGCTTACCAAACGTGGGCAAATCCACTCTTTTTAATGC
This sequence comes from Chitinophagaceae bacterium UBA2375, assembly GCA_002343985.1. Lineage (GTDB taxonomy): Bacteria > Bacteroidota > Bacteroidia > Chitinophagales > Chitinophagaceae > Ferruginibacter. The sequence goes on along the minus strand of DDTB01000011.1, from coordinate 58,762 downwards.
AGTCAGCAATAGCGCGAAGGCACAAGCCAGCAATTACCGCTTTTGCACCATAGAGCCCAATGTCGGACTTGTGAATGTACCCGACCCCAGGCTGTTTAAACTGGAAGAACTGGTGAAACCCAACCGTACCGTACCCACGCAAATTGAAATCGTGGATATCGCCGGATTGGTAAGGGGCGCAAGTAAAGGCGAAGGATTGGGCAACAAGTTCCTGGCCAATATCCGCGAGGTTGATGCGATCATTCATGTCATCCGCTGTTTTGAAGATGAGAATATCCTGCGCGAAGAAGGCGCCATCAACCCTGTGGGCGACAAGGAAATCATTGAAACTGAACTGCAGTTGAAAGACCTCGAGAGTGTAGAGAAGAAAATGCAACGCACCGAAAAAATGATGAAGCAGGGCGACCCGAAGATCAAAGCGGAATATGAAGTATTGAAAAGCTGCTATGAACACCTGGAAAAGGGAAAAAACATTTCTTCCCTGGGTTTAACAAAAGAAGAAAAATCAGCCATCGCGGATTTATTCCTGCTTACTGATAAGCCTGTATTATATGTGGCGAATGTTGACGAAGCGTCTATGCATACCGGTAATAAGTATTCCCAGGCACTGATCGACGCGGTGAAGCATGAAGGAAACGAAGTGATTGTCATGACCAATGCCATTGAAGCGCAGATCGCGGAATTTGAAAACCCCGACGACAAAGCGATGTTCATGGAAGAATATAAAATGACGGAACCCGCGTTAGACAGGCTGATTCATTCCACATACCAATTACTTAACCTCTCCACCTATTTCACAGCTGGCGTGCAGGAAGTGCGGGCATGGACCATTCAGCAGGGCTGGAAAGCGCCCCAGGCTGCCGGTGTGATCCATACCGATTTTGAAAGGGGGTTCATCAAAGCGGAAGTGATTTCCTATGACGACTTTGTGAAATACGGATCTGAAGCGGCTTGCAGGGACAATGGCCGTTTGCGCATTGAAGGAAAAGAATATATTGTACAGGACGGTGACATTATGCACTTCCGTTTCAATGTATAAGCGCAAATAATTTCACTCATCTTGTTTGGCTGCCCGCTCAAGCCTGTCGTTGATGCTCCTGCCCAAACCAATGTCAGGCATGCGTTCCGCGAGGATCAGGCCCCAACCCTGTTTATCCAGTTCATGGAGGCAATCATATAGCCTGCTGGCGGCTTCATCAAGGTCGGCCTTGTCAGACAAAGCCACCTGCTCCATTCCTTCCGGCAGGTCATCTCTTTTTTGCAAAACAAGCGCGACGGTTTTCAATGGATCATGATTCTTGATTTCCTCCGAAATCAGGTCACAAAGAATCAGTTTGGTTTTTGGCGCGTAATGTTTGTCTAACATCCCAGGTGCCGGCGGTGCATGTTGGTCCCGGGTTAAAAGGGTCACTTCACCCACTACCATGCTCAATTCCTCCAGCGAAATACTGCCAAGACGGTACACTACCGGTTCCCCATAGACGAAACCAACGATCGTAGACTCTATGCCTTTTTCACAAGGGCCACCATCTAAAACCATCGTTACCAGGTTACCAAGTCCTGCCTCCACATGCGTGGCCCTGGTTGGGCTCAGGGAACCAAACAGGTTGGCGCTGGGCGCTGCAAGCGGGAACGGGATGCTGCGCAGCAATGCCAGCGACATGGGATGGTTGGGTACCCTGACGGCCACGGTAGGTTTTCCGCCGGTTACCAAATTGGGAACAATGGGATTTTTGGGTAATACCAGTGTTAATGGACCAGGCCAGAAAGCATCGGCAAGTATTTTGGCTTTTTCAGGAATGTCTGAGGCAATGGCCGGTAACATATCGGCAGATGCGATGTGCACAATCAACGGATTGAAATGGGGCCTTTGTTTGACGGAAAAAATTTTACGCAGGGCTGGTTCACTGAATGCGTTACCGGCAAGCCCGTACACCGTTTCCGTGGGAATCGCCACTACCTGGCCCTCCATCAGTAACCTCGCCGCTTCTTCAATATTGGTTGAAATCATGTTTGGTTCAATTCTGACTTTCCGCAATTATTTACCTTTCTTCAATGAGGCTTCAACAGCTTCTTTGAACTCGGCTGCAGACATCTCCCCTTCCACAAACTTCCGGTAGCCGTTACCGTTATGCACAATCAATGTAGCGGGGATGGAGCCAGACCAGGAAGGGTCAAGCTTCGGGCAAAAATAATCCGCGTTGGTTTCATCCAGCCAGGCCATGCGGGCATCAAACCCATGTTTTTTGGCAAAAGCCCGGATTTTATGGGGGTATTGAGAGGGCAGGTCAAGGCTGACAAGTAATAAAGAAACGGTGGCTGTATCATACTGCCTGGCAATTTTCTGAAAATGCGGGATTTCAGCTACACAGGGTTTACAGAATGTGGCCCACATATTGATGATAATCGTTTTGTTTGGATGCCGGTTGATGTACGCCTCCAGGTCAGTCACCTTCCAGGTGGGGATATCCTGTGCCTTTGTGGCCAGCATACAACAAAGTAAACTGCCGATCAGCATGAGTTTTTTCATCCGGCAAAAATACTCCAATCAACGGCAATGCCCATTGTTAAGCTGTTAAATCGGGAGATAATATGCCCCTGATCAGTTTTGGCTGATAGCCCTTTTCAGGTTATTTTTGCCCCCGTTATTTCATTTTACTCATCTTTTCAATACAGATTTTATGGCATATGATGTGATCGTTTTAGGCAGCGGCCCCGGTGGATACCCCGCCGCAATCAGGGCCAGCCAGCTTGGCAAAAAAGTAGCCATTGTGGAAAAAGAAAGCCTGGGCGGCGTTTGCCTGAACTGGGGCTGTATCCCAACGAAAGCCCTTCTGAAAAGCGCGCAGGTGTATGAATACAGCAAGCACGCAGCCGATTATGGCATCAACCTCAGTGGCCTGTCACATGATTTCGGAGGCGTAGTTAAAAGGAGCCGCGGCGTAGCCGACAAGATGAGCAAAGGCGTTCAGTTCTTGATGAAGAAAAATAAAATAGATGTGGTGATGGGCACCGGAAAACTGCTTTCGCCCGGCAAACTGGAAGTAACGGATGCCAATGGCGGAAAACAGGTACTGGAAGCAAAAAACATTGTGATCGCCACCGGTGGTCGTGCACGCCAATTGCCTTCCATGCCGATTGATGGAAAGAAAATCATCGGGTACCGCGAAGCCATGGTATTGCCCAACCAACCCAAAAGCATGATCATCTGCGGAAGCGGCGCGATCGGATCAGAATTCGCATATTTCTATAACAGTATGGGCACTAAAGTGACCATCGTTGAATTCATGCCGCGTATTGTGCCCGTAGAAGATGAAGACATCAGCAAAGAACTTGAAAAACAATTCAAAAAGCAGGGTATCAATATCATGACCTCCAGCGAGGTATTGAAGGTAGACACATCCGGAAACGGTGTAAAAGCCACTGTCAAAACCGCTTCAGGCGAAGTGGTGCTTGAAGCAGATATACTCCTCAGCGCCGTCGGCGTAGTGGCAAATATTGAAAATATCGGATTGGAACAACTGGGCATCAAAACCGATAAAGGTAAAATCCTGGTAGATGCCAATCAGCAAACCAATGTTCCGGGTATTTATGCCATCGGCGATTGCACCCCCGGACAAGCCCTTGCCCACGTGGCTTCGAAGGAAGCCATCAACGCAGCGGAACATATTGCCGGCCATAAAGTAACCCCGATGGACTATAACAATATCCCGGGATGTACGTATTGCTCACCCGAAGTTGCCTCGGTTGGTTACACCGAGAAAGCGGCTAAAGAAGCCGGATATGAGGTGAAAGTGGGCAAATTCCCATTCATGGCCAGTGGTAAAGCCAGTGCAGCAGGCGCCACCGAAGGTTTTGTAAAAGTGATTTATGATGCCAAATATGGTGAATTCCTGGGATGCCATATGATTGGTATGAATGTCACCGAAATGATCGCTGAAGCCGTGGTGGCCCGTAAACTGGAAACCACAGCGCATGAGATCCTCAACGCCGTACACCCGCACCCAACCATGAGCGAAGCCCTGAAAGAAGCCACAGCCGCCGCTTATGGTGAAGCCATTGATATATGATTCAACAACATGTCAATATGTTACAGCCCGATGATATCGGGCTGTTTTTTTTATGCCTGCCGCTTATATAAATGCCCGGGTGGATGTACATATAATTTCGTACTTTGTAACGAATTTTAAGGAAAAAGAATATGCCCGCATCATGAAACAGGTTTTGATCTGTTGGATGCTAACCCTCACCTCCCTCTCCGGCTTTTCACAGCAGGCACCCACCGAATTGTATGAACTCATCCTGAATTTGTTGCCCGATTCCACACAATCAGCCACTCAGATGGAATGGACAACCCTCCGGAAAATACCAGCAGTTTCCTGGCAAAGCACCGAACCGGTCAGGAAAGAAAAAAGCTTTATATACAGGGGCAGCCTTCCGGTCAGTATACAGGGCCGCACTTTCAGTTGTGAACCAAAAGACCCCAAACCCTGTCCCTTTAAGTTAACATTGGAAGGTAACGAAAACGCATATACGAAGTTTAGCATCGACCATCTCGCCACACCGGATATACAACCAGAACAAAACCTGTCATACCTGTTCGCCAATGTCCCCAAACATAAAGTCTACAGGAAGAACAGCGATTCCGGATTGGTAATTGTTTATACGTATGAACTAAGGTTCCCCGGAAAGAAAAAAGTCTGGCTCATGTACGCGACCATGAAGAGCCAGACCGGAAACGGTATTTTTATTAAAATATTCTTCGATAAGAAGGACCTCGAATCAAACGACGGCTTTTAAAGCCCCACGCTAAGCCCAAAGCCCAATGCTGCCCGATGGATCCTGCGGTCCATGTAAGTTCCTTTCACCTGTTGCATAGCCGGGCTCACCTGGATCATGGGAAGCGCGAAAGCGGATATCCTGTTGTTGATGGCACGCTGCACACGCAATCCTGTGAAAATAGACAGGTTCATGCTGGTTGATTGATTGGATACAGGCTTGCTGCTGATCAAAGGAGAAACCAGGTTTTCATTGATATGATTTTCATACCGGGTACTAATAGCCAGGCTCAGACCTCCTTCAAGCGCATAAGACCAGCGGGATTTTAGGCTGAGCCAGTATTGAACTGAAACCGGCAGGCTGATCACCTGGTACTGATTCACAAAACGGAACTGCCTGTTGCTGTTTAAGTACGTAACGATCGTATCACGGACCATACCGGTGCCATCAAAAAATCCGGGGTGTTCACTGCCCAAACTAATCATGGTATTGGTTTGCAAACCGGATATCCTCACATCTTCCTTCATCTTCAGGTACTGCACACCCAATCCAACACCTAAACGGCGGGAAATATTTTTCCTGATTCCAACCTGGTAAGCAAGTGCGGGCATCAGCTTCGCACGGCTCATACTGCCGTTGAATTCGGCTTTGTTATTGGGCGATTGAATCGTTCGGTAAAAATTCACATTGCCCGACATATCGCTGAAAGGCAATACAGGCATAATGACCGCTTCCGCAAACCACCCGGTTTGTTTGATAACTTTATCTTTCTTTTTATCCGGTTCAACTGATTTTTTCTCCTGTACCTGCTCTGTTTTTATGGCAGGCTTTCCAGCTGTTGTGGCAGTTTGCGCAACTACCTGGTCCTTTTCTTCTAATGCGGGATCAATATTATTTTCTTCCTTGCCTACAGCAGCATCAGATACTGTTATTCCCTGTATGGCCTGTGCATTCTTTTGTCGCGACTTATCATTTTCATCCGTAACAGCCAGGCCGTTGTCCTGCATGGGGCTCTCCACCGTCATACGGGTGCGGCTTTTAGATGATTTCCTGCCGGGGCGATTTTTTCGTATGCCCGTTTCCGTTATGTCACCAGATTTTACTTGTTGGGCCTTTACTGCTTCCCCTAACCTGTCTTCCTCCATTTGAGATTCCTGTAAGCCAATTCCGGTATCAGATAGCTTTGCCTGGTTTTGTACTACACCAGAATTGGGTTCAACTTCCATAACAGATTGGGACTGACTGGGATCAACATTCCCTGGTATGGTTCCATAGGGCAAAGGCACTTCATCCCCCTTCTGAACCTGGCCTGCTTTAAGCTTTTCGCTCAGCACCTGTTCTTGTTCAGGCTTGCCCTGTTCATCATCCTTCCACATCATATATGTACCCCAAAGTATGAAACCTGTGAGGACAGCCGCGATGGGTATCCAGAAAGCAGGCCTGCGTTTGCGCCGTTTTTCAACGATATTCGACCAGGCATCCGCCGGAACGGCATCTTCCTGTTGCAGGGCTTTTTCTTTTATGATATCATATATGTTGCTCATGGCCGATCATTCTATTTTTTTTTACCAGGAGTGCCTGTAAATGCTTTTTAGCCTTCATCAGTTGCACCCTTGATGTGGAAGCCTCGATCCCTAATAATCCTGCAATCTCCTCGTGGCTGTATCCTTCAATCACATGCAGGTTAAACACTGTTCGGTATCCTGTGGGCATGCTCCGGATCAAAGCGTGTATTTCCGATTCTGTGAGCCGGGAGACGGCATCAGGTTCCACAGATTTTTCCGATTCGAAACCCTGGTCAAGCTCCCGGTATTTAATTTTTTCCCGGCTGATTTCCCTTAAGGCCACACCCACAAATATTTTCCGCATCCATCCCTCAAGACTTCCTTCCTCCCGGAATTGATCTATGTATTGAAACACCCTGATAAATCCATCCTGTAATATATCCTGGGCCCTTTGTTTGTCGGTACAATACCGGTTGCACAAGGCCATCATCCGCCCGGCATACTTGTCGAACAGCATTTTTTGATATGCCTGTTTTTGCTTCTTGCAACCTTGTATCAGTTCCTGCTCCGTCAAAATTCCAGTTTATGGGTGTCTCTTTGAATGTCCGGACCAGGATCAGGCCCGGAAATCCTTTCATTTTTCAAGTGGAATGCCACTGTACCTTGTACAGGCGACAGTGGCATTCCTATATCAGGTACTTAAGATACGATTTATAACATACCCAGGCAAGAAAGGATTACCTCGGACGAATAAAAGTCAGGGTATCAAAGAACGCACGTAACGGGTTATTGTTATAATTCCAGTTTACGTAGATGGTTTTTGTGGTGGCGTCATAACGGCTAACACCTACACCGGCACCGGTCAGCATGGTGATGGGTGGGCCACCGGCGCCAACGCCATATACATCGGTAACCAGGTCGGTAGCAGGATCAAAAACGACAACAGGCTGCACAGCGGTACCATACCAGCTCAGTGAATTGTTAGGGCCAACTCCGATTGGGTGGCCGTATGTGCCTACATCAGGCCAGTAGAAAATGTCTGAAGTCGGGCCATAAGTTTCCATGTGCATTTCCACTTCATATGGGAAAGTAAATGGCACACGGTTATGGTATCCGCGCAGGTTGTAAATGCCATCCCAGCGATTTTTCAGGTTGATGGCCAACAACAGGCGGTTTTGGTTGGATGAGAGTACATATCCGGCATCGGCAGATACAATCTTAACACCAATACCATACGTATCATTTGAACTGAAAGAAGCAGTTGAAGGAACACTAATAGGCACGTTTACCTGGCGTGAGCCTGCAGGAATCGTGAATGTGGTGCCCGGGATGCTGAAATCAACACCTTCAACCATGTTGATGATGTTTGTACCGTTTTGGGTATTGTAATCAGAAACAATGGTTGGGTCGATGGCAATGGTAACCGTTACGTCGCGTGACGGAACAGCGCCCATCAGCATGATCACGGCCTGGTTGTTGATGGTTTGAGGATCGGCAGTCAGCTCTAAGCCAAGGCCAACACGGAACTGTACGCCCTTGTGGAAACCGATACCGGCAGGTGAATTATTGGCATCATTGATGCCGTATTCATTGTTGTCGTACCCTTTGTCTTTCAGACATCCGGTACCAAGCATGGCGACAGCCAGCAGGGATGCGGAGATGATTTTTACGTGCTTCATTGCTTTCTGATTTATATTTAAGAAATTTTGATCTTGTTCCCGGAATGCCAAACTGGTTAACCGGTTTCTATAATAGATACAAAACCAATCGCCGGCGTTTACCAGACGTAAAAAAAATTATTAAAGCCCGAATGACCTTGATATGAGCCGAATCCTGATTTTATTCGCCCACCCGGCACTGGAAAAATCAAGAATACATAAAGAATTGATTTCCAGGGCAAAAAACCTCGAATCGGTATATGTACACGACCTATACGAGGTTTATCCTGAACTTGATATTGACCTTTCCCGCGAACAGGAATTATTGCTGTCGCATGATATCATCCTGTTGCAACACCCTTTTTACTGGTACAGCGCCCCGGCGATCATCAAACAATGGCTTGACCTGGTGCTGGAACATGGCTGGGCATACGGAAGCACGGGCAAGGCCCTGCATAGCAAGCAAATGATGAATGTGATTTCCTGTGGCGGTTCAAGGGAAGTGTATCAACGGGAAGGAAAAAACAGGTTCACAGTACCTGAATTGCTGGCCCCGTTCAATCAAACCGCCCATCTATGTGGCATGGAATACCTGCCGCCATTTGTTATCCATGGCACACACCGGTTGAATGATACAGACATAACATTGTCGGCCTTACAATATGAATCCCTTTTGGTGGCCTTACGGGATGAACGCATCAGCGAGGATGAACGAAAAGGCATCGAATACATCAACGATATTTTACCCATCCCATCAGCCATTCAATCCTAAACTATGGATCAGCATTCTTTCTTATTTCAGGCCATGATTTATCTTGGGGCAGCCGTATTGATGATCCCCATTGCCAAGAAACTTGGACTCGGCTCTGTGTTAGGATACCTACTGGCCGGCATTCTGATTGGACCGGCCGTGCTTAATTTAATCGGCGACCAGGGACAGGACATCATGCATTTCGCGGAATTTGGCGTGGTGATGATGTTATTTGTCATTGGCTTGGAACTCGAACCACAATTACTCTGGAAACTCCGCCATACCATTCTCGGATTAGGTGGCTTACAGGTGTTCCTCACTACCCTGCTGGTGTTTTTCATTGCATGGCTGGGCTTCTCATTAAGCTGGCAGGCATCATTGGCCATGGGCATGACTTTATCCCTGTCTTCAACTGCCATTGTACTGCAATCGATGCAGGAAAAAGGTCAGATGTCTACCGCGGCCGGACAAAGTTCCTTCGCCACACTCCTTTTCCAGGACATTGCCGTGATCCCCATGCTAGCCATACTCCCTATCCTCGCGCCAATGGGTGCAGGAGCAACCGGCGATGGCACCCATGGCAATAATTGGATCAACCAGTTTCCAGGATGGGCGCAAACACTTATCACCTTAGGTTCAGTTGCATCCATAGTTGTTGCCGGAAAATACCTCATCAGGCCTATTTTCAGGTTTGTCGCGTCTATCCGTTCCCGTGAGTTGTTCACCTCATGCGCCTTATTACTTGTGGTAGGCATCGCTGTGCTGATGACACAGGTAGGCTTAAGTCCGGCCCTGGGCACTTTCCTCGCCGGTGTGGTGCTGGCCAACAGCGAGTTCCGGCATGAACTGGAGAGTGACATTGAGCCTTTCAAGGGTTTGCTGCTGGGGCTTTTCTTCATGGCCGTGGGCGCATCCATAAACATGGGCCTCATCGCGAAACAACCATTGTCGATTGCGGGATTGGTGGCTTTGCTTATCCTTGTTAAAGGCATTGTACTGTTTATACTTGGCCGGTTTTTTAAATTGGGCACTGATCAAAGCCTGATTTTTACGTTTGCACTCAGCCAAACCGGTGAATTTGCCTTTGTGCTTTTTTCCTTCGCGTCGGGCGCCGGCATATTGTCAAACAACGATACACAATTTATGGTGGCGGTGGTGGCTATCAGCATGGCGATGACACCTTTATTGATGTTGCTGAATGAAAAGCTGATACTACCGGTAACGGGTACACGTATTTTTGTCAACGAAAAGGAAGCCGATCATGTACCGGAGACTGATCATCCTGTGATCATCGCGGGTTTTGGCCATTTTGGAAATACAGTTGGCCGGTATCTCAGGGTACACGGCATAGGTATGACCATTTTGGATCATGATTCTGACCGGGTCGACCTTTTACGCAAACTTGGGTTTAATGTGTATTACGGCGACGCTTCGAGGCACGACCTGCTCCACGCGGCCGGAGCGGAAAGGGCCAGGCTCATGATCATTGCCATAGATAACCCTGAGAAAAGGCTGGAAATGATCGAAACGGTCAAAAAGCATTTTCCGCACCTGAGGATGATGGTTAGGTCAAGGAACCGTTTCGACGCGTATGAACAAATGAATGCCGGCATGATGCATGTATACCGTGAAACACTCGATACCGCGCTCCGTGTGGGTGTGGATACCCTGCATTGGCTGGGGCACCGCAGGTACAGTGCCATGCGCACCGCGAGGGCTTTCAGGAAAATGGATGAGGAAAACCTGAAAAAACTTTCCTCGATCAGGGAAAAAGAACAATATATTTTAACCGCCCGGGAATTAATTGAAGAACTGGAAAATGTACTCAGGACCGACAGGAACTCGGCGTCACTCGGACAAGACCATGGCTGGGATGAAGACAGCCTGATCCGGGAAGCCGGAAAAGCCCAATGATAAGCGGTTTTTACCTTGCCCTGTAAATCCCTACTTTTGACCCTCAATCAATCAAGCATTATGAAAAAGAAACTCAGATTACTGGTTGTATTCATCGCCCTGTCGCTCCCGGGTTTCGCGGACGAAGGCATGTGGCTGCCCCAACTCCTGCAGGCACTGAACGAAAAACAAATGAAAAAACTCGGGATGAAAATCAACGCATCCGACATTTACAGCATCAGCAAAGGGAGCCTGAAAGACGCGATCGTGAGTTTTGGCGGATTCTGCACGGCGGAAGTGATATCAGACAAAGGCTTAATCCTCACCAACCACCACTGTGGCTTCGACGCGATCCAAAATCATACAAGCCTGGAAAAAAATTATATTCAAAATGGCTTCTGGGCATATTCATTCGGACAAGAACTTCCCAACCGGGGATTAACCGCCACATTTATTGTGCGGATTGAAGACGTAACCGATCAGATTTTAAAAGAAACTGCCGGCATCAGTGATGAAAAGGAACGCCAAAGCCGGATCGATAAAAACCTGGCGGAATTAAGAAAAAATTACAAGAAGGAATCTTATGAAGACATCCTGGTCCGTGCATTTTTTGAAGGCAACAAATACTTCTTATTTGTAACGGAAACATACAAAGACGTACGCCTCGTGGGGGCGCCGCCGGCTTCCATCGGAAATTTCGGAAAGGATACCGATAACTGGATGTGGCCCCGCCATACCGGCGACTTCTCACTGTTCCGCATATACGCGGATAAGAACAATAAGCCTGCCGCATATTCACCAGACAATGTACCCTATACGCCCAAGCGCTCCCTGAACATTTCACTAAAAGGATTGAAACAGGGCGATTTCACGATGGTCTTTGGTTTCCCTGGCCGCACCAACCAATACCTCAGTTCAGAAGCCGTTCGCCAGGTCATGGAAGTAAGCGACCCCGCGAAAATTGCCATCCGCGCAAAAGTATTGGGCATCCTGAACGAACGCATGCGCCGAGATGAACAAATTAAAATCCAGTATGCAGCTAAATATGCGAGCGTGGAAAATGCCTATAAAAAATGGCAGGGTGAAGTCCTTGGCCTGCGCAGTTCCAATGCCCTGCAACGCAAAAAGGATTATGAACAAAATTTCATGCAAAGGGTGAACGCCAATCCAGCATGGCAATCGGCTTATGGAACCGTATTACAGGAACTCACCGACAAGTATCGCCAGATAGAGCCATACGCCCTGGCAAGGGATTATTTCACGGAAATCCTTCCCAGGATTGAACTGATGGGCGTGGCGGCCAACCTGAACGGACTGGTAAATGCCATAGAGAAAGATTCAACCGCATTTACAAAAAAGAAAGAAGAAACACTACATAACCTCGAAGACCTTTTCAAAGAATTTAATGCCGGTGTGGATCAAACATTATTCGCGACGCTAACGGAAAAAATGATTAAAGAACAACCTGCATCATATTTGTCACCACTGTTGCTGGAGCGATACAATAACCACCAGCAACAAACAGGCGCCATGGCAGAGTCATTATACCAGGCTTCTTCCTTTACCTCGCTTGATAAAATCAATGCACTGCTGAACACATCGGCATCCGGCGCTGTTCAAGCCATCCGAAACGACCCGGCCATGCAGTTGTACAGCAGCATGACCAAAACCTATGGCAGTGAGGTCGGTTCAAAATGGAGCGAATTGCAGGCATCCATCAATAAACTGCAGCGCACTTACATGAAAGCGCAAATGGAAGTGTTTTCTGAAAAAACTTTTTATCCGGATGCCAATAGTACATTAAGGGTTACATACGGTAACGTGAAAGGCTATAAGGCCCGCGACGCGGTTACCTATGATTACTACACCTATATGGATGGCATCATGGAAAAATATAAGCCGGGAGATTATGAGTTTGACGTTCCGCAAAAACTCATAGACTTATACAAACGCAAAGATTACGGCGCGTATGGAGTGAACGGAAAAATGCCGGTTTGCTTTATCGCATCAAACCATACAACCGGTGGCAATTCAGGTTCACCTGCCCTGGATGCCTATGGCAATTTGGTTGGATTGAATTTCGACCGTGTATGGGAAGGCACCATGAGCGATATCAATTACAACCCGGAGATATGCCGCAATATCATGGTGGACATCCGGTATGTATTATTCATCATTGATAAATACGCCGGCGCGCAAAATATCATTTCAGAATTGAAACTGGTGAAATAATCAAACCGGTAAAGCATAAAAAAGCTGTAAGTGTGATGCTTACAGCTTTTTTATTATTGGAATACTTTCTTCAAGATATCCGTTACCCTTGCGGCAGGGTCTTTCCTGATCTTCATCTCTTCCTGCGCAATAGAATAAAATATTCCATCCATGGCTTTATCGGTAACATATGCCGTAAGGTCTGGATTCACTTTCTCCCTGGAGAATTTATTGTAGTTGCTGAACACATCGTTCCAGTAAGCGGTAGCATTCGCTTTTTCCAATGCGGTTTGAATCACCGGGCGCATTTTTTCCTGGAGGCTTTTACTGGTTTGATTCCTGAGGTAATGTGTGGCCGCCTGGTCGCCCCCGCGAAGGATGGAAAGCCCGTCTGTAACGGTGATGTTCTTCACGGCATCCAGGAATATATCCCCAACGCCTGAAGCGGCGTCTTCCGCGGCCCTGTTCATAGATAGGATGGCCCTGTCTACCAGCTTCGACATACCCATGGAACGCAATGTCCGTTCTACCTTTTTGGCTTCTTCCGGCATTAGGATTTTAACCGCCGCGTCAGCAAAGAATCCATCCGCGGCGCCCAGTTTCAGGGTGCTGTTTTTCGTACCCACACTCAGGGCCTCTTTCAGTCCGCTGATGATATCTTCGTTACTAAGGTTTGTACCCTTTTGACCGGATACGGCCTTGCCTACGTTTGACAAAACGCTTTTGCTGCTGTCTGACTTTACTTTCTGCTTCACTTTGTCGAGTAAACCCTGAGCGGAAGCCGTTTGGCTGAGGCCGAATGCCGTTATTAAGTAAAAAATCTTTTTCATATATGTCATTTCAGTCAAAATTAATATATCCGGATGCAAGAAAAGGTTAATATTCATGAAAGGGTTTTAACCGGATACCTGCCAGTTTTCATAATTTGTGGCTCTTAAAAAAATTATATGCGCATCACTGTATTGGGAGCCGGTATGGTTGGCCGGGCCATCGCCCTTGACCTGGCAAATTTGCATGAAGTGGTTTCCCTTGATCAAAGTGTGGAAGCCCTTCAAAAACTGGCATCAGGCAACCCTTCCATCCGAACCCAACAGGCTAACCTGCAGGATTATTCAAGCTACCGGGAATGGTTACACGAAACCGACCTGGTGGTTTCCGCCGTGCCTGGATTTATGGGGTACAAAACACTGGAAACAGTTATTAGGTGCGGGAAGCCGGTGGTGGACATATCCTTTTTCCCGGAGGACGCGCTAACACTGGATCAACTGGCAAAGGAAAAACAGGTAACCGCGATTGTCGATTGTGGTGTTGCCCCCGGTTTAAGCAACCTCGCTCTGGGTTATTGTGATGCCCGCATGCAGGTAGAAAATTTCCATTGCATGGTTGGGGGGTTACCCAAAGAGCGGGTATGGCCATTTGAATACAAGGCCCCCTTCTCCCCCATTGATGTGTTGGAAGAATACAGCAGGCCTGCCCGGTATGTAGAGCAGGGCCGGATTGTCACCAGGCCGGCCCTCAGTGACCCCGAACTGATTGATTTTCCCGGCATCGGCACACTGGAATCGTTTAATACGGATGGATTGAGGAGCATCCTGTATACCATGCGGCATATTCCTAACATGAAGGAAAAAACCCTGCGTTACCCGGGCCATATCCGGCTGATAGAAGCCCTGATCAAATCAGGATTCTTTGATACCACAGAACGGATGGTGAACGGGCAGCGCATCAGGCCCATAGATGCCACCGCTTCTATCCTGTTTGACCAATGGAAATTAGATGACAATGATGAAGAATTCACTGTAATGAAAATTGAAGTATCGGGCACGGAAAACGGTAAGGATAAAAAATTTGTATTTGATATTTATGACGAAAGGGACAAAGCTTCGGGCATTTCATCCATGAGCCGCACAACCGGGTATACCTGTACGGCTGGCGTGCAACTGATACAAAACGGTTTGTTTGCCGAAAAAGGCGTCTACCCGCCGGAGTTAGTTGGCCGTAAGGAAGGTTGCTTTGACTTCATTCGCCAATACCTTCATGAGCGGGCCGTGCAAATAAAAATCACTGAATATTAGCTTATAATTTCAGAATCCTGATCACACGCTTGTTTGCATGCTCACCCAGTTTAATAAAATAGGTGCCTGGCGTTAAGCCGCGCATAGGCAATGTATATTTTCCGGAAGTCAGTACCACCTGCCTGATCAATATGCCGGTTGCATTATACAATCTGAGTATTTGTCCTTCCAGTTTATAATCCCCATCGGGCTCAAGCACACAAAAATCCGTGACCGGGTTCGGGTATGCTTTGACGTTACCTGCCGGTTTTGCGGCCACTAAAGTATCATCCGGAATGGGCGCGCCGCTGGCCAATGAGCTATCGCATACATAGGACCTCAGGAAACTGTTGCGCCATGCACCCGGGGCAAACAATCCGCGCATTTTCTTTTTCTGCCCGTGCGTGAACATATTCATGCAGGCATCGTTGGTGAAGTCCATATAATTCATAAACATATCCCCGCTACTCTCCTGCGAGCATTGCGTTGTGTGTGGAAATGAAGGACAGTAGTAGTTATAACTTAACTGCCTCGGAGTGTCGCCCACATCATCGCTCCCGCATGTTTCATCGCCCCAGATATGTTTCAAACCAAGCCAGTGCGCCACTTCATGCGTGGCCGTGCGGCCCATGGTAAAGGGTTCCCTCAGGTTTCCGATGGTGCCAAAAACATCATAATTAATCACTACGCCGTCTTTATCCGCAGGGCCTCCGGGAAAACTGGCATATCCCAGGCTGCGCCCGAGCATGCTGCAAACCCATATGTTCAGGTATTTACGCGTATCCCAGGCATCATTACCACCCGAGGCGCTGAACTTCATCCCGTCATCACCCAAAAAGTATTCACGATCTGTATAACGCCGAACAATACCCTTAGTAGGCCTTCCGGCAGGGTCCACTTGTGCCAGGCAAAACATGATCCTTGTATCCGCAGCCCGGCTGCGAAATACTTCCGGTGTAGACGCTGCATCATCATTCATCCTCCTGAAATCCCGGTTCAAAGCGTCAATCTGCGAACGCACCTGGGCATCGCTGAGCATCTGAGCTTCGTTATGAAAAAGCACATGTACAACTACGGGAATTATGATAATTTCATTAGGCACCGTATCACGTGCTTCCACACCGTCGCGTTCAACCGGCATTTCCGCATATTGGCTGCGGTGGGTGCGGTAATACGCATCGGTTGCGCAGTTCCGTTGCGCAAACGCGGTAATGCCTGATCCCATCAGGATCAAAGCCCAAAAGGCTGATTTCATGTGAACCGTTTTTAATCCGAACTAAAATGGGGATCATAACGGATACCGGAATGTGTTTACAGAGGATACATGGTTAGTTTGCAGGTGTACGATACACCGGTAGGATCATTGAGTGAGAGCGGCATTTACTGTTTGGGGGGAGAAGAAATATCCGGCTCAGAGGTATCACAAATATAAAATCTGTGCCGGGATCTCATAATAATTTCACATATTTATTTCAAATTAATATACCACCTGGGGTCAATCATTCCTTAATTTTGGCCCAAACTATAGTATGAAGAAGCTCTTGTACCTGCTATGTATCAGCCTGTTAGCATGTAATGGCGACAAAGAGCAGGAAACAGACCCTGAACTTCCGGCACCTGCCGGCATACCTGCACCCCTTTCCCTGAATGTGAGCATCGTGGGACAATATCCACACGATACCAGCGCATACACGCAAGGGTTAGTATGGCATAACGGAAAATTATACGAAGGCACGGGCGATTATGAATCATCCTCACTGCGGATAAGCGACCTGAAATCGGGCGCTGTGCAACAGAAACACATGATGGGATCCAATAAAATTTTTGGGGAAGGCATTACCATTTTCAATGATAAAATCTACCAGCTTACCTGGCAAAGCAATATCGTGTACGTTTATGCGCTGAATGATATCACGAAGCCCATACAGACATTGCAATGGCCTTACGAAGGTTGGGGTATCACCCATAATGGCAAAGACCTCATCATCAGCGATGGCAGTTCTAACCTGTATTTTGTGGATCCGGGGAACCTCAGGGTGCGCAATACATTATCGGTTCGGGATAACAGGGGGCCGGTTATCCTGTTAAATGAACTGGAATTTATTAACGGAATGATTTTCGCGAATGTATATGAAAGCAATGCGATCATTCAGATTGATCCAGAAAGCGGACATGTGAAAGGGATCGTCAACCTTCCAGGTTTGCTCAAACCGCAGGATGTAATAGCAGGCCGCACCGATGTGCTGAATGGCATCGCGTACGACAGCAGCACAGGGCACCTGATGATCACCGGCAAACGTTGGCCAAAAATGTTTGAGATCAAACTTCAATAAAAATCAGGCCCGCTTTTTTTCAATCACATAAATCAGCGAACTGCATTTTTCTGTATTTCCCAGGGCCACAAGGTTTGATAAAAGCCCATTCCATGCGCCTTTCAGGAGCCTTTTGAAAGCTCCGCTCCCCTTGTATTGTTCACTCAGCAGGCTTACGTAATAAGCATCAAACCACATGGGCAAAATACGCCTGACCTGTAGCCCGTGACGCAACATCAATGCCTTCATGCATGCAGGGGAAAAATGATAGAGATGTCGAGGCACATCATAGGCCGCCCAATAAGATTGATACATGGCAGCGTCGGTGGATGTATGATTGGGTACCGCCACAAAAATCCGTCCCTCATCGCGCAATAAATCGCGCATCGTATCAAGAT
This sequence comes from Chitinophagaceae bacterium UBA2375, assembly GCA_002343985.1. GTDB lineage: Bacteria > Bacteroidota > Bacteroidia > Chitinophagales > Chitinophagaceae > Ferruginibacter. Next base: position 41,201 of record DDTB01000011.1, on the reverse strand, counting down.
ACTTATGTAAATCATGCACATGCTCCAGTACATGCCATAAGGTTATGGCATCAAAACTTCCTTTGGGCAATTGATACAATCCGGCAGGCTCCTGCACGTTGAGCTGATACAATGCTGTGGCCTTTTTCCTTGCCTGAGCGTCAGGCTCCAAGCCAGTTGCATCCCAGCCTTTTTTAGACATGGTATGCAAAAAAGCCCCGGTACCGCAACCAAGGTCAAGGATATGGCCCTGTGATTTCCTGGTTTCCTTTTGCACCACCCGGTATTTACCGTTGAGTGTAATGCCACGCACCAGGTGATACAAACGATTTACAATGCCCTTACGGGTATCACTATGCGAAATATAATTTTCCGATTGATAATAAGCGCCTGATTCCTGCTCATCCGGTCCATCCTGCGTAAACAATGCGGAACAGCTATGGCATGTCCATATAGGGAAATGCTTACCGGAAACGGTATAATCCTTGGCTGAAAAAAGGGCTTGTATGGATGCCTGTCCGCAAACGGGACAATGGCTATGATGTATCATGTGCAGTTAGAGATTATGGCTTATTGAGGTACCCTGTATGTTTTCCATGTTTCCTTTAAAACAGGTTTACCCGTTTTGCCGAACATGGATGCGGTGCCATGCTGATAAAAATAAAATCCTGCCAGTGATGCCGCCAGTCCTAACCAAAGTATGGCCCAAACCCACCAACGGTCTGGCTTTCGTACCGACTGTTCTTCAAAGTAGGCCGCCATTTCTTCACTGTTGGTTTCCGTATCACCGACCGTCATCTGGTGGATGGCATCCGCCCTTACCAGCCTGTCGGCAGAGAGGTCAGGAAAAAAATGAGTGGGTAGCTGAGCTTGTTTGAATGATAACTTGCCCTGTGCATCAACAAAAAAAGTTCCGAGGGAAGGCCAGGTTTCTTCAGCCTCATGCTGTAATCCATTCAGGCGGGCGCAATATCCCTGCAGCTTCACGGCAGCATCTTCACGGGTGATTTGTTCCTGGTCTGCAATAAAGGCAATGAGTTCCGATGGGTCTGATTCACGGTGGCTGAACAGTAAAAAAGGTACCGGGGCCTTGATGATTTTCTCCGCGTGCCAGGCGCTGGCATTCCCTTCAACAAGTTCAAGGGTGCCTATTGCGGGCAAAGGGCATTTTTTATACTGTATGAGGTATTGCTGTATGGTTTGCTGGATCATGATGGCGGCAAATTAAAATCGGACAACGATTCCGCCCAATAAATTTAGTCCATATACCTCATAATTATGCCATCGCTGGTATTTATTGGCAAAAAGATTGTTCACATCGAGGAATGCGCTGAACTGCTGATTCACTTTATACTCAGCCCCGATGCTCAGGTCGGTGCCACCGGAGAAATTACGGCTGAGATTACCAAAATCGAGGTACTTGCCCCCGCCAAACAGGTAAAGGTCTGATTTCAGCAACATGCGTTTAAACGCCCACCAACGGAAAGAACCGGTCAGTTCAAGGGGCAGGGTATTCCATGCTTTGGCGTTATCCACCATATTGGTAAATGCGTTCAGGTTAAACCCCGCGGTGATGCTGAATTTATCCTGGCTGATAAAACTCATATCGGCATGAATCCTGAAATTATTGATTTTAGATTCATTCGACACCAGGAATTGTTTATTGTTGGCCAGGCTGCTGGTATCATTAATAAATAATGGCAGGTTTGTGTACGACAACAAACTGGCTTTGGCGCTCATATTGAAATGTTTTCCAACACTGGCTTTGATGCCGCCGTACAATTCAAGTTCACGCGTATTGCGCTGCCCGCCGATGACCGCGAGGTATGGGTTGACCGCGCTCATGTTGCGGAAAGTATTTTTGATGATATTGCCCACCCAACCGGCTTGTAACATAAAAACTTTTTCCTGCAATTGTGCTTCCGCATAGATATTGGGCAGCATATTGAAGACGCCGTTATCCCATGATGGGGTCAACCCGGCATGAATATTCAAACGTGGCGACTCGTATTTAATACCCGGCGATAATTTCAGTACATTATTGCTGAACTTGACATTGGCAGGCAATGATGAAGTGGAATAATTGGTGAAATCGCCATCAAACGAAGCCCTGACGCTGAATTGATCGTTGATGCGGGCTTGCAAAGGCAATGAAAGCATTACGGATGTCTCTGTGAGCTTATCGCGCAGGTTAAACACATTGAATTGGATGGTTGGATCGTAGCTGAATGACATGGGAAGTGATTTTGTATTCCTGAATCCAACCTTCAGGTTCAGCTCCTGGAATGCCTGCCGCACTTCAGATTTTTTGTAATCAAACAAGCTATGGTCGTATCCAAACAGGTGAAAAGTTTTTTGTTGCATTGATACATCGGCGTACACTTCATTTGATGGAAGGAAATAACTGCCTGTACCCCTAACCGTTAGCTCACTGTAATCCTGGTTCTTGATGCTCCCCTTTGAAGAGGTGTACAAACCGTACAGGTTCACCAGCATTTTTTTGCCATCTCCAAAACCAAGCCCCGCTTTGAGGTATGGTGTGCTGTAACTGCCAAAACCAGCTTTAACGTAATTCCTGTTTCCGAGATAGAGGTTCGTGTCCTGTTCCAGCGCCAGTGGTTTAAGCGATACCGGGCTGTACGCGTAGATCAGGTTTTGCGAAGGCACCTGGTACATGCGCACCTGGCGCGAAGTATCGGCCTGCAATTGCGATCCGGACAAGTTGATCTTTGCCACATTCCGCAGCACGGGTTTATAGGAAGAAATGATATCAACAGATGGCTTCCGGCTGGTATCTTTCTGCGCCCACAAGGCAAGTGGTAAAGCACAGAATGCCGAAAGCATAATTCTCTTCCAGTTTGTATGCAGGTTGAATCTCATATTGATCGTGGGTAAGGTTGTCATGGGGTTTAGTTTCCGATTTTGGATTGTTTTTTCTCTTCTTCCACAGCTTGTTGCAGCTTGCGGGAGGCCTCATCCTTTAATTCAGGAATGATGGCGTTGGCGGCTACACTTTCATAAGTGGCTTTGGCATTGAAATAATCCTTTTGCTTCATGAAGATGTCGCCCAGGAGAATATATGATTTGGTGACCCAAAGGTCATAGGAACCTGTTTCCTTGATCACTGCCATAGCTCCTTTTTCCGCTGCAGGATAATTTTGCTGCGCGAACTGGCAATTGGCAAGTTCATAACGCGCTTCAGCGCCCCATGCGGTTTTGTTGATCGCAGCAACTGATTTGAATGAGGCGATGGCAGCAGGACAATCAGAGGCAATTTGTTGCGATTTACCCAACACAAGGTAACTGATGGCTCGGTCATCGGTACTGATGCCTTTACGGCCCAGCAGGTCTTTCGCCACTTCATTCGCCGTTGTATAATCCTTTAACTGATAGTATGCACGTACCAGCCCACGCAGGGCTTCGAGCAGATAATCCTGGTTGACGGTATTTGTCCGCAAGGCTTCAAAATATTTGCGTGCCGACGCATAATCTTTTTGTTCAAAATAGGTGATGCGTGCAGCCTCAAGAGTGGCTCTTTCATAATGACGGTTCAGCCCTTTTGCATGTACAACGGCAAAATCTGCCAAAGCCTTAGCTGGGTCTTTCATCTTCAGGTATGCGTCGCCCCTGTACATATGCGCATCAACCAGGTACGCCCCATCAGGATATCGGCTGATATATTGAGTAAAACCGTTCACGGCTGCCTGGTAATCATCCGCCTGGTACTTCATATTGGCAGAAGTAAAAGTCAGCGAATCCGCTTCGGAAACGGATACCACTACCCCGTTCTGTTTCATCAGGTCAAGGTATTCATTTGTCCTGCCTTCTTCCACATAAATATCGCGGATGATAGCCAGCGCTTCTTCCGACTCCGGCGATTGCGGATATTTCCTGATCAATTGCTGGTAATTATTTAACGCACTCTTATTATCATTCATATTGTAATAAGCAAGGCCCGTTTTCAAATAAGCCTTTGGCTTTAATGCGCCGCCCTGTTCGCTGTTGATGATTTGTTGCAGGTAAGGGATCGCGTCGCGGAATTGTTCATCGGCAATATAGGTTTGCGCGATCTCCATTTGCACTTCCATCAGCATGGGGCTGTTGGGGAATTGGCGCGACATCGCGTTCAGGATCCTGATTTTATCCTTACCTGATTTCACGCCAGCGATCATCGCTTTCTGGTACGTGGCATAATCTGCCTGAGGCAATGCCTGGTTAATCACCGCTTCGTACATAGTTGATGCCTTGCTGAAATCACGGAGCATATAATGGCAATCGGCCGAACGTACATAAGCATCCAGTTCCATAGCCGAGGAACCGCTTCCCACCTGGCGGGCAACCTGTTCAAAATAGCCCAGCGCGTTTTTGTAGTTTTCCTTTTGGAACCAGCTGTAACCGGCATTATACCTGGCTGCCTGGGGGCTCGCTTCACCTTGTGTGGGCACACCCGATTTCAAAAATAGATCAAGGCTGCGTATGGCGTCGTCATAACGTTGCTGCCTGTACGCTATTTCCCCTTTCCAAAAATGCGCATATGCGGTTACGTTAGGCGATGAGCCCGCAGCTATAGCTTTTGCCAGCAATGCATCCGCCTGGTCAACCTGCTGGTCATTCAGCATCTCAATGGCCCTTCCATACAGGATGCGCGGATATACCTTTTGCATGGCAGGTGTAGGGTTCTTGTACGACTCATACAGGCTCAATGCCTCGCGGTAGTTATTGGTATTGGCCAGGAGGCTGACAAGTATTTCACGGGCTTCGGATTCATAGGATGAATTCGGATAATCCACCAGGTACGATTTCATCTCGGCTAGGGCAATATCCTGGTAACCTAACTCATACGATAATTTGGCGTATGTAAACCTCGAAACCTGCTGCTGCGTTTTATTGCTGCTGTTGTAAGCGCTGTATTGAAAAGCATTCCGGGCATTCTCCCTTTGGTTCGTTTTCAGGTAAAGGTCGCCAAGCAGGTACATGCTGTTCTGGCCCATGGAATCGCGTTCATTGCTGAGTTGCTTAAATCCGTTAATCGCTTTTTCCTTATCCCCATTCACATAATAACAAAAGCTTAATTCATATAAAACTTCCTTACTCACCTTTTCGCTGCTGTTGACATAAGCTTCCAGCAACGGTAACGCTTTCTGGTATTGTTGCTTTTCAAAATACACTTGTCCGGCCAGCAACTTCAATTGCTTTTCATAATAAGTTACTTCGCCTTTCGCCAAAACGCTTTCACCATATCGAAGCGCTTCATCCTTCTTGCCCTGGAAATAATAAATTTCAGTGATGTAATAGGGTACGACACCTTTATACGCTTCCTCCGACTCTACCAATTTGAAGGCTTTCAGGGCATCGTCGTATTTACGGTCATAATAAGAAATAAACCCATAATAATAATTGGCCGGTATATAATATTTATGTTCCGGCATTTGATGGATCTCATCAAACAAAGGCTTTGCCTGGGCAAACTGCTTGAGGTTAAAATACGCGTATGCTTTTTCAAATTTAGCATCCGCAATCTGTTCGTTGCTGAGGTTATTGTAGCCGGCAATATCGAAATACTCGATGGCCTGCTCAAACTCATTTTGCAGAAAATAATAATGTGCCAGGTGAAAAGCCATGATCTGGCGGCGTGGTTCATTATTGACTGAATAAATGAAAGCGGCCGCTTCATCCCTCGAAACAGGGTGCATAAGTTTTAATCCGCATACAATATAGTAGAACCTGGCATCCTCATGCAGGTACGAATGGTTGCTCGCCTGGTTCTCAGGGTACATCGCCATGAGTTCCTTAACCAGGGGGTAAGCAAGGGCGTATTCCTCCTTTATCATGTACTCCTTCACATCCTTAAACTTCCTTTCCGGGTCGGTAACGACGTGGGTTGGCTGGGCGAAAACGCCACCTGCCAGGATACTAAAAAAGGAAATGATCAGTAATCTTTTTAGGGTCATGTCGGTTGATTTCGATGTGCAAATGTAAATCTATGGCAGCAACGTAGCACCATCACTTATTCACCATACCTGCATTATGACTGTAAACAAAAGAAAATGATACAGTATATCCTGTTAAAGCTTTGATAAAACAAATACAATAGGTTCCGCGGCTTTATTATCTTTACCCCGAAATTACCATCCATGAGAAAACTTATCTCCACCCGTTACAGCGAAGGCGCCTTCAATACCGCCATGCTTTTGCTCCGCCTCTTTGCAGGTATTTTAATGATGTACCATGGTTATGATAAACTGGTACAGTTTGGCGACAGACACGATCAGTTCATGAATTTCCTCGGACTTGGAAGCACTGTATCATACACTTTGATTGTATTCGCGGAATTTTTCTGTAGCCTGTTCATTGTGCTGGGCTTGTTCACCAGGCTTGCAGCCATCCCCTTGATTATAGGCATGGGTGTAGCGTTATTTAAAGCACATAATGGGGAAATATTCGGAGACGGTGAAATGTCTGCCCTGTACCTTGGGTGCTATTTCGTCATTCTGCTTTTAGGCCCCGGTAAAATCAGTGTAGACGGCATGACCGGAAAATAAATATGTACACAACGGAAACGCAAATCAGGGTGCATTATGCACTGACCGACCAGATGGGTGTGGTCTACCACGGCCATTATGCGCAGTTTTATGAAATCGGCAGAACGGAAGCATTCCGCATGCTGGGCTATACCTACAAGGATATTGAAGCGATGGGCATCATCATGCCGGTAGTAGACATGCACAACCGCTTCCTGCGGCCTGCAAAATATGACGACTTACTAACGGTAAAGACTACATTAAGAGAGTTGCCCGGAAACCATAAAATCGTTTTTCACTCCGAATTATATAACGAGGCGGATGAATTGCTCAGTACGGGAACCACTACCCTTTATTTCATGGATGCACGCAAGATGGCTCGTATTGATATGCCTGAAAGATTAAAAGAAGCAGTTAGAAAATATTTTCACGCAGATCAGCTGTAATTAAAATTTACACCCGGTAATGATCCGCCTTCCAGTGGCGAATGGCTTTTTTAATATCGTTGGGCGATAAGTTTTCCGCGACCGCCCTCAAAGCCAGTTCCCCAAACTCCTGGTCTGATGCGAACCGTAATGCAACAATTTGTGCCATGCTTAAACGGGGATCGAGTAAATGGCCTGTCAGCACATAGGAACGCAGGTTCTCTTCGGCGCGTATGGCCCTGTCCTGCGCTTTCAAAGCAAATAACCTGGTAAAAACAAATAAGAACAACAAGACGAAGGCAATGATCACAAGTAAAGAAGCGCTGTATAAGCCTTCCTGCTCCACCTTTGACAAATTAATCAGGGAACCGATCAAAATAGCAAGTATGAGGGGGAATGTAACGCCGTGAAAAAATGGTACCAGCCTGCGGTGGTTGCTGTATTGTTGCTTCATGTGAACATGTTTGTTTGATGCGGTTAAATATACAGATAAATCGGGCTATCACATCATTTCAATACATCTAATACCGCCCACATCTTCTGGCGGATAACGGATGGGCTGCCATCCGCATTATTAACCATAAACGCAAAAATATAATCCTGGCCGTTTTGCGAACGGATATAACCAGCGTAAGTCCGTACCCCGGTTATATATCCATCTTTCATTTTTATGCCATTGATTTCCGGTAATGACTGGTAAAACCCGGTAAACCATTTTTGCCGGCGGGCAAAAGAAAGTACCGATACCAGGGCTTCGGCGCTGATGCGGTTTGAAGGCGATAAACCGCTGCCATCCAAAATCCGCATGGACGCAAGCGGAATGCCCTGTTGTTCCCAGAATTTCCGGATGACGAAGATGCCGGAATCAGTGGCCGCCCTTTGACCTGCCTGATAGGATATGGCTTTAACGACAGCTTCCCCATATAAATTGATACTCTTTTTCATAAACCAATTATTCACCTCTTCCCAGTCGGGTGATCTATACACTGCAAATGAATCAACCGGTATAACAGGCTGGATGGCCTGCCCCGACGCGTAATACAGGCCTTCACCCAATCGGATGCCTGATTTTGCCGCCCTTCGCGCAAGGCTGTCTGCAAAAAACCTGGCAGGGTCAGGTATCGAACCAAATACGTCGAACCGTTGCTGTCCTGCAGGAACCGTCCCTTTTAGCATTACCGTATGACCAAACGGGAAGGCATATACGAAAGCTTGGTCGCCCGATCCGGCAGGCCCCGCTTTAACTTCCTGGATGATTCGGTACCGTTCATAACCATGCGGCTGCAACAACCTCGCAGGCTCCCCCACTGTTTTGCCCGTTGAAAATGAAACCCTTGTTTTATTCTCCTGCCAGTTTAATGGCCATGCGCCAGCCCCGAAGTAATTCCCGATATCCTGCCATATCCATCCATCCGGTATAGGATTCGGATCGAAATCCTGGTCACGGATCAGGATACCGGATAAGGATTTGATACCCCTGATTTGTAGGTATTTAATCAACTGGTCCATAAAATCGGGCTGAGAGGGGAACCTGTCTGACCCCAAAACCGGGTCAACGCCGGGTTCCAAAACCAATAATGGCGGATTCTCCGCTATTTCAGATGGGATGACCGCGAAACGGGTCCTAAAACGGTAACCGGGGCCCAACAAAGCATAAGCGGAAGCACTCGTCACTAATTTCTGTACGCTGGCAGGCACCATTCCTGATTTTTCCGAACGGGCAAATACCGGCTTCCCGGTTTGGGCATCCAGCACATACATACTAACCTGCGCATGCCTGAACATTGGCATTTGCTCCAGTTCAGCCAGGGCCTTGCCCAATCGGGATGAAAGGGTTTGGCTTGATGCGGCCTGCGAAAAAAGAATAGCGGTCAGTAAACAAAAGACTTTCATGGCAGTTAATAACTTGCGGTAAATTTATTCATTAAAGCCCAAACGAATGACAGCCAGTATCATCACCATCGGCGACGAATTATTGATCGGACAGGTCATTGACACCAATAGCGCCTGGATGGCCCAGGAATTATCGAAGCATGGCATCGCGGTAAAACGTCGTGTAGCCGTTGGCGATAGTTGGGATGACATCTGGCGGGCGCTGGATGAAGAAAGCCTGCATTCAGGCATCATACTTATAACCGGCGGACTTGGCCCCACCGCGGATGACATCACCAAGCCCCTGCTGTGCAGCTATTTTGGCGGAAAGATGGTGGTGAATGAACAGGCATTGGCGAATGTGACTCATATTTTCGAAAACCTGTACAAAAAACCGGTATCTCCCCGCAACCTCAAACAAGCCGAGGTGCCGGACAATTGTACAGTAATCATGAACCAGCGCGGGACAGCCCCCGGCATGTGGTTTGAAAAAAATGGGAAAGTATTTGTGAGCATGCCGGGTGTGCCGCATGAAATGAAGGGTATGATGGAACATGATGTGATACCTGAACTTTGCAAAAAGTTCCAATTCCCCATCATCACGCATCGCAGCCTGCTGACAGCCGGTATTGGAGAGTCGGCATTGGCCGACCTGATCCAGTCATGGGAAGAAAACCTGCCCCCGCATATCAAACTCGCATACCTGCCCAACTACGGCATGGTACGTTTGCGGTTGAGCAGCCAGGGCAGCGATGATGCCGTTGTAAAAGAAACCCATCAGCATTTTCAGGAATTGTTACACCTGGTCAGGGATTACCTGGTGACCGACCGCGACGAACCCATTGAATCTTTTATGGGCCGTTTGCTGCAATCGCGAAAAGAAACGGTCTGTACCGCTGAAAGCTGTACAGGAGGTTTTATCAGCCATTTGCTGACATCCATCCCCGGGGCATCGGCATATGTTGAAGGCGGCTTTGTCAGTTATTCATACGCAGCCAAAGAAAGCTTACTCGAAATTCCCAATGAACTGCTTATTGAAAAAGGCGCCGTAAGTGAAGAAGTGGTCCGTTTGATGGCCACCCATTCCAGGGAAAGGCTAAAGACCGATTACAGCATAGCCGTTTCAGGCATTCTAGGGCCTGATGGTGGCATGCCCGGTAAACCTGTCGGGACGGTATGGATAGCCGTGGCAAGTAAATCGAAAATGGTCAGCCGTTGCTTTCATTTCAGGTTCGACAGGGCCAGGAATACCCAGTTAACAGCCGTCAATGCCTTGAATATGTTACGATTACTCATCATCTCTCCGCCCAGTTCGGCTTAAATTATCAACCTTACAGAAACGGGTATGAGCCGATTTATGTACATTTGCCCCATTATCAAAACGGCCATAAACCTTAATATATGAGTTTAGTTGACCTAACTATGCCCAAGCTCGGAGAAAGCATCATGGAAGCCACCATTTTAAAATGGCATAAAAATCCGGGTGACAATGTAGCAATGGACGAAGCGGTACTGGATATCGCTACGGATAAAGTAGACAGTGAAGTACCATCTACAGCGGAAGGTGTGATTGAAGAAATTTTATTTAAGGTTAATGATGTGGTGCCCATTGGAACCGTTATCGCCCGCATCAGGGTTGGCGCCGGAACTGCTGCATCCCATCCGGCCGCGCTTACTTCCCCGGTTAGGGAAATTGAGGATGTGAAAGTGGTGGAAGATATCCCTTATCAACCAGCCAGTTCTGCACCTGCGGCAAGCGCAGCCCCCTCAAATGGTGTTCGTTTTTACTCACCCCTCGTTTTGAATATCGCGCAAAGCGAAGGCATCAGCATGGCTGAACTGGAAAATATTCCCGGAACCGGGCAAGATGGCCGTGTGAGTAAGAAAGATATACTCGCTTATGTAGCCAACAGGGGAAAATCGCCTGCACCACAACCAGCTCCGCCTGTTCAGCAGGTTACCGTGGTTCAACGTGAGGAAGCGCCGGCTAAGGTTGAATCCGCACCTGTGGTTTACCAGGGCAATGTGGAGATTATTGAGATGGACCGTATGCGCAAACTGATTGCCAAATACATGGTTGATAGCAAGCAAACCAGTCCGCACGTTACCAGCTTTGTGGAGTGCGACGTAACCAATATGGTTTTGTGGCGCGAAAAAATTAAGAAGGAATTTGAAAAAAGGGAAAACGAAAAAATCACGTTTACACCATTGTTCATTGAAGCCGTGGTGAAGAGCCTGAAGAAATACCCTATGCTCAGCAGTTCGGTTGATGGCGATAAAATCATCATCAAAAAAGATCTGAATATTGGCATGGCTACTGCGCTCCCAACTGGTAACCTGATTGTGCCTGTGATTAAAAATGCCGATCAGCTCAACCTCGTTGGATTAACCAAGCAGGTGAATGGATTGGCCAATGCGGCAAGAAACAATAAACTCAAACCGGATGATACCGCCGGCGGTACGTTCACCATCACCAATGTGGGCACTTTTGGAAGCATCATGGGCACGCCCATCATCAACCAGCCACAGGTAGCGATATTAGCCGTTGGCGCCATCAAAAAACGCCCGGTGGTTATTGAAACACCATTAGGCGATACCATTGGCATCAGGCACATGATGTATATGTCATTAAGCTATGACCACCGCATCATCGATGGCGCTTTGGGATCTACCTTCCTGAACGCGATTGCAAAAGAGTTGGAAAACTTCGACATTAACCGGAGCATTTAATATTAACTCAACTTCATCCAGCATAAAAGGGCTTTCATGATTGACAGCCCTTTTTTATGACTCATTAATTTTAATAAGACCTCAGTATAGACCTCAGCGCGGAATCCTTTTTTGCAGGTGGCATTCCATATTGATATTTGTATAAAGAACCTTCCCAATCACCATACACGGGGTTGGGTAATACAATGAAAGTTTGCCCGAATTCAGATGCATGCAGATCTGACTGGCGGTTGCGGTCTGGCATAGTTTTTTTATCGTACAGCGCACTGAAATCCGGAAGATTATCGCCCATGAGCATGATGATTTCATGGGTTTGTGAAACAATTTGCCTGCGGCCTTCTTTACCTGAAGTTTCTTTTTTCAGGAGCACATGCGCCTCATCCGCATTGGGTAAATTATATTTTTTCAGGTTGGCGACCGTGCTTGGCTTTTCCCTGTCATCGCGGTTGGAAATGTAAAATATCTCCACTCCTTTTGAAGACGCATAATGTAAAAATGCCGCGGCACCCGGGATGGGTATGGCATTTGCCTGGTTTGTCCATTGATACCAAGACTCAGTATCATAATCCTTTCCCAAAGCAGACATGTGTGCGGCGTAATCACTGTTGTCGAGTATTGTTTCATCGATATCCGTAACAATAGCTTTGGGCTTATTGGTTTTGGGCTTGAACGCATCCAGGCTCCACCTGGCGGCATTGAAAGCCTGGTAACACAAGGCCCTGTATTCCGCTGCTGATTGCTGATACACGGTGGCGAAAGTTTTTCCATGGATCAACATGCCCTGTTCATTCGATGACAGTTGTGTGGTGCGGGTACCCCTGCAGGCTGCAAACAAAATGAAGGAAGCGATCAATAATTTCTTCATGTGCGATTATAAAATTTTATCCAGAAAATATGATGTGATGGCTAAAGCTACCGCGAGCAAAAAAGCCGCTGTCCAGTTTTTGACTTCAAACCCAGAGTATAATTTTGAGGCCAGTTTAATCATGACAGCCGACACTATCAGCCGCACAACAAAACAAAGCAGGAATAAAGTTAGCAGGTTCATGGGCAGACGCAGCAGAAACCCGATACTTGCATTGAGCAATCCAATCAACAGGAAAACCCATATCGCCGAACCATAACTTTTTACTTTGATAGACGACATCTGGTTGGATAGAAAAAAGATGACCGCTGCATTGACCAAAACTTTAATGATGAAATCCATGGTTTGATGTTAAATGTTTATCAAATATAGATCAGCCAGACCCGGATGTATAGCTAAATTATCGCATTACGGGCATATTTGTTAATTTAGTCAGCACCCGGTTTTCAGGCAACCAGTATAAAAAATCACCTTTTTTAAGATAGGCCGGAGAGATCAATAGAAACCCAACAAAATGCGTCGAATGATAAAAAATCAATGGAATATATTCCCATTAAGTTTATATAGCTATATGACGGCGCTGGCCATTGGCTTGCTTATGGCATGTTCAAGCAGCCGGCCCAAAAGCGACAGACAAAACCAAGTAGCCAATTCAAAAGAGGATGCGGCGAAAATGGCAGGGCCCAGGCAATCGGGTGTCGACTTCATCGCAAGCGGCAATTTGCCATCGGCATGGAGTTTATACCTTGATTTTGATAAAGATTTCCGCTTTTATGGTGATGCCAAAGAAGTGTATGTCAGCAATGCCGTAAAACCAAAATTGGCCAACAGCGAAAAACAAGTGTTCGAAGTAAATACCACTGTTGGAAAAATGTTGATCACGGTATATGCAACTTCTTGCGAACAAGGTCAAAAAGTGGACGTTGATATTGCAGGAAAATTGTACAGCGGTTGTGGCTCATACCAGGTTGACAGCAGGTTGCCCGGAGAATGGACGCTTCGATTTATTGACCAGGAACTATTGGATGATAAAGATTACCCCAATGGGCTGCCAGTTATTCGCATTGATGAACAATTAACCAGCGGACAGGTTTTTGACGGATGTAACCAATTTAGGGTACAGGTATTGAACCAGGGCGACAGGATACAATTAAGCAACTGGAGGGGCACAAAAAAAAGTTGTCCTGCCATAAAAACTGTAGTTTTGTTTCAGACCTGGCTGTCAGAAAAATTGGTAAATATCAGGCTGGAAGAAGATATGCTGACTTTGTATTTGCAGAATGACAGCCGTTTGTTATTTCGTAAAAAGTAAACCCATTTCATTTTCTCACCGAATAAAAACCTTATTATGATTGAACAACTCATGCAACTGATTCAAACCGAATCAACAGAAACCGTCATCAACAACCCCGAAGTACCCAATGAATACAATGAATCGGTGATGCAGGAAGCCGGCGCATCTGTAACAACTACTTTGCAAAATATGCTTGCATCAGGACAGGCTAAAGAAGTCATGAGCCTGTTTAAAACCGCACCAGACCAGGTTGGGAGCCATCCAGCCGCCCAGCAGATTTCGGGGAATTTCATGTCGTCAATCATGGAAAAGTTCGGCTTGAACAGCGGGGCCGCAGGCAATATCGCGGGCAGCCTGATCCCGATGGTATTGGGCAAATTGGTTGGGCGTACCAATGACCCGAACGACAGCAGCATGAATATCCAGGATATATTCAACGGCCTGAGCAATAACCGAACCAGTGGCATTGACATAGGCAGTATTTTTTCCAAATTTTCCGGGGGCCTTGATAAGGATGGGGATGGGGATGTAGACCTGAGCGACATCACAAGTATGTTTTCAGGAGGTTCGGGTTCAGGTGGCGGAATACTTGACCAGTTAAAAGGAATGCTGGGCGGAAGGTCATAACCCCTCAGCCGATAAAACCTCACAAACAGGCTCGTGCCGCACCGGGAAATTACATGAATTGGCTATAAAGCATTGCCGATGGGCTTCCCGGTGCAATTCACGGGCCTTTGCCAGCATGGAAGCATTCGTAACCGTAACGGTTGGACGCAAAATCACTTCCGTGAATTTGCCACCGGCCGGATCTTCCTGCAATTGGCCAACAGGCTGATCCGTATATTTCTTTACAATGACAGCATGGTCGGCACAAAGGTGCAGGTACCAAAGCATGTGGCAGGCTGCCAGCGAGGACAAGAATAATTCTTCAGGATTATATCTTCGTGGGTCACCCCTGAACATAGGATCAGATGATCCTTCAATAGCAGGCTTATTAACCGATTTTATTATATGGTCCCTGCTGTAAGACACATAGGATGAAGTGCCGGAACCTTTGTCCCCAGTCCATTCCAGGTTAATGGTATAATGATGTGTATTTGCCATGGCCAATTCAATTTTCAGGAATTAACTTGGTTGTCAATTCAATAACAGTTGTTGATCAATTTACCGGTATCACGAACAAGCCTGCACATCATACTGCCGGGTTTACCCCTCGCTACCCTTCTCCCCTACAAACCACTGCTCTTTGTTCTTAAATAAGACATTAAAAGTAGTCAGTGAGCCATATATACGGGTGATGTATTGTTGCAGGTTTATCTTATCCTCATCACTTAGTATTTTATGGGCATTGATTTGTTGTTCCATTACACGGAGCCTGTCGCGCAGCATCACAATTTTATGAAAGAACATATCAATGGGTACTTCTTTTGGCTTTAAGGTACTATCCGCGGGTTGCAGGATCATGGTCCCCCCTTTCCATCGGTCACCCAGAGGTACCACTTCACTCACGTCGGACCATAAACGAAGAATTTTCAACAATGATCTTTCCATATCAGAATGGGTCTCCACCTCTTCCGTTACATTCTCAGGAATAATCTCTTCGAGTTTGGGATCATTCTTATCAATGTCACGGATGCCATGATTAAAAAACGAAATCAGGTAAGTGGCATACCGGACACCTACTATTACACCGGGGCCGTGCAGCGTATGTTGCAATCTTGTTCCTATGCCTAAGGTCAGTTGATCCATTTGAGAAGATTTTGATCAAAAATAATGGATGCACATGAAATTTTTAAACAATCAATTTCATCTATGCACAGCATCCATATTTGAAATAACTTTAAGTATGATCAGAAATATATCATTACAAACCATTTTGACCGTGCTTGGTGCAGGATTTATGCTATCTGCGCAGGCGCAACCGGAACTGCTTCCTTCGCCGGCATCATACAGCCATGTTAAACAAAAAAACGGCTTATGGACTTTTTACCGGTATCCCAACCAAATCATTTCAGCCACATTCATCCCGATCAACAGTGAACGGGATGAACAAATATCAGATGCCGTTATCGCAAAAAGATTGCAACAAAGGCCGCTGGTGAAAAAGCAGGCTGGCGCCATAACCCTGCAATGGCCTGACGCATCGCTGAAGGTAACCGACAGCAGTATTTTCTTTACGCTGGCCAACCGGCAGGATCTGATATTGACAAACGCAAGTTATTCAGACTCCCTGCGGGGACTGCATTTCAGGTTAGAAGAATCTGAGAAAATTTTTGGTACGGGCAGCCGGAGCCTGCCCCTCAACAGAAGGGGCTATTCGCTTCCGTTGCACAACAATCCTTGGTATGGTTATTCTTTAAATGCCGATGCGCTGAATTATAGTGTTCCCGTAATCATGTCGAGCAGGGGTTATGCATTATTTATAGATAACCCATCATCCGGCAGGTTGGATATCGGTAAAACCAATCCGGACATGCTCAGTTACACTACGGGCAGCGGGCGCCTGAGTTTTTATTTGATACCGGGCAAAAACTATTCAGAAATCCTGTCACGGCTACATGCATTGGTGGGCACACAAACCATGCCGCCGCGCTGGGCGATGGGCCATTTCATGAGCCGGTTTGGATATACGAGTGAAGTGCAGGTGCAGGGTATCTTACAGGAAATGGAAAAAAATGAGATACCGGTAGATGCCATCATCCTCGACCTGTTCTGGTTCGGCGACAGCATCAAACAAACCATGGGCAACCTTGAATGGGTGAATAAAAAAGCATGGCCCGATCCGGAAAAGATGATCCGGGGATGGAAAAAGAAGGACATTCATACCATCCTGATCACGGAACCATTTGTAGTCAAACAATCAGCAAATTATGAACCGTCAAAAAATTATCATGCCCGGAATGCGGATGGCATGCCTTATGTACTCAATGATTTTTATTTTGGCGAAGGCGGCTTGATCGATATTTTCAGGAAAGATGCATCCGACTGGTTTTACGGCAAGTACAAAAAGCAGATGGATATTGGTGTGTCTGGCTGGTGGGGCGATTTGGGGGAACCCGAAAAACACCCTTCGGATATGTTGCATGACCTCACATCACAGGGATATTACCGAAAATTCTCCGCGCCGGAAATCCATAATATGTATGGGCATACCTGGAGCAAAATGCTCTATGAACGTTTCCGCAAAGATTATCCCAGGCGGCGCTTGTTTCACCTGAACAGGAGTGGCTATGTAGGGACACCCCGTTTTGGCAGTTTCCCCTGGAGTGGTGATGTCAGCAGAAGCTGGGAAGGTTTGCAAGGACAAATACCCCTGATGCTTGGCATGAGCATGAGCGGTGTTCCGTATATGCACAGTGATGCCGGCGGTTTTGCGGGAGGTGAAGGAGACGGGGAGCTTTATACACGTTGGATGCAGTTTGCGGCTTTCACCCCTATCTTTCGTCCGCACGGAACAGCTCTGGGCGTCATTGAACCGAGTGTGAAGGATATCCCATCCGAAGCGGCTTTATGGCCTGAGCCTTACAGGGGCCTCGCAAAGAAAGCAATCCTGGAACGATACAAATGGTTGCCATACAATTATACATTGAGTTACGAACAGCATGTATCGGGAAAACCATTGGTTTCCCCTGTATTCTTTTTGCAACCGGCAGACAGTAATTTATACAAAGCTGAAGACCAGTACCTATGGGGTGAACAGGTGATGGTGGTACCTGTTACCGGCAAAGGGCAGCGGGAGAAAAAAATGTACATACCGGAAGGATCCTGGACAAACATCCACAATCAAACCCGGGAAACCGGCCCCAGATGGGTCACACAAGAGGTGCAGCCCGATGCAATTCCTGTTTGGGTTAAGGAAGGCAGCTTCATCCCAACGGTGACGGATATACGAAATGCATCCGATTACGCCAATGGGAAATTAACGGTCACCTACTACCCTTCCACGAAACCCGGCCTTTATACATTATATGAAGATGATGGGGAAAATGCCCAGGCCATACGGGAGAAACAATTTGAGCTGACTAAGTTCCACAGTTCCGGGATAAAGAATAACAGGTTACGCATCACCGTTAGTTCCAATAATGGCCGCTACCCCGGCCGGAAAGCAAACCGGGCAATAACCCTGGCCATTCCTCAAACCGGGAAACCGGTTTCCGTAACAGTCAATGGAAAAACGCTTGCAATTAAGGATTGCTGGAATGACCAAAGAAATGAAATTCAAGTAACTGTTTCTATTGGTAACCGGAATCAAATGATAGACATCAAACTATAAAAAACAGATGTTAATATTTTAGAGACCCATCAATAAATAAAAGCGGCAAACCCAATCTTCCCGTTTTAATATACCATAAAAAAGCCCGGTATAAACCGGGCTTTTTATATCAAAGATTTTGATGATTATTGACGGGTAGTTTTGAACCAAGCCGTTGGACTGCCGGGAGCCGCAGGGTCCTGGATGCCGAAGTTCACTTCAATCTTATAAGTGCCATCTGTGGCAGGGCCAGGGAAATTGTCGCTGAAATTATAGCCGAAATAACCACCGTCAGCCAAACCTGGCAATGTGTTGTTAGCCACCGCATATTTATTGCCCCAATCGCCATTTACAGGCAGGAACAAGTACTGGCGGGCGCCTGTCAAACCGAGTGTTAACTCAAATTGAACAGAATTCAATTGTGTGAATTGCTGTGAAGGCGTTGGTACCGGATTGCTCCAACCACCCGGAGTAGCATCACCTACCATATACAGGTTCTCTGGCAGACGGCCATTGAATGGCTCTACTTTAAACTTACCTTGTTGGAAATCAACTGTAATTTTATAAGTTCCTGAAGCGGCGGGGCCAGGGAAATTATCCGGAAGGTTGAAACCAAAATCGCCCCCTTCATTTAAACCAGGAACGGTTTTATCGGGAACAGAGAATTTGTTGCTCCAGTCACCATTGACGGGCAGCATCAGGTATTCGCGTCCACCTACAATGTTGAATACACCAACATAAAGGGTGTTGGTAATGCGTGCGAATTCCTGTGTAGGAACTGGCACCGGGTTGTTCCAGCCACCAAGTGTTGCATCACCTACCAGGAACAATTTTCCTGAAGTAGGCACAGGCACTTTAGGCGGGATCAGGTATGGCGTACCCTTAATGGTGATTGGCTCAGAAGTCAGCCTTTCGTTGTTATTACCATAAGATGATGTAACACGAACCTGGATATCATACTCCACATTGAAATCAAATCCAAGGGCAAGCATGATTTCATTGATATCTTTTGCGAGTAAAGTATCGCTCATTTTACCAATGATTTCGCGACTAACGGAACGGGCGAAATTACGGCCGATAGAATCGAACTCGAGTACAAACTTATATGATGCAGGGTTGGTCGCATGCTTAGGGTCAGTCCAGCTAAATGCGATCACCTGGCTCAATGAGTCTGTAGCGTTAGCGGCTACACGGTTTGTTGAAGCCGAGAGTACCGGCGTGGTGCCGTTTCCATAAAACGGCAGGTCGTCAACCTTATCGCAGGATGTCATAAAGACTGCAGCGGTAAGGGCTACGATCAGGTAATTAAAAATCTTTTTCATACTATTCATTTATTGAAGAATGATCAATGATGCTGGGTGAATTAAAGTCCAACCAGTTTGAAACGTCCGGTTTTGAAATCAACAGTGATTCGATACAGGCGAGTTTGTGGTGGAGCTTTCAAATCGCTGCCATTGGGTTTGAAATCATCTTCAAACACATTGTTGGTATTATTTGATGAATTGATTCCGCCATATTTTGCGCTCCAACTACCATAAACAGGCAGTAACAAATATGAATTGTCTGCACTTAATGTCAGTTCCAATTCAAATGTGTAAGAGTTGATTTTGGTAAATTTCTGTGACAGCAATTCTGGTTCGCCGCATCCACACTGCCAGTTAGCCGGAGTGGCGCTACCGGTAATGTACAGGTTATCCGGAACCGGATACTTAACATCCAGGTAAGGAGTGATTGTCATTCGCAGAACGTTAGAGTACAAAACTGCTGTATTGTTGATCAGAGAAGATTTCAGGCGAATCTCCATATCATGTGCCACGTTTTCAGGAAGGTCCAGTGAGAGCAGGAATGCGTTCAGTTCAGATACCTTCAAGGTTGAAGTCAAATCAGAAGCGATGGTCTTCTCCTGCGGGTTTGCGAAATTGGTGCCGGCAACGGCAATCTGTAACGTATATAACACGTTCTGGCTGCTGATACCGGTATTGAATGTATAGTCTGGGTTCGTCCAGTTAAATGTAACGGCATCCCTGTCTTTATTGGCAATTTCCAAAACCAGCGGGCCGGTTGTGGAAGCTGTCAGTACAGGTTCCGTACCACCTTCGAAGACAACTTTGTTCTCATCCTTTTTGCAGGATGCGAAACTGGCAGCCAGCAAAGGAATGATGAAGAGTTTTTGAAATATCTTTTTCATATTATTTTATTTGAATGTTGGCAGATTAATAACCATTGTTTTGTACCAGGTTGCTGTTGGAATTTATGTCCGCGATTGGAATCGGGAATAATTTCCGGAAAGCCGGTACTGCGGTACCATTGGCTACACCACCCTTCCAGGGCCAGAGATAAGAACCCTCAACAAAACGGTCGAAGCGGATCAGGTCTGAACGACGGAAACCTTCCCAATACAGTTCGCGTGCGCGCTCATCAATGATAAAATCGAGCGTCAATTGTGAAGAAGAAATCTCTCCAGGACCAGAAGTTCCGGGATGTCCATAAGCACGCTGGCGGAGTGTATTGATATAATTCAACGCAGTGCCGCTGTTACCCGCTGAAGGCTCGCGCAATGCAGCTTCAGCATATACCAGGTACATTTCTGCCAAACGGAAAATCGGGAAATCAACGTCAGCAAAATCAGGGCTTGAGCCGGGTTGACCAGATTTTGTTACGTTACGGTATTTAGTGATAGCATAACCTTCACGGAAACTTGGGGCAGGATCAGCGCTGAGTTCAATTGATTGTCCTGATGTAAAGAACTGAGCACGCTGATCTTCATTTCCAAATGGATCAGGGAAGAGATTCGGTAGGTTCTTTGTTGTGCGGATACCTTGCCATCCACCACCGATACCAAAACTTGAAGCCGGCATATCAGCGCCTACAGAAGCATGCGTAAAGAAGGTGGTGCCACCAAATCCCTTGGTGCGGATACCGTCATAATTGATTGTCAGGATAAATTCGCTGGTATTGGTATGGTTGTCGGCCAGCATCAATTGACGATAATCATCAATCAACCTGTAACCGGCGTTAATTACCTTCTCAGCATATACAGCCGCCTCACGGTAATAAGCCGGCACCACTTCATCCAGGTAAACCTTATGGTTCAGGGAGAGGCGGGCCATCAATGCCCAGGCTGCTGCCCTGTCGGCACGACCATATTCGTTGGTGCGTGGCTGAGGGAGTTTGTTTTCCAGGTCTAACAGTTCAGTACGGATATAACCATATAATGAGTCACGGCCGATCTGAGCTGGTAATACTGTACCAGGGATATCCCTTTCTGTCAGGAAAGGAGGATTTCCAAACAAATCGATCAGTACTGAGTACTGGTATGCGCGGAGGAAGCGGGCTTCCTGTGCAAATGCACGGATATCATCTGCATTCTTACCGGTGAATCCCCTTTCAGCCAACTTCGCGTCTGAAGCCTGGCGGATGAAATCGTTACATAATGTGATCTGGTAGAGTGAACGGTAGTACACGCCTTTAATGATCACGTTATCGTCCGTCCAGTTCAATGGATGGAAGAAATGGATGCCCGGGTCATTCCAGCCTGCCTGAACAACGGCTTCATCAGTACTGATTTCCTGTACCCACCAATACAGGCGGAGGAAATCAGAGGTACCTTCATCGATACCCTGGATATCGCCGTTACCGGCAGGGCCGCTGTTACCCGTAAGGGCAAAACTGCCATATACCTTGGCAAGGGCCTGCTTGTAACCGTCGAAAGTGCTGTACACTTTATCTTCGGTTACATCATTGACGGGGAACCTGTCGAGATCCTTGGTGCAGGAAACAAAACTTCCCACCAGCATCAAGAGGGCCGCCATATTCAAGATGATCCTTTTCATATATTCTTATTTAAGTGGTTCGGTTTAATTAAAAATCAAAGTTTGCACCAATCACGAACGTCCTCGGCCTTGGGTAGAAGTTATTATCTACACCATTGCCGATTTCAGGGTCGAGGCCTTTGTATTTAGTAATCACAAATACATTCTGCACATTCGCGTTCAGGCGTACATGTGCCTTACCCTTCAGGATGCTTCCCATATCATAGCCTACAGTCAGGTTATCCATACGCAGGAATGAAGCATTTTCGATGAAGTAATCAGACAGGCTGAAACCTGATTTTGTTCCGCTGAAATTTGTATTTAACACATCGTTGTAAGCATTGTTCAGGAAGCCATTGCCAAATACGGCGTTGCGGTTACCATTAACAGCGTTGATGTTATTATATACATAGTTTCCGGTGCTGGCACGGAGTACGAAACCTGCACTCCATTTTTTGTAAGAAATGTTGGTTGAGAAACCGTAGAACATTTCCGGAGCCGGGTTCTTATAACGGTAACGGTCAGCCGAATTCACCAAACCATCACGGTTCAGGTCTTCATACAATCCATCAATCGGGTTACCGTTGTTGTCATATACCTGCTTGTACACAAAGAATGATGACTTAGGGAAACCCACCGTATTTACAAACAAGGTATTACCGGTACCTCCGCCAACTGTGAAGAACTCATTTCCGATAAATCCGGGATTATTCGACAAAGTCAGCCTGGTGATTTCATTTTTATTATAAGTGGTGTTAAAGTTCACACTCCAAACCAGGTTATCCGTGCGGATGATATCCGCATTGATATTAAATTCAATACCCCTGTTCTCCATCGTACCAACATTCGCCACGATTTTGTTGGAGAAGTTAGTGCCTGCCGGCTGATCAATTTCATTCAGCAAGTCACTGGTTTTATTCAGATAAGCTTCGATACTACCGGTGATCCTGTTGTTGAGGAAACCGAAGTCAAGTCCAACGTTTGTGGTAGCGGTCTCTTCCCATTTACGCCCGGGCGAAGAACCATTGGGGCGCCACATGCTGTAGAAATTATTGCCAAACTGGTATTGAGCGGAATTGGCGCTCAGCGTGTAATAGGTCAGGTAATCATACAAACCAATACCATCCTGCTGACCTGTGATACCATAGCTTGCGCGGAGTTTAAGGTCTGAGAACAGGCGGCTGTCCTTCAGGAAAGATTCTTCTTTCAACCTCCAGGCAACAGCCACGGATGGGAAATTACCCCAACGGAAATCTTTACCGAACCTGGAAGAACCGTCACGACGAATGGTTGCGGTTACCAGGTATTTGTTCATTAATGAGTAGTTCAAACGGCCATACACAGAAATCAAGGTGTATTGCGGGAAATCCCTTGCAAACAATGGCTTGTTTTCCGGAATAATGGTTTGGTTCGCAGTTTTATCATCAAACGCGAAGTTTGTCGTGAGGAAGTCGTTGTATGAGTAACCGGCTGTCGCGTCTATGCGGCTGCGGATTGACTTCAGTTCTTTCACATAGTTAAGATAGAATTCCATCACTTTATTTTTCCTTTCCTGGCGGAACTGGGTGCGGCGGCCACCATGGAAAATGCCACCGGCATCCTGGTACCTCCTGTAATCCTGGGCGGCGCTGTCGTTTACATATACGCCACCGGTACCCACTGCAACGTCATAACCCAGGTTCAGGTTTGCCCTCAATTCTGGCAGGAAATGAAATTTATAATCAAATACGATATTTCCCACACTTCGTTTAACGGTTGTGCGGTCATTCGTCTGTTCCAATAAACCAACCGGGTTACGGGGCGACAAAGCGTTCAGGCCACGAACGGAATTCGGGTCGAGGTGCTCGAAAAATCCGCCAAAACGGGTGCTGTTGACACGTACCGGCTGCGTTGGGTCGAAAGTGGCTGCTGAGCCAATGGCGCCTGTATTCGCGAAATTGTTTCCGGTGATCGAACCTTTCAGGTTCAGGTCAACACGGAGGTGGTTATTGAAGAATTTAGGGCTGAGGTTCAGGCCTGCAGACGCACGCTCGAGCTTACCGGTGCGCAAGATACCTTCCTGGTTCAGGTAACCCAATGAAACGCGATATGGAATATTGTTTGCAGTACCTGAAAAGCTCAGGTTATTATCGGTACCAATAGCGGTTTGATAAATCTCATCCTGCCAGTCGGTATTGGCAGAACCGAGGTAACCAATCTGTGTTTGGGTTCCTTCTTTATTTACATAATCGCGGAATTGGCCAGGTGTCAACACGTCCAGTTTGTTGGCAATGGTAGCAACCTGCAACTGCGTGTTGAAATTAATTTTCATTTTTCCGCTTGTTCCCTTTTTGGTAGTGATGATGATCACACCATTCGAAGCCCTGGAACCATAGATCGCGGTAGCAGAGGCATCTTTCAGGATATTGAATGTTTCAATATCATTTGGGTTGATCAAAGACAATGCATTACCGGCGCCACTGATGCCGCCATTGTCCAAAGGAACACCATCAATTACAATCAGCGGGTCGTTGCTCGCGTTCAGCGAAGAACCTCCCCTGATACGGATAGTGCTTCCTGCTCCGGGCGCACCGCCGTTATTGATGATAGAAACACCGGCCACTTTACCGGCAATCAATTGCTCGGGTGTTGTGATGGCGCCTTTTTGGAAATCTTTTGAACTAACTACTGTAACGGCACCGGTCAGGTCCCTGCGGCGCGCTGTACCGTAACCAACAACCACAACTTCATTTAATTGCTGGTTGAATTGGGTCAAGGCTACGCTGATGGCCGTTTGTCCGTTGCTGTTTACTTCACGGGTACCAAATCCCACAGAAGAAAACACAAGGGTTACATTCGTTGAAGCAGCATTGATCCGGAAATTACCGGAAGCATCCGTCTGTGTGGATGTGGAACTGCCTTTAATCGTTACCGTTACTCCTGCAACAGGTTCTCCATTCTTGGAGTCTGTGACAGTACCGGTGATTACCTGCTGCGCCCATGCTGCCAGGTTTAGCAACATCAGCACCAAAGTAACCCCCAGGAATTTTGGAAAGGTTGTGATGGATTTTCTCATAAATTTTACATTGTAAGTAAGAAAGCCAGGTTTAATTGTGTAATTATTACGCAAAGTACTTCAAATCTTTGAATATTAAACTTTTGTTAATACCATTTTTTGCTGATTTTCGACAGCTTTCAGAGGGATTCATGAACATGTGGGATCCGGCTAAGACAGAAAATCACCCGGCATCGCTGCACGGGTGAATAATTTATGTTAGCTATAAAAAGTCAATACCGACCCATTTTTTGCCCCTTTTTTCGTATTTGTTGTAATTGAATTTATAGAGTTTTCCAGGTCGGTGCGGTACGTTCACCTCGATTTCCCCCAAATCAATCAGGAAATCCATGGCAAAGAACTTCTTTCGGAAATTCCGCCGGTCAAGTTTCACACCCAAAATCGCTTCATATAAATTCTGTAATTCCCTGAGTGAGAATTTATTGGGAAGTAAGCTAAAGCCCGCGGGGTGCTCCTGTACCCTTTTCTGTAGCCTGCTGTAACAGGTATTAAATATTTCCTGGTGGTCAAATGCGAGGTCCTTAACGCTGTCAACATCATGCCAGTGCAGTTCATTGTCGAGTATTTTCAGCTTATGATGCTGCACATTGATCAGGGAATAGTATGCAACCGTTACTACCCTGCCCGCGGGATGCCTGTTAACCTTGCCAAAGGCCTGGACCTGCTCAAGGTACAGATCGCTTAATCCGGTACGTTGTTTCAAAATCCTGTATGCCGAAGCATCCAGGTCTTCGTCGGGGCGCACCAGGTCGCCCAATAATGACCACTTGTCCTGGTACGTCTTCATGTCAGACCGGATGAGCAATACTTTGAGTTTGTTTTCATCAAAACCAAATATCACGCAATCCACACTCAACGCAATCCGGTTACTGCTCTCTACTTCTGTTTGAATGGCCTTCAGCGATTTGGCTGTTGGTATGCCATCCGGTTTTTGTTTTACAGACATAGCGTGTTAGGGAAGCGGAAATCCGCTCCTGTTTTATGTTGGGTTAAAGACAAATCTCTTATTTCACCTTTACGGCCCTGATGCTATACCTATCCGAAGCTGTGATAATGGTAACATTATACAGCCCGCTTTCCAGCACAGCCGCCTCGGGCAAACTTACCATGTTCACACCATTGATCAAACTAACCTGGCGTTGCAATACCTGGCGGCCGCTCATGTCGGTAACAAGTACGCGAGCATTTGTTTGCTCAGGCGATTGAATCCGGATGTTCAGCCTGTTACCGAAAGGATTTGGGTTAGCTTCCGCGAACCATGCCGTCCTGCCCGCATTGATCTTAACAATCTCACTAAGTTTGAAATTACCGTCACGGTCGACCATACGCAAGCGATAGTAATAAACCGGCGAAGGGACATTGGCCACAGGGTCATTGTAACCATAACTGCTGCTACCCGTTGCCGTTACATCACCAACAGATACAAAGTCTACGCCATTCAAGCTGCGCTGCAACTCATAGTACTCAAGGTTCTGTTCGTTGGCTACCGTCCACTTAAGCAAATTACTGTTGCCATTATGCTGGCCAGTAAAACTCAGGATGTCAACCGGAACCACTACAAAACTGCTCAGGTAGACGCGGTACTCACCGGGCGCCAATGTAAAGGATTGAGACCCGCCTGTTGCGTTAAATGTCTGGCCCGGGTTCATGTAGTTGTACCAGGTTCCGCCAAATGGGAAACTGACAGAACCCGTTTGCGTGGCTACATCAAAATTCCCGATAACCAAAATACCTGTAATACCCTGGCTGATTTTCAACCATTTTACGTTTCCACTCAGGTTATATTGAACAGCATTTGATACAAACAATGGCGAGTAAACCGGGTTCTTGCGCAACTGTAACAAAGCCCTGTTCACATCATATAATTTCCGGCGGTCAGGTACATTGTAATAATCCCAGCGAATTGGTTTGGGATCCGTTCTGCAATTGCTGTTTATGGTTCCGTTCTGGCAATAGTTGATGGAGAAATCGTATCCCAGTTCACCAAACTGCCATATCATTTTCGGGCCGGGGATGGTCAGCATGAATGCGGAAATTAACTCCATCCGTTGCAGGGCCGTATCCAATATCCTGGTATTATAAACGCCAGGGTTATTGTTTCCAAATTGCAGCATCTTGGTCATGACACGTTCTTCATCATGGCTCTCCGCGTATGTGATCAGGTGCGGGTTTGCCCAACCACGCTCATTGTGGATGCCCCATTTGAAATCCCAATCGGTGGTATACCCCATCGCCGCTTGCGAAAAACTGGTATTCAAATTGCCCCAGAACATGAATCCCCTGTTTTGCAATACATTTTCCTCATCATTGTTGGCAAAATGCTCTAGGATAGCGTAAGAACCGGGAGATTTCAGTTGAAGAGTATCGTAGTACCTGTTCCAGATATTGATCCGGCTTTGGTCGTAACTGCTCCATGCGCCAACATTGCAATTGGCGCCGTTTACATCGCAGGTATTGTTTTGCGTAAATCCTTTTGACAAATCAAAACGGAATCCATCAAGCTTATATTCCGTCAACCAGTGCTCCACCACCCGGCTGAAGAAATACCGGGTTGATAAACTTTCATGGTTAAAGTCGAAACCCACATTGAACGCATGGCGGGCAACCGGGTTATACCAGGGGTTGTTGGCTGCCGGCCTGTTGTTGACCGCATCCCAATAAAGCTGAACCATGGGCGATAACCCAAAGGAATGGTTCAATGCGATATCCATAATAACCGCGATGCCATTGGCATGGCAAATATCAATGAACTGCTTGAGGTTGTTCTTTGTTCCATAATATTTATCCGGAGCAAAATAAAAATCCGGATTGTAACCCCAACTGATGTTTCCCTCAAATTCATTGAAAGGCATGAGTTTGATGGCCGTAATGCCGAGACGCTTCAGGTATGTTAATGTATCCCTGAGTGTCGTCCAGTTTGGTGTTGCGAGAAAATCACGGTGCAGCAGTTCGTAGATCATCAAATTGCGTTTGTCGGGCCTGGTATAATTGGTCGTTTGCCAGTTATATGCCGGGGACGCGGTTTGCACAATTCCTACAATGCCATTTGTTAAACCTGTTGGATATGGTTTCAGGTTGGGATAAACTGCTGAAGGGATAAAGCTGTCGTTCCAGGGATCCAGGATTTTTTCGCAATATGGATCCGCGATCCTGATGCTGCCATCCACTATATATTGGAATGAATACTCAGTACCCGGCGTAAGTCCGGTTACCCTTAACCAGTAATAATTACCATCAGGGGTTTTATTCATCTGGTACTGCAATTGCTCCGTCCAGTTTGATCCGGGCAAATCGCCAATTATTGTCACCCTGTTCTTGTTGGGCGCGAATAATACAAAAGTGGCTGCTGTATTATTGGCTTCGTAATTGATGCCATCGCGCACTCCTGCAGGCAATGCCTGTATGTTGTTTGCGCCGGGCACAAAGAACTTAATGGTATCTTTTTTGATTTCTGAACCGTCGTTCGCTTCAACAACCAGGGTTTGGGTTCCCGCGACTGAAATTGTGGGGGATGCGGAAACAGTTGACGCATTGAGCGCTGTTTGCACTACACTACCGTTGTAGTATAGACGAAGATCGGCCAGGTCGTTTGAAATACCCGTAAATGGAATGGTATTCCCCACTGCCAGGGAAATAGGCTCTGGCTGCGGAATATAAGTAGGCTGCTTGAATGGCACACTCAGGCGTGTGGCAAGCCCGACAGGATAAATGGGGATATACATGTCGCTACCGTCAGTATTGCGCTGTACTGCGGTACCGGCACCATTGCGGAACAGGATCGCGATCTTTTCAATATTTTCAGAAGGATTGGTAATCCCGAAATATGTGCGCAGATTCTGTGTAATGTTAAACGTCCACCTGTTTGTGCCTGCATTGTAGGAAGCCTGCAATAAAGCATTAGGCGTATTGAAGTTTTGATTAAACTTTACATAACGCCAGTTTGTGATGGATGTACTCAGGTTGGTGATAACACCGATATGTACATATACATCGGTTACCGGGGTGTACCCATTCAGGCCACGGTTGCCCTTTGTTGGGTCCATGGTGATGGAGATGGTGGATGTTTGTACCGGGAAAGCCGGAGTCCACGACAATAGTTGTGTGTGTCCGGAAATGGCGGCAGACATGATCCACAAAAAGAGTAAGATTCTTTTCATTGCAAGCAATTTTATCGTGTAAAATAAACACATTTAACCATTCCACAAAAATCATGATAACCCGGAACCCATATTTTCCGGGTTTTGCTTCTACAGATTTTCGGACATTTTACCTAAATCACTCATAATCAAAACTTTTTCTGAGTCTGAAAGGAAAAAAATTTGCCGGGTGTATATTTATTGTATTTTTAACGACGTGTATTTTTTACACAATAGACAATTTTGACCACCAACGATTGCTTATGCAAACACATCATCCGGCAGGAGAAAAACAACCCACACTGTCTTCCGAAAAGCCCAGGCTTAGTTTCTGGCAGATATTCAACATGAGTTTTGGCTTCTTTGGCATCCAGTTCGGCTTTGAATTGCAGAACTCCAATGTGAGCCGCATTTTTGAAACATTGGGCGCCAATAAAGATGAAATACCCATTCTCTGGATTGCCGCGCCACTAACCGGTTTGCTGGTGCAACCCATCATTGGGTATTTGAGCGACCGCACCTGGCATCCCTGGTGGGGGCGCCGCAGGCCATATTTTTTTATAGGTGCCGTGCTTGCAACCATCGCCTTGTTCATCATGCCCAATTCATCCGCGCTTTGGATGGCCGGAGGTATGCTCTGGATCCTTGATGCTTCCATCAATATCTCCATGGAACCCTTCCGCGCTTTCGTTGGTGATAAACTCCCACCCGATCAGCGCACTTCCGGTTTCGCTATGCAAAGTTTCTTCATCGGCATCGGATCCGTTATCGCCGCGCTCCTGCCCTGGATCTTTACCAATTGGTTCAATGTGAGCAATACCGCTCCCGCCGGACAAATCCCCGATTCGGTCAAATGGTCATTTTACCTGGGTGGCATCGCTTTCCTGGTTTCAGTGTTATACACAGTATTTACCACCAAAGAATTTCCTCCTGAAGACCTGGAGAAATTCAAAAAAGAAAAAAAGGAAACCACTTTTAAAGACGCGCTCAACGAAACATTTGGCGGCATATTCCGCATGCCAAAAACCATGCGCCAGCTCGCTATCGTGCAATTCTTCACCTGGTTTTCCTTATTCGCCATGTGGATTTATACCACCAATGCCGTTACCGCCAACAAATACAATATGAAGGTTGACCAATCCCTGGTGGAGAAAATGGCCGTGGCCGTTGGCAATGATGTGATGAAAGAAGAGAATATCAAAGACGCCGATAAAAAGAAAAACCTCGAATCGTTGAAAAAAGATATCGAAGAGATCAGGAAATACAGGTCTGATAAAAACCCAGTTGCCATTTCCGTCAACCTCGCGAATTATTTCTCAGACAGCCTCAACACGCAGGTTACCGCGGCCGATAAAATAGAACTGGAAAGGGTAAGGCAGGAATATAATGATGGCGCCGATTGGTTAAATGTATGTTCATCCGTACGAAACGGCGTTGCCGCATTATTCGCGTTCCTCATTCCACTCATCGCTTACCGCACAAACCGGAAAATCACGCATATGATTTGCCTGATCATTGGCGGACTTGGATTGTTGTCTATTTATTTCATAGAAAACCCAACCCTGATCGCGGTTTCGATGGCCATGGTTGGCATTGCCTGGGCAAGCATCCTTTCCATGCCATATGCCATGTTGTCGAACGCGCTGCCTGCCCATAAAATGGGATATTATATGGGTGTGTTTAATTTCTTCATTGTGATACCGCAAATTGTAGCGGCCAGTATCCTTGGCTTTTTCACCATGAACCTGTTTCATGCCAATACCCTCAACACAGTTGCACTTGGCGGAGTTTCGATGATACTCGCGGGCCTGCTGACATTAATTGTAAAAGACGAAGACAAAAAATAATCAGATATGACCATCAAAAAAATTTGGGCCGGGTGCCTGTTTACATTTTTTGTGCTGTTTGCCAACGCGCAAACCAAGCCCGCATGCTATCCCACTCACTGGTGGGTTGGAATGAAGTGGAACAAACTGCAAATTATGGTGCAGCACAAGGAAATAGGTAAGGCCGACAGCCTGGCGATGATGCCTTACGATGGCATCAGGCTGGTACAGGTACACAAAGCGGAAAGCCCAAACTATGTTTTCTTAGACCTCGAAATCGGCACAACAGCAAAACCAGGCACATTGGTTTTTCATGAAGTGAAAAAGGGTTCTAAAAAAATGGTAAACCCTTTCTATTTTGAAATCAAACCCAGAAGGGAAGGTAACGGTCGCGCCTATGCGCAGGGGGTGAACAGCCGCGACTTAATCTACCTGATCATGCCCGACCGTTTCAGCAACGGCGATGAAAGCAACGACCGAATACCCGGCATGCGTGATCAAACACTAAGGCGCGATACGGTTTTCAACAGGCATGGCGGCGATTTAAAGGGGATTCAAAACAAACTCGATTACCTTTTCGACATGGGAGTGACCACCCTCTGGCTCAACCCGGTGCTCGAAAACGATATGCCTAACCGCACCGAACATGGTTATGCGTTCACCAACCACTATAAGGTAGACCCGAGGCTGGGCGGTGATAAAGCTTATCACGAGCTGGTAACAGCGGCCCATAAAAAGGGCATGAAAGTTATCCAGGATGCCGTATATAACCACGTAGGCTTGTATCACCACACCGTGCAGGACCAGCCAATGAAAGACTGGCTGCACCAATGGGAAACTTACACCAACACCAGTTACAAAGACCAGGTGTTGTTTGACCCATACGCCAGCAAAAAAGATTATCAGGTGATGGCCGATGGATGGTTCACACCGCAAATGCCTGACCTCAACCAGCACAATCCATTTGTTGCGAACTTCTTAATTCAGCATGCACTGTGGACAGTGGAAGAATTTGGTATTGACGGATGGCGTATTGATACCTACGCATATAACGACCTGGAATTTATGAACCGATGCAACCAGGCTTTGTATGATGAATTCCCTGCCATCACCATGTTCGGCGAAACCTGGGTTCATGGTGTAATCAACCAGGCTTATTTCTGCCAGAGCAAATTTAATATCCCATTCAAAAGCAATTTACAAGCCGTAACTGATTTCCAAACACTTTGGGGAATTACAGACGCGCTGACCAAAGATTTTGGTTGGACAGACGGGGTAAATAAATTATATACAAACCTTAGCTACGACTTTGTATATGAAGACCCCACAAGGAACGTGATATTCCTCGACAACCACGATATATCAAGGTTCTATTCCGTTGTTGGTGAGAACCTAGATAAATACCTCTCCGGTATTTCATGGCTCCTAACCTGCCGTGGCATCCCGCAACTATACTATGGAAATGAAATTGGCATGACCGGTTTCACCAGTCCAAATGACGGATATGTACGCCTCGATTTCCCCGGTGGATGGAAAAACGATTCAATCAACAAATTCAGCATACAAGGAAGGACACAGAGGGACCAGGCCATTTTCCAACACCTGGCCACACTGGCTAATTTCCGTAAAGGCTCCCCAGCCCTTACCGTTGGTAAATTCATGCAATACCTTCCCGAAGATGGCGTGTACACTTATTTCAGGTACACAGCCGGGCAAACCGTGATGGTCGTAATGAACACATCAAAAGAAGAAAAGAAAATCAATGTGGGAAAATACACGGAACGCACCCATGGCTTCAGCAAATACCGTGATGTGATTGAAGACCGCCGCGGCGACCTTGCGGATTTCACCCTTGGCTCATATAAAACTGTCGTGTACGAACTCTTGCCCTGATATTATCATCTGACAAACTAACAATCATGCATAAACGAATTATTGGATTTTTAGCCTTGCTGTTTTTTTCGCTGCAAACCATTGCCCAGTCTGCCGGGAAATTATACGACCACCCGTCCTGGAGCCACCAATCAAATATTTACGAAGTAAACCTTCGTCAATACAGCGCTACAGGCAAGATCAAAGATTTTCAAAAACATTTAACCCGCCTCAGGCAAATGGGTGTTGATGTGCTTTGGTTCATGCCCATCACACCTATTGGGATTGAAGGACGGAAAATGTCCCCTTCGGAACTGGGCAGTTATTATGCAGTACGCAATTACAAAGCTGTCAACGAAGAGTTTGGTACCCTGGCCGATTGGAAAGCGATGGTAAAAAAAGCGCAGTCGATGGGCTTTAAAGTCATCACCGATTGGGTAGCCAACCATTCGGCGCAGGACAACCACTGGGTGCGCACAAACCCTGAATTTTATGTGAAAGATTCATTAGGGAAATTTGTGTCACCATTTGACTGGACAGACGTTTACAAACTGAATTACCAACACCGCAGGTTACGAGACAGCATGATTGATGCCATGCGTTTCTGGGTGAAGGAAACCGGCATTGATGGGTTCCGTTGCGATGTAGCGGAAGAAGTACCTGAAGATTTCTGGAGAGAGTGTATCGCTGAATTGAAAAAAATAAAAAATGTGTACATGCTCGCGGAAGCTGAAAGCCCCAAGCTGCACCAAGTGGGTTTCGATGCCACGTATGGATGGAGCCTAATGGGCATGATGTCGGATGTATATAAAGGTTCGAAAACTGTCGCGCAGTTTGATTCATTGCTGCAACATAATATCCATCGCTTCCCTGAAGACGCGCACCGGATGTTCTTTACCAGCAACCATGACGAAAACAGCTGGAATGGAACCGAATTTGAAAAGTATGGCGATGCGTACAAAACATTCGCGGTATTCACCCAAACCATGTACCAAAGCATCCCCCTGATTTACAATGGACAGGAAGTGCCCAATAAAAAGAGGCTGAAATTTTTTGTGAAAGACCCGATTGAATGGAAGGAATTCAAAATGGCGCCTTTTTACAAAACCCTTTTGCAACTCAGGAAAAAGAACCCTGCCCTTTCCGCAGACGCATCATATGAACGTTTGAAAACAAGCCATGACGAATCCGTGTTTTCGTTTATCCGCGAGAAGAACGGGCGTAAATTATTGGTGGTCCTGAACCTGTCTGCCAAACCGGCCGTATTCAGTATTCAAGACCCAAGGGTAAATGGTAAACCGTACAATGTATTCCTGTATACAAATGAAAGCGTCAGCGATAAGCAGAATATCAGCCTGGAGCCCTGGGGATATATTGTATACGATTACAAGTAAATCAATAGCCTTGCCTGCCCTTGCCAATTTGTGGCAAGTATTGTACTTTTATCTTCATGCCTGAACCAGTTACATCAATCAGGGACCGGTTCCCCGTGTACAGCGGTGACGATCTGGGTGCAACCTATTCCGCGCAACAAACCATATTCAAACTTTGGAGCCCCGGGGCCCTTGCAGCCCAGGTACTGATTTTTGCCGATCCTGTTGGCGGATACCCCATTGAAGTGCTGCAGATGAAAACAGGGGATCATGGAACCTGGACATATGAATGGCCGGGTGATCATGCCGGCGTATTTTATACCTATCGGGTAAAATTAGCATCAGACTGGAGCCTGGATGTGCCAGACCCTTATGCAAAAGCAGTTGTAGTTAATGGGCTCCGGGCAATGGTCATCAACCTGCAGGAAACCAACCCGGATGGATGGGAACATGACAAGAGCCCAGACTTCTCCTATGATAACCAGCCTGAAGATGCGGTCATTTACGAACTGCATGTACGGGACGCGTCCGCAGATGCATCCTCTGGCATCATGCACAAGGCCAAATTCCTGGGATTAACGGAAACGCATACACGAAATGCATCCGGGTTTTCCACCGGCCTCGACTACCTTTCGGAATTAGGCATCACACACCTGCACCTGCTTCCCATAAATGATTTTGATACGGTAGATGAAACAACCTATGACCCGGAAAAATACAATTGGGGATATGATCCCTATAATTATTTTGTACCTGAGGGCTCATACGCGGCCAATCCCCTTGATGGTAAAAGCAGGATCATGGAGTGCAAGAAAATGGTCATGGCCCTGCATCAAAAAGGGATTCGGGTGGTACTCGATGTGGTATTCAATCATACGAGCCAGATACGGAAGAGCATTTTCAATCAATTGGTGCCCGGATATTATTACAGGTTGAACCCGGATGGCAGTTTTTCGGATGGCAGCGGATGCGGTACTGAAACGGCAACTGAGCATCCCATGATGCGGAAATTCATGCTTGATTGCCTGAAATACTGGTTAACGGAATATCATGCAGATGGTTTCAGGTTCGACCTGATGGGTTTGCACGATGTAGAGACCATGCAAATGATCGCTGATGAATTAAAGGCAATTAAACCGGATGTATTATTATACGGCGAAGGATGGGCCGGCGGGCATTCGGTGTTACCAGCGGATCAGCGGGCGGTAAAAGACAATGTAGATAAACTTCATGGCATTTCCGTATTCAGCGATGATATCAGGGACGCGTTAAAAGGAAGGGTCTTTTTCCCCGACCAACCCGGATTCGCAGGTGGGGCCATCCATCTTGAAGAAACCATTAAAGCGGGCATTGTAGCGTCTTGTCCGCATCCGCAGGTCAATTATACCGACAGTAACCTGCCCGGGCGCCCATTTGCACAGTCACCGGTGCAGGTCATCAATTACGCGGATTGCCACGACAACCACTGCCTTTGGGATAAACTGGCTTTATCGAACGCAACAGAAGATGAACCGACAAGAAAAAAAAGGCAATTGCTGGCTTTGTCCATCATACTCACATCCCAGGGCATCCCCTTTCTGCATGCAGGCTCCGAGTTTATGCGGACAAAAAAAGGCGTGGAAAATTCTTACAAAAGCCCGGACAGCATCAACGCCATCAACTGGGATCTCAGGTCAATACACGATGATGCGGTTACCCAAATTAAAACCCTCATCAGGCTCAGGCGCACACATCCGGGCTTTCGCTTAAAAACAGGCAGCCAGGTGGCTGAACTGATCCGTTTTGATGAAGAAAAAATACCCGGATTTATATCGTATACAATTCAATCAGGAAAAGCCGGTGATTCATGGCGGAAGATATGGGTAGGCATCAATGCCAATACTGAAGCGGTTGATGCAAAAATTCCGGATGGATGCTGGACACAGGCCTTCCCGGAAGAACACTCTATTTCGTCTATACGTAATAGTTACAATGTATCGCCATTACAACTGGTCATACTGTATTTGGATTCATAAATATGGACGAACCTGATTAATGGCCAATCAGTTTTTGCAATGCCTGTAAAAAATCATCGCGGCGGATCATGCGTGCGCCAAGGCTTTCCAAATGGCTGCTGTATACCTGGCAGTCAATGAGGGCAAGCCCCATCTCCCGCTCCTTCACCACGAAATCAATAAACGCGTATTTGCTGGCATTAGATATATAACTGAACATACTTTCCCCGAAAAACACATCACCCATTCTTATGCCATAAAAGCCTCCGGCAAGCTTTCCGGATTGCCAGGCTTCTACACTAAAGGCATATCCCATGTCATGCAGGTCTGTATAAACCGATTCAATTTCATCATGTATCCAGGTTCCGTAGCCTTCCTTTCGGCGAATGGTCCTGCATGCATGGATAACATCAGCAAATGCTTTATTGACTGTCACGCTAAACGCATGCTGCCTGAATAATTTCTGCATGCTTTTGCTAACGATTAACTCACCAGGCAATAATATAAAACGTGGATCTGGGCACCACCAGGCTATCGGGTCATCAGATCCATACCAGGGAAAAATCCCTTTCCGGTAAGCGTCGAGTAACCGTTGCGGATGCAAATCACCTCCAATGGCAAGCAAGCCTTCCTCATTGGCAAATGATGGATCTGGCATTGGGTCACCGGGTGATAAAATAATCATGGTGGTTGATTGAAAGGATTATAGCTCCGGGTCAAAAAAGCCCCATTCCTGCCGCAATGCCTTCATTTGGGTTTCGGGCAATGCCGGATGGTCATAATGGCCGGCTGCACGCTTTTGTCGAAACGCTTCATACACGGTTACGGCGCAGGCTACTGATATATTTAAAGACTGTATCATTCCAACCTGCGGGATGATGAAATTTCCATCAGATTTTGCCAGGAGCGAATCGGTAATGCCCGCGTGTTCATTGCCAAAAACAAGCGCTACTGATTCTGTAAGATCAAGCGCGTACAAATCATGGGATTCATGGCTGAGGTGCGTGGTATATATTTTATTGTACTTCGATTTGATCGCATCAAAACAGGCTTCAAGTTCTGTAAACTGATGAACGGTCAGCCATTTGGCAGCGCTGGAACTGCTTCGGGCACCCCATTTCTTGTGCCGCGGGATCATGGTATTCAATACATACATTTCCTGTATGCCCACCGCATCACAGGTACGCATAACCGCAGATATGTTGTGCGGGTCAAATACATTTTCCAATACAACAGTCAGGTTTGGCTGCCGTTTAATCAAAACATCCGTTAATCTCCTTTCCCTTTCTTCTGTCATCGTACAACGTTTTATGATCTCTTCTGAAATCATCGTTTGATCATTGATGCTCCCGTATTGAGTCCCACTGCAAGTCAAGGCCCAACCCGGGCAAATCAGGATAGACAATCCTGCCTGCGTCAAATCCCGCTCCTTTTGCCACGTCTTCAGCCAGCAACAAAGGTCCATCCATATCCAAATAATCACATAATGGCGCCAATTGCGCGATGGCTGCTGAGCCAATGCTGCTCTCGTTCATACAGCCAATCATCACGCGCAGCCCCAGGCTCCTCGCTTCACGGATCATGCGCAATGCCGGTGTGATGCCGCTGCACTTGGTGAGTTTGATATTAATGCCATGAAAACAGGAAGCGCATGCCTGCACATCAGATTCCCTGACACAGGCTTCATCGGCAAATATGGGTAAAGTTGATGATTGATACAAAACCTTCATGCCTTCCCAATCGTCTTTCCTAAGGGGTTGCTCAACCAGTTCCACACCCAGCGATTGCATCACCGGGATTTTTTCCAAGGCCTGCTCCAACGTCCAGGCTTCATTGGCATCCACTCGAAATATGGCATCGGTATGTTTGCGCAACTCAGACAGTATCTCCAAATCGTTCTCCATACCCACTTTGATTTTGTATATCGGCCATGGCTTAGCTTTGATTTTTTCAATCATCTTATCCACGGTATCCATGCCAATCGTATAATCGGTCATAGGTGCCTTTGTGGCATCAAGACCCCACAGCTCATACAAGGGTTTACGTTTGATCTTTCCATAAATATCCCATCCTGCCATGTCAAGTGCGCAAACAAGAAATGGATTATGGGGAAATAGGTGATGCAGGTAATGCCAGTAACGTTCAGGGTCAGAAAAAGCGAAACGGGTGACAAATGCCTTTTTTGCTTCCAGGTCGGCCATCATCTTCTCAACTGGGATCTGGTAATAACTGATGGCTGGCGCTTCCCCGTAACCTGCAATGGAAAAATGACGCAGTTCCACCAACAGTGATGGCTGGTGCGTTTTGCTGCCCTTTGAAATGGTAAACGGATGTATAAAAGGCAGGTTGATGGCTTTATAGCGAATCTCCATAATCTGGTTAACGGCCTGCGTGCACAATCATCTGGCGCAATTCCTGGTTTAATTCATCATGCAGCAATAGGTCTTCCAAACTGCAATGCATGCGGTAATTCCAGTAATGCTCCGGATCTGCCGGAATGTTAATGCGTTCTTCATGCGGGTTTTCCCGGCGCATCTGTGCGTTGATCGCCAGCAGGTCTTGCAACAGGAACACTGCCCACATGGCAGGCGACCTGAGGTGTTGCAACACGATATCACGCGCCACCCAGGGCTCGCAATAGTATGGCGCTTCTCCATAATGACCGAGTATCTGGTTGAAGAATATCTGTGTATTGTTGCGGTCTTCTTCCCACCACTGCCGAACTGTGCTCATGTCGTGCGTAGATGGTGTAACCACCGTCAGGTATTTAGCATTCCCGGGATGCGTGAAATTGTCTGTAGCCACTTTGGGCATCCGCTGCACCTGCAGGGAAAGCATCTCCCTTTCATTCAGCACATCTTCCACCATATCCGGAACCATGCCAAGGTCTTCCGCACAAATCAACATGGTGGAACCCTGCTGAATGGCATTCAGTTTTGGCTGAACTCCCTGGTGCCATAGGCCGTTCTGCTTCTCAAAAAAGTAATCATGATACAAGTTATTCAGTACACCTTGTTCGTAACCCGACAAATGGTTGAACGATGCTGTTGTCTGCATACTGATGCGGAAGTGATAAGCTCCGCTTTGGCGGTCATCACGCAACAAAATCACATTACCCAACAAATCAAACAATGGTTGCCTGAGGTGCTGCTTATTTGGATGTTTTTGTAAAAATTCCTGTAAGCCGCGTTGTGTATGCAAACCCTGCCTAAACCTGAATCCTTCCAGGATGTGCTGTTTCACCCATTGCGCATCTTCTCCGGCAAACTGATAAATCAGGTCATCATTGATGTATGGTTCGCAAAAACGGTACTCATCAAAATGAAGCCCAGCCCTGGCGAAATCGTCGGCATATAAAGGAATGCTCGGAACGAAGCGGCCAAAAATTCCTTCAATGGCATCCATCGGAATGCTCCAAATCCTGAAAAATCCCAAGACATGGTCAATACGGATGGCGTCGAAATAATTGCTCATATGCTCCATCCGCTGGCGCCACCATGCATAATTGTCGGTACTCATCAGGTCCCAGTTGTATGTGGGGAAGCTCCAGTTTTGCCCCTTTGTAGTGAAAGCGTCAGGTGGTGCCCCCGCCTGCATATCCATATGAAACAGGTGTGGGTACATCCAGGTATCTACGCTAAACCGACCAACGCCAATCGGCAAATCACCTTTGATGATCACTTGTTTCTTATGCGCATACTCAACCGCGTCTTTCAATTGCAGGTGCAAATGGTATTGCGTGAAATAATGAATAGCGATCTCATCATACTGTGGTTGATCCGGGCTCACCAATTCCTGGATTTTCTCTTCATCGTACACCGCATACTCACCCCACTGGCTGTAATCGGCCGTTTTATAGGTATCCCTTAAATATGAAAACGCGGCGTATGGAACAAGCCAATGCCGGTTCAGGTCAAAGAAATCGAAATAGGCAAAATCATCTTTAAATGAATGTTTCTGCTTTTCGAACACTTTGGCAATGGCTTCCATTTTCAATGGTGCCACCGATTCGTAATCAAATGTGCTGAGCTCATTTAATGCCTTTACTTCTTCCAACATCTTGTCGGGAAAAACAACTGCAGCTGATTGGGCCAGTTTCTCCACGTTCATAAATACCGGGTGCAGCGCGAAAGCAGACACGGCCGAATATGGATAAGAATCTTTTTTGTTATGCGATGCAATGGTATCGTTGATCGGCAGCAACTGGATCATTTTGATCCCGGTTTTAACCGACCAGTCTGTCAATGTTTTTAAGTCATCAAAATCACCTACGCCCCAACTGCGCTCAGATTTAAGGGATGATAATTGTACATTCACTCCCGCGCCCTTCCAGCTAAATTGCGGAAAGTATGCAATATGGTGAAGGATATATGTATCTGATTTTTTACCAAACAACCGCAATACCCGGTTATTCCCTTCCTCCAGGAATACCGCTTTCTTTTGATGCACGTCATAAACGCCAAACTTGTACTCTAAAGGGAAATTTTCTTTGGAAAGGTTCAACTTAACCGACCAGCCATTTTTTTTCCGCTTCATCAACACTGGCTTCTCAAGGTACCAGTCGTTCAGTTTTTTTCCCGCGCCACAAAGGCACAATACCTTATCGTCGGGCAAATGGGTGGTTTGCACGTCAAAAATATGTGTGGGCTTCTTTGTTGCGGGCTCTTTTACTTTCGGGCCTGTAAACACATCTTCAAATGGCTTGCTATGAAAAACTTGCTGTGTAAACAAATATTCCTGCCAATCGTCAACAACGTAAACCTCATCAGTTTCCAATTTCTTGATGGAGATATGACGGTTCTTGCAATTGTCCCAGGCATCCGGTTTTCCATGCTCCCTGACAACATATTGATATTGCAAATGATCGGTTATGCCGATTGCTGATACATCCACTGCGGCATACCAATACGAATCATCCAGGTATTCCATGCTCAGTTCTGTGGCCTGCTCACTGAAAGGCCCCTTACCTTCGGCTATGCGGATGACCAGGTTTTGGCCATAGTGGGTATTAAATTTTATATGAAAATGACAGATCATGTAAAAAATACATTTTAAACGGCAATTTAATCATATTAGGCTTAAAACAAAGGAATAGGAAACAAGAGCTAAAAAATTGAAAGAGTATTGTTTCCAGGTATTATATTTGCAAAAAATACCTGTTCATGGAAAAAGCCAAAAAATCAACCGCTTTATAC
>DDTB01000001.1 GCA_002343985.1 Chitinophagaceae bacterium UBA2375 | reverse complement strand
TTTCATAGGATATTGGATTTTAAAGCGGGACTAGATTTTTATCTTGGTCCCTTTTTTTTTGTCCAAACCCGCCGGCTACCTGTCTTTTACCCATTGCAGGCAGCCATCTTGTCCGGCAACAATGATTTCTTCCGTCAGCAGGTATTCAATCACTTTCCAGGCTTTTCCATGCTGATCTTCATCCCATAAAGCCAGTAATTCTTTTGCAGGCAACCTTTTACCGGTTAATGCCTTTTTGAGTATTTCCCTGATCTCTGCAACGTCTGTATCGTTAAGTTTTGTTTGTCCGGTCTTTGCAGCCAGGCAGTTATCGCAAACCCCGCAGGGTACCGCGTCCGGGTCTGTGAAATAACGGGCAATGAACATGGCCCGGCACTCCGTTTTGTTTTGTACATAAAGGATCATCTGCCTGGCCCTTTCCGTAAACTTCTTTTTTCGTTCGAGATAGGCGGCATAATCCATCCGGAACGCGCTTTCATACATCCTGTTTTGGAGCAGGAAAATACCGGGTTCGTTGTTTTGCGGTTGATAGGAAACGATGCCCAGTTGATGTAGTTTCTTCAGTTTTGTTTGAAGTTCTTCCGGTGTAACGCCAATAAACCTCGCCAGTTTTTTTTCCTGTAAAATCGCCGGGTAATCGAAAATGCCTTCGTAGCTGCGCAGCAATCCTTTGATCACCGGTTCGAGGTCGGGGTACATGTCTTCCAAGGTAAACAAGTCGGAACGCGAACATGAAAACACAAGCCTTGCTGGTTGGGCGTACGCGTCGTTGAGGCTGATCAAACCTTCCTGCGCCAGTGCCTGCAGGCCGTGATGCGCTTGTTGGGACGTCCAGGAAAATGCTTCTGAAAATGCCTGTATGTCGAATGAAAAACTTTGTCCTTCGCCAATGCCTGCAGGTACCTGCAGGTGGTTCATCAACGATAAATAAAACTTTTTGATGGTTTCCGGATCGGGGTAACGGATATCCGGTTTCGCTTCGAGGTCTTTAATATCATTGCCATCAGTTAACAGAATGGCATAAGATTTTTTGCCGTCCCTTCCAGCCCTGCCTGCTTCCTGGTAGTAATTTTCGAGGCAGTCGGGTAAGGCGTAATGAATGACCGACCGAACATCGGGCTTGTCGATGCCCATGCCAAACGCGTTGGTTGATACCATCACGCGAACTTGGTTGTTTTTCCAGGCTTCCTGTTTATTGGCGCGTGTTTGCGGATCAAGCCCCGCATGGTAATGGTCAGCACTGATGCCATGCATTTGCAGCAACTGTGCGATGTGCACCGTTTGTTTCCGGCTCTTACAGTATACTATAGACGAACCTTTGATTTTATTAAGCAGTTCCAGCAGTTTGGTTTGTTTAGATACCGGGTCAATCACATGGTACGACAGATTGGGCCTGTTGAACGATTGCCGGTAGCATTCCTGGTTTTCCCTGAATTGCAGCTTTAAACAGATATCGTCCTGTACAGCTTGCGTAGCAGATGCCGTTAAGGCGATGACGGGTACCGATGGCAGGTATTCCCTGAGGTCCGCGATGCGCAGGTATGGAGGCCTGAAATC
The DNA here is from genome assembly GCA_002343985.1 of Chitinophagaceae bacterium UBA2375. GTDB lineage: Bacteria > Bacteroidota > Bacteroidia > Chitinophagales > Chitinophagaceae > Ferruginibacter. Next base: position 131,731 of record DDTB01000001.1, on the reverse strand, counting down.
GTAGCCCCATTGAGAAATGCAATGTGATTCGTCAACCGCGATCAGGCAGGGTTTGATGGCCGGCAGGTATTCCAGGAAGAGTTTTGTTTCGAGCCTTTCCGGCGATACGTATAGAAATTTGTAATTACCGAATGCCGCGTTCTGCAACGTTTTCCTGACTTCGTGGAAAGGCATGCCGGAGTGGATGGAGAGTGCCAGGATACCCCTTTGCTTCAGGTTTTCAACCTGGTCTTTCATCAACGCAATGAGCGGGCTGATCACCAGGCAGATGCCATCCATCATCAGGGCAGGCACCTGGAAACAAATGGATTTTCCGCCGCCGGTGGGCAAAACGGCCAACACATCCTTTTGTGCCAGTACGGCACGGATGATCGCTTCCTGCATGGGCCGGAAAGCCGTATGTCCCCAATATTTCTGTAGTATCTGCTGTGGCTGCATCAATCGTAACTCCCCGGCCTGAAATTAAAAAACCTTTTTTACAAATAGCCTTACAGAATTGATGGCCAGCACCACATCACTTAAACCCATGGACAAAGCGGCGAGAGAGGGTTTTAATAAACCGATGGATGCAATAGGAATGGCCACCACATTATACGCAAAGGCCCAGAACAGGTTTTGCCGGATGGTGATATACGTATGCTCGCCCAGCCCAAGCGCTTCGGGGAGGTTGCGCAAACCATGATTCATCAGGATGACATCGGCGCTTTGCATCGCGATCTGTGATGCCTCGCTCAGCGAAATGCCCAATGTGGCTTTTGCCAGCGCCGGCGCGTCGTTGATGCCATCTCCAATCATAGCAGTGGGTGATGCCTGGTTAAGCTCCGAAATTTTTTTCAGTTTCTGTTCAGGTGTTTGTTCAGCAAATACCTGTTTGATGCCTACCGCGTTGGCTACATCCCAACATTTTTCTTCACGGTCGCCGCTCAGCAGTACCGTTTGTATGTTTTTTTTATGCAGCCATGCAACAACTTCCTTCGCTTCGGGGCGTATGCTGTCTTTTGCGTCTATCCATCCCAGTAAGTTCCCGTTTTTACTGATGAACACATTATGCGCCGGCCCGGTATATGATGCATCGAGTATGCGTGCCGATCCGGCCATGTAAACATTGCCTTCCTTATCTGTTGCACGAACGCCCAATCCCCGGATTTCTTCAACGGTAGCCCAGTGCACCAGGTCATTCCTTTTCCATTCTCTTGTTATGGCCTGCGCGATGGGATGGTTGGAATACTTCTCGAGGGAGAAGGCGATTTTTTTAAAACCATCTTCATCCATATCTGCATTAAAATCGGATATGCTGAATTGTCCATTGGTGAGTGTTCCCGTTTTATCGAACACTACCTGCCGGATATTTCGAAATGACTCGAGGCTTCCGGCATTTCTGAAGAGGATCCCTTTGCGGGCGGCTCTTCCCAAACCCACCGCGATGGCAGCGGGCGTGGCCAAACCCATGGCGCAGGGACATGAGATCACCAATACCGCGATGGCCCTCATCAACGACTCGCCGGCCGCAACCTGGAAGCCGAAATAATTGATCAGGAATGTGAGCAGGGCGATCCCCACCACAACAGGCACAAACACAGCGCTGATGCGGTCTGCCAGTTTTTGCAAGGGCGGTTTCTCCGACTGAGCTTGTTGCACCATGCGTAAGATCCCGGATAACACAGTGTCGGTTCCGGTAGCGGTTACCTGTGCTTTTACAGTACCCTGCTGCAGAACACTGCCGCCAATCAGGAGGTCTTTTTTTTGTTTCGAAACAGGTAAGCTTTCGCCGGTGATGATGGATTCATCCACCAGTGCATCGCCCCAAAGGATTTTACAATCTGCCGGAACCTGTTCGCCGGTTTTGATCAGTACCAGGTCGCCGGTGCGAAGCTGAGTGTTTTCGATGGGAAAAACCTGTTCCTGGTGCTGGTCATCAAAAGCGATCATATTAGCCATAACCTTTTGCGAACGGGCCAGGGCATGAACTGCGCGTTGGGTTGACTGCACAGACACATCTTCGAGGTAATGGCCCAGGAATACCAGGCAGATGATGGTTGCGGTGGTTTCAAAAAACAGGTAATCTTCACCCAAATTCAGCAATGCGCCGGTAAGGCTGTACACAAAGGCCGCGAGGGAACCCATCGCGATCAGCACATTCATATTGGGAACGCCGTTCTGCAAACTTTTCCAGGCGCTCCTGCCAAAAAACCACATACCGGTTATGAATACGGGCAGGCATAACGCGAGCTGCAACCATGGGTTCATGAGCCAGTGAATATGCAAACGCCCTTCCAGCATGTGCAACATGAGCACAAGGGTGAAGGGTAACGTGAATAGGAATCGCTCTTTGTTATTTTTCAGGAAGCGTTTTTGTTGCGGAGCCGTTTTGTCGGCGCTGATCACGGAGTAACCTAACCCCTGTATGCCTGAGGCCAGTTTTTTCAGGTCCGCATCCGCTTTTGGCAGAAAACTCACCGACCCGTCGATCGGGTTTACTTTCACTTCGCTCATCCCTTTACTTTCGAGGAACTTTGACACTGTAAGGGCACAGTTCGTGCATGTCATTCCTTCTACCGTCCAGTCTACTTTTTCCATAATGCAAAATTATCCGGGAGCCCGCTCAGCTATTTACTAATTCGAAAATATCTTTGCATCATGGTTGTGAATTTTTCCCTGGATGGGATTGCCCCCGCGGTGCAGGAATTGTTGGCCCATGTGGGCGATGCGAGGGTGCTGGCATTTCATGGAGAGATGGGTGCGGGAAAAACCACATGTATTGAAGCCATCTGCCGGGCCTGGGGCGTTCAGGACCATACCGGCAGCCCTACCTTTTCCATCATCAATGAATACCGGGATGCCGATGGGCAGCCAGTGTACCATATGGATCTTTACCGGTTAAAGGATGAAGCCGAAGCGATGCAGGCCGGTGTGGAAGATTGTTTGTACTCGGGGTATCGCTGCCTGGTGGAATGGCCGGAAAAGGCTCCGGGCATATTTCCTCCCGGTACCGTACATATTTGGTTAAAACTAACAGGCGATGGCACCCGAAGGCTCGAAATAAATCCGTAAATTGGTATCCTGTTCAAGTCTGCAATACCCAAGATCCCAACCACATTATGGCAACATCAAAACCATACGTTTCCACTTCATTTTCGTATGAAACCTTAGAGGAAACCCTGGATATCAAACCCAAGGGCGAAACCATGCATATCGGCATCCCAAGGGAAACTTCTTTTTTTGAAAACCGCATTGCCTTAACGCCGGAGGCCGTTGGCGTCATCGTCGCAAACGGGCATAAAGTGAGTGTGGAAAGCAATGCCGGTATTGGCTCACATTACAGCGACAGGGATTATAGCGAAGCCGGCGCGAGGATCGTGTATGATAAAAAAGAAATTTTTTCATGCGATATCATCGTCAAAAGCGCCCCCGTCAGCGAATCGGATTGCGAACTCCTGAACCCCAACACGCTCATCATTTCCCCCATCCACCTTTCTGTGATGCGCAAGCATATCCTGGAAAAGATGATGGAAAAAAAAGTGACGGCCCTGAGTTTTGAGAACCTCAAAGACGACAGCGGCCACAACCCGATTGTACGCAGCATGAGCGAGATCGCGGGCAGCGCGGTGATGTTGATTGCAGGCCAGTACCTGAGCAATGCCAACGACGGCAAAGGCGTGTTAGTGGGCGGCATCAGCGGCATCCCGCCTACAAAAGTGATCATCATCGGCGCGGGTATTGTGGGTGAATACGCGGCACGCACGGCTTTGGCAATGGGCGCCAGCGTGAAGATATTTGACAACAGCATTTACCGGTTGAAGCGTTTGCAGAATAATATCGGGGTTCGTTTATGGACCTCCGTTATTGAACCTAAGATACTGGCCAAACAATTGAAGACCTGTGATGTGGCAGTAGGCGCATTGAGCGCCGGCGGCGGCCGCACGCCAGTGGTAGTTACCGAAGAAATGGTGAGCAATATGCGCCCGGGTTCGGTGATAGTGGATGTGAGCATCGACAGGGGAGGATGCTTTGAAACCAGTATGGTGACTACGCATGAAAAGCCCGTCTTCCGCAAGTTTGACGTGATCCACTATTGCGTGCCCAATATCCCCAGTGGCTTTGCGCGTACCGCTTCGCAGGCCATCAGCAATGTACTTATGCCTTTGTTGCTCGAAACCGCTGATGAAGGCGGCATCGACCACCTCATCTGGTACAAGTTCAATATCCGAACGGGAATTTATTTATTTAAGGGAAGCCTCACCAACGTGTACCTGAGTGAGCGTTTCGAATTAAAATATACCGACCTCAACCTGCTGATTGCCAGCAAACGCTGATTACGACTGACCGGGTTTGTATTGGAGGATGGATATAATATCCCCGCAAATGGCATATTCCTCAGGGTCGTTGCTGCTGATGATCACCAGCCTGTCTTTGCTGAAATTTTGCAGTAAATCCTGGTAGAGCCCGCATCCTTCCTGGTCGAGGTTGCTCGTTGGTTCATCCAACAATAACACGGGTGTGTCGCTGAAGAAAGCCTGTGCCAGTTTCAACCGTTGTTTCATCCCACTGCTGTAATACCTGATTTGTTTATGCGCGGCTTTTTGTAACCCTACCGTATGCAGTATATCTTCTTTGGTTTGTGTGAGCGAAGCAAAACCCGCGTGAAAGCTGAGGAATTCGAGCGCGCTCATTTCTTCCACCAGGTCGAGGTATGGTGCGGCGAACGACAAATATCTGTAGGCTTCGCCGGCTGGTATCGGGCGCTTGCCCGAAGTAGCGTATTCAATAGCGCCTTCATTGTGCTGCACTGCTCCGGCAATCACCTGCAACAGGGTTGACTTCCCGGAACCGTTCGGCCCTGTGATGGCATAAGCCTTGCCTGTTTCAAAATGATGGCTGAACCTGCGGAATATCCACTCGCGGTTATAGCGTTTGCCCGTATTCGTTAGGGTGATCTGCATGATGTTTATTCATCGTCCATGCTTCCCTTGCTGAAGCGTTTGATGATACCACGGCCGCTCTCGCGGATGAAAGAGACAATTTCATCGCGTTCATCCGTTGCCGGTAGTTCTTCTTCAATATAGTTCAGGGCCTGGGAGATGTTCATGTTTTTGTTGTAGATGATCCGGTAGATATCGAGGATCTGGTTGATGCTGGACAGCGAGAACCCACGGCGTTTCAGCCCGACAGAATTCACGCCCGCGTAGCTTAACGGTGTCCGCGCGGCCTTGATGTAAGGAGGGACGTCTTTGCTCACCAATGAGCCACCGGATACAAAAGCGTGCTGGCCGATCTTCACAAACTGGTGGATCGCGCACATGCCCGCGAGGATCGCGTAATCGCCCATCACCACATGGCCTGCCATTTGCGCGTTATTGCTCATGATGCAGTTGTTGCCAATCACGCAGTCGTGCGCGATGTGGCTGTATGCCATGATCAGGCAATTGTCGCCCACCTTGGTTGTCCAGCGGTCTTTACTGCCCCTGTTGATCGTCACAAACTCACGGATGGTAGTGTTGTTGCCGATTTCCACGGTTGTATTTTCCCCTTCGTACTTCAGGTCCTGTGGTATACCCGCGATCACCGCGCCCGGGAAAATACGGCAGTTCTTGCCGATGCGTGCGCCTTCCATAATGGTGACATTGCTGCCAATCCAGGTGCCTTCACCGATCTCCACGTTCTGGTGGATTACGCTGAAAGGGTCAACTTTTACATTGGGCGCCAGTTTGGCGTTGGGATGGATATATGTATGTGGGTGGATCATCTTTCGATGTTGTTTTTAATTTTCGTTTATTCCTTTCCGTTAGTCTCTTTTCACTAATTGAGCGGTGAATTCGCCTTCGGTACAAAGTTTGTTTCCAACATATACGCATCCTTTCATCACGCAAATGCCGCGGCGGATGGGCTCCGTGAGTTCCATCCTCAGGATCATGGTGTCGCCCGGCACCACTTTCTGTTTGAATTTACAATTGTCAACCTTCAGGAAATAGGTGTCGTACTTCCCTTCCGGCATGGCGTTGATGCAGAGGATGCCACCGGTCTGCGCCAGGGCTTCAATCTGCAACACGCCCGGCATAACCGGGTTTCCGGGGAAATGCCCCTGGAAAAAGAATTCATTGAAGGTTACGTTCTTAACACCGACAATTTGGGTGTCTGTCAATTCGATGATTTTGTCTACCAGCAAAAACGGGTAGCGGTGGGGCAGTGTTTTTTCAATCTGCTGGAGCGTGTAGACCGGTGTTTGGTTCGGGTCGTACACGGGGATATTTTTCGTGTGCTTGTTTTTCTTGATGTATTGCTTGATCTTTTTGGCAAACTCTACGTTGCTGCTATGCCCGGGCCTGTTGGCAATGATGCGGGCCTTGATGGGATACCCGATCAGGGCCAGGTCGCCTACCACATCCAGCAGTTTATGGCGTGCCGGTTCGTTGGGGAAACGAAGTTCGAGGTTGTTGAGGTAGCCTTCCGTTTTCACTTCAACCTTCGACCTGCCGAAAGCCTTGGCCAGCCTCGACATTTCATCTTCCGTCACGGGCTTGTCCACTATCACAATCGCGTTGTTGATGTCGCCGCCTTTGATCAGGTTATTGTCAATCAGCATTTCGAGTTCATGCAGGAAGCAGAATGTGCGGCATGGCGCGATTTCTTCCTTGAAATCCATCATGCTTTTTAAACCCGCGTGCTGGGTGCCCAATACCGGACTGTTAAAATCGATCAGGGTGGTGATCTGGTAACTGGTGGCAGGCAAAGCCGTGATCTCCACCCGCTTCACTTCATCAAAAAACGATACGTTGGTATCGAGTGTGTACCAGATTTTCGCGGCATCCTGTTCCACTACGCCGGCTTCTTCGATCAGGTCAACAAAAGGTGCGCTGCTGCCATCGATGATGGGTATTTCAGGCCCGTTGAGTTCGATCAGGCAATTGTCGACACCCATGCCAACCAACGCGGCGAGGATATGCTCCACGGTACTCACTTTGGCGCCATTGTATTCAAGCGTTGTACCCCGTGAAGTATCCGTTACGAGGTCGCAATCAGCCTTTATCACAGGCATGCCGGGCAGGTCGATGCGTTGAAACTGGAAACCGAAGCCGGGGTTGGCCGGCTTCAGGGTCATGTCGACATTGATGCCGGTGTGCAAACCGGTACCAGAGATGCTGACTTCCTGTTGAAGGGTATGTTGCTTATCCGGGTTGAAATACTTATCCATGCGCCAAAATCAAATTTGCGCAAAGATACCTGAAAAAACACTGCTAACCATGTGGCGAAAGCTTAGGGCTTCGCCTGCTTCAACAACGACTGGATCATGTCTTCCAGCTCTTTGACCCTTTTTTCAATGGATGGGAGGTTTCGCGAGACGGCCTGGCTGCGCAGCGCGGATGTGTATTCATAGGCGGGCGAGCCAGTGACGGCTGTATTGGGAGTTTTGATGGATTTGCTCACGCCGCTTTGCGCGTTGATTTTACTGCCATCCGCGATCTGGATATGGCCTACAATCCCCGCTTGTCCGCCAATCATCACGTTCTTGCCAATTTTTGTGCTGCCGCTGATGCCTGCCTGCGCGGCAATGACGCTGTTGTTGCCTACCTCCACGTTGTGCGCGATCTGCAGGAGGTTATCAAGTTTGGCACCGGCGCGGATAATGGTGCTACCAATGGTGGCACGGTCAATGGTGGTATTGGCTCCAATTTCCACGAAATCTTCAATGACCACATTGCCAATCTGCGGAACTTTTTTTAATGTGCCGTCGGGCTGGGGCGCGTACCCAAACCCATCACTTCCTATTACCGTACCTGCATGGATGGTCACATTCTTACCAATGATGCAGTCGTGATACACTTTTACGCCCGGGTGCAGGATGCTGTTGGCGCCCACCTGGCTATTATTGCCTAAATACACTCCGGGGAATATTTTGGCCCCATCGCCCACCACCACATCTTCACCGATATAGGCAAATGCGCCGATAAACACCTGCCCGCCTATTTTGGCGGAAGGGTGTATGTACACGGGGTCCTGGATGCCTGACAATTGCTGTGTTTTGATCTGCTGGTACTGGTTCAGCAGGCTTGCGAATGCGCTGTATGCGTCTGGAACGCGGATGAGTGTGGATTTAACCTCTTGCTTCAATTGCTGCGCTTCATTGACGATGATGATCGACGCGCCGGTGGTATAGAGATGGTCCTCGTATTTGGGATTGGCCAGAAAAGCCAGTTGGCCGGGCCTGGCTTCTTCAATTTTACCGAATGAACCCACGGTGACGGAAGCATCACCTTCGATCCGCCCCTGTATGATCTGGGCGATTTGTGCTGCGCTGAATTGCATAGATGGCCCGGGAGGTTTATGGCCGAAGCCTTGATTTAGCCGGGATAACAAATGTAATATTTTTTAATCTTGCCTTTCATGTTTTCATGGATCAGCGGATTATCCACTTCGGATATGTCTTTCACCGTTCCATCTTTAAAAAGGATATGGATATGTTCGTTCTCAAAATTGTAGGTGCTGCTCGATGCTTCGCCGGTGAACACCAGCCAGCCGGCTTCTTCCGGGCTTAATGCCATGGAATGGGCCGCTTCCTGTTTTTTCTGTTCGATAAGATCGGTACTGACAGGCTCCGGGTAGTATCGCACTTTGAGGAGCTGCCTGTCGATGATGCCCATGCATAAATGGGAGAGGACTTTATCCGGATGGCCAACCCAGGTTTTAATGGCCATATACACATCAAAATCATCCAGTTGGCAAAATTGGTCGAGCGTGATTTGGTTGGTATCCCCATGCAAAAACTGGTGCAGGGGTTCGTGGCAGGCTGCACCGATTTCCCTGGCCCTCCGGATGATGCGCTGCAGCATTTGTTCGGCGCAGAGTACGGTTTTATGCAGGTACACCTGCCAGTACATCAGGCGGCGCGCCACAAGGAATTTTTCAATGGAGTAAATGCCTTTTTCTTCCACCATCAGTTCGCCCTCATGCACCGTCAACATTTTTAAAATCCGGTCATACCCAATCACGCCTTCACTCACTCCCGTAAAAAAACTGTCGCGCGTGAGGTAATCCATCCGGTCAACATCCAATTGTCCGCTCACCAACTGGTGCAGGAATTTTTTAGGGTATTCATTGGTGAATATCTGCATCGCCATGCTGAGCCTTCCCTCAAACACTTCGTTCATGCGGCTGATCAGCAGGTGCGATAGTGTTTCATGATGAAAACCCTGTACCAGCACATGTTCCAGCGCATGCGAAAAGGGCCCGTGGCCAATATCATGCAAGAGGATCGCGATTTTGGAAGCCTGTTGTTCTTCCTCTGTGATCTCAACTCCCTTGGCTGTGAGTTCCATCAATGCCAGTCGCATCAGGTGGTATGCGCCCAGCGAATGGTGCAAACGGGAATGTACGGCACCGGGGTAAACCAGGTTGGCCATGGCCATTTGGTTAATGCGCCTTAGCCTTTGGTAATAAGGGTGCGCGATGATGCGGTTGACCAGTTCATCATCTATGCTGATGAAGCCATATACCGGGTCGTTGATGATTTTATGAAAAGCCATACTGGATGCGGGAACCTTGCTTGTTAAAAGAATGACAAAGTCTGGCAAAGCTACAAACCATGCACCGAAAAATTTACATTTGCAGGGATGCCCTAATTTTCCTCGCAAAGATTTACTGAATTTCCTTTTGCACGGCTGACTTTCCGCCAGTCCGGTTATTTTTGACTTTAAACTATAATCGCATGAACATCGCAAAGATCCTTTGGGTAGATGATGAAATCGACAGCCTCAATTCGCAAATCATGTTCCTTGAAAACAAGGGTTATGAAGTGAATACCAAAACCAATGGTTTTGATGCGGTGGAATTTGTAAAGGATCATGTGGTGGATGTGGTGCTTTTAGATGAAACCATGCCGGGCATCACAGGTTTACAAACATTACAGCAAATCAAGGAAATCAATAACCACCTGCCTGTGGTGCTGATCACCAAGAACGAGGCGGAAAACCTGATGGATGAAGCCATCGGCAGCCAGATCAGCGATTACCTCATCAAGCCCGTAAACCCAAACCAGGTATTGCTCAGCCTGAAAAAAATCATCGACAATAAAAGGCTTGTAGCCGAAAAAACCACGTCGGCCTATCAGCAGGAATTCAGCAGCTTGTTTATGGCGCTGAACAGCAATCCCGGTTATACTGAATGGATGGACATCTACAAAAAGCTGGTGTATTGGGAACTCGAGATGAAGAAAAGCGACAGCCCCGAAATGCAGGAAGTATTGCAAACACAAAAGCAGGAAGCCAACACGGAGTTTTTCAAATACATTTCAAAGAATTACGCTTCATGGGTCGCGCCCAAAAGCACCGACGCGCCCATCATGAGCCATAACCTCATGAAGTACAAAGTGCTGCCACACCTCGAAAAAGGGGTGCCCTTGTTTTTTGTGCTGATCGATAACCTGCGTTTCGACCAATGGAAGGCCATACAGCCCATTTTTGCCGAAAGCTTCCGCATACAGGAGGAAGAAACTTTTTATTCCATCCTGCCCACGGCCACGCAATACGCACGCAATGCCATTTTCGCGGGATTGCTGCCCATCGATATAGAAAAACAATTCCCCGCCGAATGGAAGAATGACGATGAGGAAGGTGGGAAGAACCTGCATGAAGAGTATTTCCTTAGGGCGCAACTCAAAAGGCTGGGAAAGGGTGACCTGAAAATTTCCTATACCAAGATCACGAATAATTCTGATGGGCAAAGGCTGGTGGATAATATGCACAACCTGCTCGATAACGACCTCAACGTAATTGTGTACAATTTTGTGGACATGCTCAGCCATGCCCGCACCGAAATGGAAGTGCTGAAAGAACTGGCCGGCGATGAAGCCAGCTACCGAAGCATCACCCGGAGTTGGTTTGAACACAGCCCGCTCCACCAGGCGCTCAAAAAAGTAGCGGAGAAAAACATCAACCTGATCATAGCAACTGATCATGGCAGCGCCCGTGTGAAAACGGCCGCGAAAGTGATTGGCGACAAACAAACCACTACAAACCTGAGGTATAAACATGGCCGCAACCTCAACTACGAGCCCCGGGATGTGCTGGCTTTCCGCGACCCACGCGAGGCCGGCTTACCGGTTCCCAATGTGAACTCAAGTTACATATTCGCGAAAGGGGATATATTTCTGTGTTACCCGAATAATTACAATCATTTTGTCAATTATTACCGGAATACTTTTCAGCACGGCGGCGTAAGCCTGGAAGAAATGATTGTTCCCGTGATCAGGATGAGCAGGAAATAGCGACATTTGTGATATAACCCAATCCCGGGCCGGATTTTAATTAACAAATTGTGGAGAATGTTTTTTTCCATTCCCCCGGGAAAGCAGCAAGTTGCAGGAAATTGAACACAGAGGTTTAGGCATATGAAATTTACTCAATCAACACTGGATAAAATTGAACGGGTCATCGAGGAAAGCGGTTACATCATCCGGTATGAACGCGGCAATTTTCAAAGCGGGTACTGCATCCTCCAGCATAAAAAAGTGGTGGTATTGAACAAGTTCTTTCAAACGGAAGGGCGCATCAATACACTGATCGACCTTTTGCCGGAATTGCAAATCAACTACGACGCACTCACGCTGGAAAGCCAGAAACTCTATGATGAGCTTATGCAGAACGCCCTGCAGAAATAAGCGCCCAATTGCCATCGCATGTTTTGTCCGCCACTTACCATAACCTTCCTGGGAACAGGCACCAGCAGCGGTGTACCCATGATCGCCTGCACCTGTGATGTATGCCGCTCCGAAGACCCGCGCGACAAACGCCTGCGCAGCAGCATCCTTGTTGAAAGCGAAACCAGCAGTTTTGTGGTGGATACCGGCCCCGATTTCAGGTACCAGATGCTCAGGGCCAAAGTGCGTAATATCGAGGCGGTATTGTTCACGCACCCGCATAAAGACCATATGGCCGGGCTCGATGATATCAGGGCTTTCAATTATTTCCAGAACCGGCCTATGCGCGTGTTCGCCAACCAGCTCACACAGGCCGCTTTGCATAAAGAGTTCGCATATGTTTTCGCGGAAAAAAAATACCCCGGTGTGCCTGATATCCGACTCCATGATATCCCGGATGAACCTTTTTATATTGAAGACATACCGGTAACGCCTATACGCGTCTGGCACCTGCACATGCCTGTACTCGGTTTCCGTTTTGGTGATTTTACTTATATCACCGATGCCAACCGCATAGATGATGCCGAGAAGGATAAGATCCGAGGAAGCCGCATCCTGGTGCTGAACGCATTGAGAAAAGAAAAACATATTTCTCATTTCAACCTCGCTGAAGCGGTGGAACTGGTGCGGGAACTCAATATCCCCGAAGCCTATTTTACGCATATCAGCCACCAGTTGGGCACGCATGAAGACATCAACAGGTCGTTGCCCGAAGGCATGTCGCTCGCCTATGATACACTCCGGTTGAAAATCTCCTGATCTTACCGTGTAAACGACGAGGAATGGGCGCCGTTGGCAAGCAATTTTATGCCATGGTCCGCCAACCCGAACAACCCTTTTTGCATTTCTCCCGCCGCGAACGGCAGGGGATCATAGCCATCCTCACATTGATCATCCTCGTATTCCTCGCGCCATACCTGGTTTTGTTCATGAAAGATGAAGACAGCGCGCTGCCGGCTGATCTTCCTGCTGAAACCATTGCCTGGGCTGATTTGCAGCCTGATAATAATGAGAAGATTACTTCGGCGCCGGTAAACTACCGTAAAAGAATAGACGAAAATGAACCGGCAGTCACCATAAAAAGATTTCCATTCGATCCCAATAACCTGGATGAAAAGGGATGGGCCCAACTTGGGGTAAGCGCGAAGACTGCCGCTACGATAAGGAAATACCTGGCGAAAGGCGGACGTTTCAGGTCTGCTGAAGACCTTTATAAAATCTGGGGCATGCCCGCAGCCCTGGCCGATTCCCTGAAACACTATGTCCGCATCAAACAGGATATCAAGGAGATGAAAAAGGATGCGAAGCTTCCTGCCAGTAAACAGCAAGCGTTTATTGATATCAACCGTGCCGATTCGGCGATATGGGAATCCCTTCCCGGCATTGGACCATCACTGGCCAGGAGGATCGTTGCTTTCCGGGAAAAACTGGGCGGTTTTTACCAGTTGGAACAGGTGGGTGAAACATTTGGGTTGCCCGATTCTGTGTTCAGGCTCATCCGGCCCAGGCTGTTGTTAAGGGATGATATGCCAGTCAGGAAAATCGACCTGAATGCGGCTTCCGAAACAGACCTGAAAAACCATCCTTATATCCGGTACCGGCTGGCGAAGGCCATTGCCGCTTACAGGCTGCAACATGGCCCATTCCGATCGGTATCGGATATTAAGCTCCTGCAGGTGGTAACCGATAGCTTGTACCGGAAATTACAGCCATATTTGCTGGTTCCGGAATGATACCGGAAGGGGCGGTCGGGCCCGGAAAGTAAACGAACGTTCGTTCGTTTATGAAAATGCCTAAATTGCGCCCTCAACGATTGCTTTTATGAATTTTTCTACCAACGAAATGACCCGCCAGGTGGCTGAAGCCGCCCGCGATTTTGCCAACCAACACATACGGCCCCAGTTCATGGAATGGGATGAAAGCCAGGAGTTTCCCGTGCATATTTTTAAAGAATTGGGTAAGTTAGGGATGATGGGTGTATTGGTTCCCGAACAATACGGCGGTGCCGGTCTGGGCTATTTTGAATACAGCGCCGTGATCCAGGAAATCGCGAAAGTATGTGGATCCATCGGGCTCAGCGTGGCAGCGCATAATTCGCTCTGCACCGGCCATATCCTCAGTTTTGGCAATGAAGAACAAAAGAAAAAATACCTGCCCAAGCTGGCCACCGCGGAACATATCGGGGCTTGGGGCCTCACGGAGCCCAATACCGGCAGCGACGCAGGTAATATGCGTACCACCGCTTTCAGGGAAGGCGATAAGTGGGTTTTAAACGGCACAAAATGCTGGATCACTCATGGCAAATCCGGTGATGTGGCTGTGGTTATAGCCCGTACCGGTGAACCAAGGGCAAAGAATAATTCCACTGCATTTATTGTGGAGCGCGGCACTCCGGGTTTCACAGCAGGGAAAAAAGAGAATAAACTGGGCATGCGGGCCAGCGAAACCGCGGAAATGATTTTTGATAACTGCATCATCCCCGATGCCAACAGGTTGGGCGAAGTAGGGGATGGTTTTAAACAAGCCATGAAGATCCTCGATGGCGGCCGTATCTCTATCGCGGCCCTGAGCCTCGGCATCGCCAAAGGCGCATACGAGGCTTCCGTAAAATACGCGCAGGAACGCCAGCAGTTCGATAAGCCTATCGCGCAATTCCAGGGAATTGGGTTTAAACTGGCCGATATGGCTACCAAGATTGAAGCGGCCGAGTTGCTGATCAACCAGGCATGCGACCTGAAAATGAAAGGCTTACCCATGACCAAGGAAGCGGCCATGGCGAAATATTATGCCAGCGAAGTGAGCGTGGAAGTGAGTACCGATGCGGTGCAGGTCTTTGGCGGGTACGGCTATACCAAAGACTTCCCCGTAGAGAAATTCTATCGCGACAGCAAACTTTGTACGATCGGTGAAGGAACCAGCGAAATTCAGAAACTGGTGATTAGCCGGGAAATTTTGCGCTAATCAAATAGTAAATAAAAAGAGGGAGGTTGGATCAGCGTTTATGTTGAATCCAACCTCTTTGTTTATCAGGCTCCGTGTTTTTTATCTCCTTTAAACAGGTTGCTCAGCTTTTCCTTAGCATCGTCATAGAGGTCTTCCGCTTTATCGGCGGCCTGTTTAGCGAATGCTTCCACTTTCTGGCCCGTTTCGCTGTTCATGGCGGCATGGATTTTTTCTTTCGCGGCATCCACCAGGTCTTCCGCTTTGTCGGCCGCCTGTTTGGCAAAAGCTTCTACTTTTTCGCCTGCCTGGCCTGGTATCACATCACTGATCTTATCGAGTACGGATGAAGAACCTCCGGCAGCGGCGCCCATTGACGCGATGGCGGTTTTATCTGCACCCTCCGTGAATATATTATCGACGGCACCGGCGACCATGGGAAATTTTTCCTTGACAAATTCACGGATGGTATGGATGGCTTTGTTGGCCTGGTCGGGGCTGATGCCCGCTTTTTCTGTCAGGCGGTTGATGAGTTCCTGCATGGGAAATAATTTTAAACGTGATATAATTATTTGATGCAATTTAAGCTATTCCAGCCCGGATTTTAGTGATATGCATCAGGAGAACTGTTAAATTATGGTGACCCTAATGTTTGGCCTACCCAAACCCCGTTTTATACAATGTGTAACTGCTAATGCAAAATGATCCGGCGGAAAATATTGAGCCGGAACAGGATATAACAGACGGTTAAAATTAATCCGTTAATTTTACCGGATTCTGAAAAAATTGCATTGATCTGTACTGTATGTTTTTAAAAATCCTCACTGTTGCTTGCCTGGCAAGTTTTGAAATTTATGCTGCCATCCCGGCCGGATTCGCTTTTGGGTTATCGCCCTGGGTTATATTTTTTGCCAGTGTTACCGGCGGCTTAATTGGAGTTTTTATCGCTGCATTTTTGGGTAATAAAATCAGGGCCCTGTTCCATAAGAATAAGCCATCGAGGGAGTTGGCGGAAAAGAAACATCCGTTGATCATTAAGTTGTGGAATAAATATGGGATGTTTGGTTTAGGTTTTTTGGGTACTATTTCTGTTGGAGCCCCGATCAGCTTAGCGGTTGGGGTAGGCTTAAACGCGAATATCAATAAATTGGTCACCTGGTGTTGCGTGGGTGTTGTAACCCGATGCATAGTGTTTACCCTGATAGGTTGGTATGGCTTGAAATTATTTTAATGTTAGCCAGGCATTATTGTTTACGATTATGTCCACAACCATAGCCCACGGTTTAAACCGTGGGCTATGTTGTGTTATCTATCATTTTCAAATCCATATATTTTTAAAAACTCATCATATTCTTGCTGAAATGTTTTCTTAGAATGATGTTGCTTTTGATTTAGGATATATTTAAACACCTTGTCGACAACAGATTCAGAAACTGAGTAGGCGGCATAACCGGTTTGCCATGCAAATTTGTCGGTAATCAGATCGTTTTGATTGATATAGTGAGAGCTGCTGCCTTTAATCTGTTTGATAACCTCTGCTGTTGATTTTTGCGGGTTTAGTAAGAACAAACAATGAATATGGTCGGGCATTCCGTTTATAGCTCTGACCGGGCAACCTTGTTCGTGCAATTGCTCTGAAATAAATTGGTACAGCTCATTTTCAATTGGTTGCTGTATTAAAGGTGCTCTATTTTTGGTAGCCCAAATAGCATGTATCCAAATTTTGTTAAAAGAATGCGGCATGATTTATTTAATTGTTTTTATAAACCGTTGAAACGGTTTTGCATTATTGTTTTCGTTCTCATAGCCCATGGTTTAAACCGTGGGCTATGAAATTGGTAGCCCAAATAGCATGTATCCAAATTTTGTTGAAAGAATGCGGCATGTTTAATTTAATTGTTTTTATAAACCGTTGAAACGGTTTTGCATTATTGTTTTCGTTCTCATAGCCCACGGTTTAAACCGTGGGCTAAAAAAAACCGTGGGTTTTTATTATTATCCGCAATTATTGATGTGTAAATGGATTTATCCATTTTACCCTACTCCGTATCATACCTGTCTACCCGCTCAATACCAGGGAGTTTGAGCAGGGCTTCCACGAGGTTGTCGAGCTCGTCTTTGTCGTGTACAAATACTTTTACATTGCCTTCAAAAATGCCGTCCTTGGCTTCAATGGTCATGGCGGAGATATTGACCCGCAATTCGCCGCTAATAAGGTTGGTGATTTTGTGGATGACGCCCACATCGTCTAACCCGATGATTTTTAAACCCGTGAGGAAAGATATTTCCTTGTTCTTCGCCCATTTGGTTTTCACAACCCGGTGGCCATAATTGGCAAGGAGCCGGGCAGCGTTTGGACAGTTTGTGCGGTGAATTTTGAGCCCTTCGCCGGCCGTGATGAAACCAAATACGTCGTCGCCAGGGATGGGCTTACAGCAATTGGCCAGCGTGTACATAATCCGGTCGCTGCTCTCACCAAATATAATTAACTCATTATCCTTCTTGGAACTTGGCCTCAGTTCATTGAATTCCGTTTTTTCTTCCGGTGCCTTCGCCGGCCTGGGCGCTATCAACTTGTCGCCATGAACGGTGAAGTCTTTTAGTTCCTTCAGGTCCACTTTTTTTACCGCTATATCATAGAGCAAATCGAGGCTGCTATTGATTTTGTAGAATGTGGCGATCTCTTCGAGGTTTTGCTGGTTGTACGCCGCGTTCATGCCATCCAACTTTCGTTGCAGGATATATTTTCCATCCTCCGCGATCTGCCTTTTTTCTTCTTTCAGCGAATCCTTGATCTTTGTTTTCGCCTTACTGGTCACCACAAAATTCAGCCATTCGCTATTGGGCTTTTGTTTGGCGCTGGTGATGATTTCAATCTGGTCGCCGCTTTTCAACACATAGCTGATGGGCACCAGCTTGTGGTTCACTTTCGCGCCAATGCACTTGCTGCCCACCGCTGTATGCACGCTAAACGCGAAGTCGAGCGCGGTGGCGCCTACAGGCAACATTTTGATATCGCCCTTGGGCGTATACACATAAATTTCTTCAGCGAGGAACGAGGTTTTAAAATCCTGCAGGAAATCGAGCGAGCTGCTTTCCTGGTTGGCCAGGGCTTCCCGGATCTGGTGGAACCATTGATCAAAGCGGCTTTCATCGTCTTTGCCTTCCTTATACTTCCAATGTGCCGCGAGGCCTTTTTCCGCAATCTCATTCATGCGCTTGGTGCGGATCTGCACTTCCACCCACTTGCCCTGCGGGCCCATCACCGTGGTGTGCAACGCTTCGTACCCATTGCTCTTTGGGTTGCTGAGCCAGTCGCGAAGCCTTTCCGGGGAAGGGTTGTATTCATCGGTGATGATGCTGTACACTTTCCAGCAATCTTCTTTTTCTTTTTCCTGTATCGAATCAACTATAATGCGGATGGCAAAGAGGTCATACACTTCTTCAAATGCCACCCCTTTCTTTTTGATTTTGTTCCAAATCGAATGGATGCTTTTCGGCCTGCCGTATATCTCAAAAACAAGACCGGTTTTTTCGAGTTTCTCCTTTAATGGCCTGATGAAATCATTGATGTAGCGGGTGCGTTCCCTTTTAGTGTCCTGTAGTTTCTGGGCGATATAGCGATAAGTGTCGGGCTCCATGTATTTCATCGCCAGGTCTTCCATTTCCGTTTTGATATTGTACAGGCCCATGCGGTGGGCGAGGGGCGCATATACGTACACGGTTTCGGAGGATATCTTGAGTTGCTTCTCCCTTTTCATATGGTCCATCGTCCGCATATTGTGCAGGCGGTCGGCCAGTTTGATCAGGATGACTCTCGGGTCGTCGGTGAGGGTCAGTAATATTTTTTTGAAGTTCTCCGCCTGTTGGCTGCTATTGGCGTCCATCACATTGGCGATCTTGGTCAGCCCGTCAACAATGCGGGAAATTTCTGATCCAAATTCGCGCTGGATGTCTTCCAGGGTCACATCGGTATCCTCTACTGTATCATGCAGCAATGCGCAGATGGAGCTTCGTACACCCAGCCCGATTTCCTCGGCACAAATCCGGGCTACCGCCAGCGGGTGCAGGATATATGGTTCACCGCTTTTCCGGCGCATGGTTTTATGCGCTTCAGCCGACATCTCAAAAGCACGCCGCAACAACATTTTATCGCCCGGCTTGAGCTTTTGTTTCAGTACCCGGAGCAATGCCCTGTAATGCCGCAGGATTTCCTTTTTTTCTTCTTCTTCCGACAGCTTATAAGCTTGTATTTGTTCGATTGTGTCCATGCAGTGTAACGAATTTACTGAAAATCAGCCAAAATCTGAGCGCTTGTAGAATGCCGCCACTTACCCTCGAAAAGGCAGATTCTCATATATTTTGCCCCCGTTTCGCCTAAAATAGCGTAGATTTGCGGCCCGTTTGTATAGCCGGCCTTGGATGGTCTGCTCGGTCAAACGGTTAATAGCGGATGTGGCGAAATTGGCAGACGCACCAGACTTAGGATCTGGCGCCGCGAGGCGTGTAGGTTCGACTCCTATCATCCGCACCCATTTACTGTACAATGCGCCTGTGCCGGGAAACCGCAGGGCATTGTACGGGATATCTCATAATAATTAATGCATCATGGCAACAGTAGCAAGGGAAAATATCGGGTTGCTGACCGATAAAATCACCATCAGCATCAGCAAGGAAGATTACCTGCCTTCTTTTGAAAAGAAATTAAAGGAGTATAGCAAAACCGCCAACATTCCGGGTTTCAGGAAAGGGATGGTGCCAGCCGGTATGATTAAAAAAATGTACGGCGCGGGTATTTTTAACGAAGAAGTGTTGCGTACCGTCGAGAAAGAACTGTACACATACCTGAACCAGGAGAAGCCTGATATCTTCGCTCAACCCTTACCGTTAGAGACTACGCCGTTGAACCTGGACGTAAACAACCCGTCACAATATGATTTCGGTTTTGAAATTGGCTTGAAGCCGAATTTCGATTTGCCCGAACTGTCAAAAGGTTCATTCACCCTGCATAAAGTGGAAGTAACGGATGATATGGTGAATGAAGAAATCACCCGCATGCAGATCAAGGGTGGTAAGATGACCGAGCCGGAGAAGATTGACAATGAAGACAATGTCATCAACGCATCTTTCACGGAATGTGATGCTTCAGGAAACCCCGTTGAAGGCGGCTTCCGCAAAGACAATTCGGTATTGCTGAAATATTTCACCCCTGCCTTGCAAAAACAACTCATGGGTAAAAAAGGAGGCGACAGCGTTGTGTTCCAACTGAACAAGACATTTGAAGGCGATAAGCTGGAAATGATGTTGCAGGACCTGGGCTTCGACAAACACGATGCTGCAGCGGCGGAGAAATATGTGAAGATGGACATTGAGAAGATTGGATTGATCGAGAAAAGGGAATTGAATGAAGAATTCTTCAATGAAATATTCCCCGGCCGCGATATCAAAACCATTGATGACCTGAAAGATGCTTTGCGTGCTGAAATTGCGCAATATTGGGACAGCCAAAGCATGAACCAGTTGCACGACCAGGTATATCATTTCCTGCTCGACAATACAAAAATGGAATTCCCTGAGAACTTCCTGAAACGCTGGTTGCAAACCGGCGGTGAGAAACCTAAAACCGCGGAAGAAGCAGAGAATGATTTCCCGGGCTTCAGCCAGCAATTAAAGTGGACCCTCATCAGCGACCGCATCATTACAGACAATAAACTCGATGTATCGGCCGATGAATTGCGCAACAGCATGAAAGCCGACGTAATGCGTTATTTCGGCAATATGAATATGGGCGGTGATATGGAGTGGCTGGACAGCTACATCGACCGCATGATGAAGGACGAAAAGCAGGTAGACAGCACCTACCGCAGGCTGGTAACGGAAAAGCTTTTTGGATGGGCTGCCGCGCAAACCAAACCCGCTGAGAAAAAAGTAAGCCCCGACGAATTGGTGGGCATGCAACACAATCATCAGCATTAATATCCAAACAAGATGTGAAATATGCAATCCCCGGTTCATAGCCGGGGATTTTTTTTATCGGTTATTCAAACGATGCGCTTCGTTTAACAAACAGTTGGCAAGAAATTATGCAGACTGAATTTATCTTAGTTGAACGCACAGGTTTACTCCACCAAATTTTACTGTCATGCAAACCAGCAACCGCACGATGTGGATCATCGGCACCTGTGCATTTATCTGCCTGCTCATCCTTGGCACATGGATTTTTCAGCATGTAATGCCGATTGAACCGGACATAAAACCTGCAGCCCTGCAGGAAACAGGCATCAAACCTTATGCGTCAATATCTACGGGAGTACAGGATTTATCAGCGTCGGTACCAGATGAAAAGGTCTCCCTCAGGCATTACCAGGAAGGTTACCAGCGCTTTAACTCCCAGCATTTTTTGATTGGCCCCGGCAAACAGGTAGTGCAAACTAAAGCTGGCTTAAAACTGCACATTGATCCTTCCGTACTGGAACATCAGGATGGCCGGCCCGTTACCGGAAACCTGGTCGTTCGCATTTCTGATGTAAATAACAGTCGTGAATTATTCAAACAGCAGGCGGCAACCGTCAGCAATGGCCGATTGCTGATGTCTGGTGGAACTTATCATATCAGCATCGAATCCGGTTCAGAATTGCTGCGCATCAAAAAGGGCAAAAGCCTCGACATACATTTTCCGGTTATGCCATGGGTGTCGAAGGCAAAAGGCCGGGTGAATATGGAATTGTTTTATGGTAACCGTGATTCGATGAATAACATGAATTGGGAGCGTGCGGGTGTGCCCATAATCCTGGAAGCCGATCCTGATGCGGAACGCGTGGGTTTTAATATCAGTACGGTTGCCAGGGGCAATGGCCGCTTTAATGATTGGCAAGATTTGGATGACCCGATCGCGAAGGTAAAAGGTAAGATGGTATTCAAAAGTATGCAGGCGCCTGTTCATTACTACGGATCAAAAATTACTTTGAAACAATTGCTGGACAGCGTGAATGCAAACAGGGAAATCATTTACCTCGACAGTGTTTCTTTCTGGCCAAGAAACCTTCCCACCAATAAACGGTTAGACACAAACCACCTGGTGCATTTATATGGGCCGAGGTTCCAATACCTGATCCGTAAGCACGGCGATACAATCGCCACGGATGCAAAGCAGGCCATGACGGTTCAGTCCGCTGCGCCCGAAACAAATTTTGCCGATCAGTTGGCCGCATATTACAACCCGGTTGCCATCAACAGGTTGGGGTGGATTAATGTAGACAGGTTTTACGATTATAGTCCGCCCACGTTTTTTTACGTGCAGGCCGATTCACAGTTCAGGCACTCGGTGGTCAGTTATTTTTTTATGTTCGACAGGTTTAACGGGCTTGTTAACGGAGAGAAAGTGGTTTCCGCAGATGGGTCTGTACAGTTCACACAAATGCCCGATGGGCAGCCGGTTACCCTTGTAGCATTTCTTAAGAAAAATGGGATCGTGTATCATGCCAAATTGCAATGCAACATCAGCAAAACGGAAAAGCCAAAGCTTGAATTCAGGGAAATACGGCCTGCGAAACTCAATAAAATATTTGGGAGGAATATCAGAGTTTGATCTCTTCGTTGCTGTCATCAAAAAACCTGAACTCTGTGAAATGGCAGTTGCTGTTGGGTTTTACCTTGATGATCTGTTTATATTTCCAGCACCATTTCAAACGGCGTGAAGGGAAGCCGCTGGTGAGGAAAGTATGCAGGATGGGGTTCACCTCAATGGTCAGGCCTTTATGGCGCTGCATGATGAGGTAATTGAGGTTCTTTTCAATATCATCTTCCAGGATCATGGTGGATGATATTTTTCCGCTGCCCTGGCAACTTGGGCAAACCTCACTGGTATTGATGTTCGTTTCAGGCTTCATGCGCTGCCTCGTGATCTGCATAAGGCCGAATTTCGTTATGGGCAAAACGGCATGTTTGGCCCTGTCGGCCCGCATGAACTGGTCCATTGCGTCGGCCAGCTTCTTTTTGTTCTCAGGCAATTTCATGTCAATGAAATCCACCACGATGATGCCGCCCAAATCGCGGAGCCTCAACTGCCGGGCAATCTCCTGTGCCGCTTCCAGGTTTGTTTCCAGGGCATTTTGTTCCTGGTTATTGCTCACGCTTTTATATCCGCTGTTCACGTCTATCACGTGCAGTGCTTCAGTGTGTTCGATGATCAGGTATGCGCCGCTGGGCAGGTTCACGGTTTTGCCAAAGGAGGCTTTCACCTGTTTGGTGATGCCAAAATTGTCGAAGATGTGTACGCCGTTGTTGTAATAAGTAACGATGTCGGCCTTATCGGGCGCGATACGTTGAATGTACGTTTTAGTGTCTGCGAAAATATTCCTGTCGTTCACCACAATGCGGTTGAAATCTTCATTGAGGAGATCGCGCAGCATGCTGGTGGTTTTGCCTTGTTCACTCAGGATTTTTGCAGGGGCAACCGCGCCGCGCAGGTTTTGTTGTATTGCCTTCCAGGTGCTTTCGAGGGCAATGAGGTCGTCGTGCAGTTCAGCTGTGGTCTTGCCTTCGGCTGCTGTGCGTACGATTACGCCGAGGTTTTTGGGCTTAACAGCCTCAACTATTTTCTGGAGCCGTTTGCGTTCTTCAGATGAATGTATTTTCCTGGAAACAGCGACAATATCGTTGAATGGGGTAACCACTACGAATCGTCCGGGTAAAGAAAGTTCGCAGCTCAGGCGCGGGCCTTTGGCGGCGATGGGTTCTTTCAGGATTTGTACGAGGATGTTTGGCTTGCCATTGAGTACTTCTGTGATCTTGCCTGTCTTAATGATTTCAGGTTCAACCTTGAACTTTGCGAAATCATACGGCTCACCCGCTTTCATACTGATGGATTGCTGGGTGAATTTCAGGATGGAGCGCACATAAGGGCTGAGGTCCGTATAATGCAGGAAAGCGTCTTTTTCAAAGCCCACTTCCACAAATGCGGCATTGAGCCCGGGAATCAGTTTTTTCACTTTTCCCAGGTAAAGGTCACCCACGGTGAAACTGGCATCAATTTTTTCCGTGTGCAGTTCCACCAGCTTTTTGTCTTCCAACAGGGCAATCTCAACACCCTGGGGCGCTGCATTTATGATCAACTCCTTGGTCAAGCGTTCACAGATTTACACCGTTACCGGTTAGGAAGGAAACAACACATACATGAACAACCAACCCTCCGGTGTGGCCGTTCATGTATGCAGTATATAATAATGGAATGGGCGGCAAACAGCGCCCTACGCGCAGAAGATGATCTTACTTCTTCTTATGACGATTTTTCCTTAAACGCTTTTTACGCTTATGGGTAGCGATTTTATGACGTTTTCTCTTTTTACCACAAGGCATACCAGTAATGTTTAAATATGAATAATGTAATTATTTCTCTTGTTGCAATGAACGGATTCGGTTGTCGACCTCTTCCGAATAATGCGGGTTGTTTGCCAGCCGCTTGCTGATCTGGTACCAGCGGATGGCTTCGTTTTTGTCACCTTTCGCGGCGTAGGTATCAGCCAGGAACGCAATAGCTTCCAGGTTGCCGGGTTCACGTTCCACCACTTTCTTCAAACGCTCAATAGCTTTATCATACTGCCCCGAAACATATCCGCCAACACCCAGCATCAATTGCGCCTTCATGTTGTTGGAGTCCTTGCGCGACACAGCCAGGATCTCCTGTATGCCTTTCATTGATTCCGCGGGATCGCCGTTCCTGCCTTTTCCGAAAATATAACAACTACCCAATCCAATCCTGAGATCGTCGTTCTCCGGGTTGATGCGGATGGCCTGTTCGAACAAACCAATCGCGAGCGTTGTCTTCCAGTTTAATTTCGGTACATCGCCCTCTCCCCGGAGGTTCTCTAAAATCAATTGGGCTGCAAAGTTGAGGTTTTTTTCTGAATTCTCCAATTTAGCTGCTTCCGAGATATAAAAAGCGTATGGTTCGAAGGCCCGGGCACTGTCGCGCCAGAAGGAAGCAAGGGCTTGTAATGATGTGAGTTGCTGGGCCTGGATATCACCACGGGTGATATTATTTTCCAATTGGCTGAGGCTGATGAGTTGGGTGGGGCTAAGCGATTTTTTAGATTCGGCTATAAACGACTGAATGTCAAAATTTTGTTCAGTCTTTTCAGCATTGGCTGCTGCCGGTTTTTTGGGGGCTTTTGTGTTTCCGAAAAAATATAGACCCAATGCCAGAACGGCACCCGCGATCAGTAAAATGACAGGTTTTTTCACGCTCGTACAATGCCGGTGGTTTTATGGCCGGCAGGGCGCAAAGGTACGTTAGTCGTCGGAGTCTTCCTTGAATTCAGGCGCTTCTTTTATGTTCGGGGAGCTCTTGATATCGGTGATGAACTCCCGTGCTGGCTTGAAGGCCGGGATAAAATGTTCAGGGATGTTCACCGATACATTTTTCTTGATGTTCCGTCCTACTTTAGCGGCTCTTTTCTTGATGATAAAACTGCCAAAACCGCGGATGTACAGGTTTTCGCCGTTGGCGAGCGTAGATTTGATTTCCTTGAACATGGTTTCAAGGGTCACCAACACGTCAACCTTGGGGATGCCGGTTTTATCGGAAATTTTGTTGATGAGGTCTGCTTTTCTCATATTAAAAGCTTTTGAAAAGTAAGTTAGTGATTTTTTTTCTCATAACCAAAATAAAATAGTGATAATCAATAGGTTTGTGGATATAATTTTTTTTAACCCATGGAGATGACCCCCGGACGGATTTTTACAGAAAAACTGCTGCGCTGGCACCGGGAAGAGAACCGCCGGCAAATGCCCTGGAAGGGGGAGAAAGACCCTTACCGGATCTGGATAAGCGAAGTCATCCTCCAGCAAACCCGCGTGGAACAGGGCCTCGCGTATTATCAGCGGTTTGTGGAAGCATACCCCGGCATCCTGCAACTGGCCAAAGCGCCGGATGCGGAGGTCTTTAAAAAATGGGAAGGCCTTGGGTATTACAGCCGCTGTAGGAATATGCTGGCTGCAGCCCGCTTGATCGCCGAAACATACAAGGGTGTGTTTCCAAAAACATACCATGAGATACTGGCCCTTAAAGGGATTGGCCCCTATACAGCCGCCGCCATCTCCTCTTTTGCGTACAATCTGCCATACGCGGTAACTGATGGCAATGTCATGCGGGTGCTGAGCCGATTCTTCGCCATTCACGCGGATGTTTCTACCGGTGCCGGGAAAAAAAAGCTGGCAGGCCTCGCGCAATCCCTGCTTCCACCTAAAAAATCGGCTTTGTTCAACCAGGCCATCATGGATTTTGGTGCAACCGTTTGTAAACCCATGGCACCGGCTTGCGGTATTTGTCCCTTAGCTTCTGATTGCCTGGCTTTTCGCCGGCAAGAAGTATCAAAACTGCCGGTGAAAACGCCAAAGCCACCCAGGAAAAAGCGCTTTTTTTATTACCTGTTGATTGAGCATAAAGGTAAAATAGCGGTTAAGCAGCGCGAAGGAAATGATATCTGGCGGCACTTGCATGAGTTTTTCCTGTTTGAAACCCCAAAAGCGCAAACTGCAGGTTCATGCCTGAAGTCTGCACCCATGAGCAGCGTAATTGGCAAAGACTTTACGGTTGTTTTTGCATCCAAGCCATACAGGCAACTCCTCACTCACCAGGAAATTTCCGGTTTTTTCCTGCACATCCGCGTTAAAAAACGCCCGGAGCTGCAAGGGTTTGAATGGCTAAGCCCGGAACAGATCAGCAAAAAGGCTTTTCCCCGTTTCATAAACTTTTTTCTCGATGATTATTTCAGGAAGAAGGCCGATCAGGCTTAAGTTTCCATATTCAATATTTATGTATCTTTAAGTTTAAGGTTTTAGTCAGTTCATCATTTCCTATAAGCAAAATTATATATGAGAGGAGTAAACAGGGTTATGTTGATCGGCAACCTGGGTAAAGACCCGGATATGCAGTTTCTTGAAGGAAATATTGCTGTTGCCAAATTTTCGCTGGCCACCACCGAAACATATAAAGACAGGAGCGGCAAACTGATTTCACAAACCGAATGGCATACGGTGGTTTTGTGGAGAGGCCTTGCCGAACTGGCACAGAAATACCTGCATAAGGGCAGCCTTGTTTATATTGAAGGCAGGTTAAAAACAAGAAGTTGGGAAGATAAGGATGGAAATAAGAAATTTGCTACTGAAATTGTGGGCGATAACCTCATCATGCTCGACAAACGCCATGAAGGATCACAGGGTATGGGTCACGATGGGTCCGACATTCAGGGTTCAATGGATGAACCCCCGACAGACATAGGGGGCTCCGAAAGAATGCCGCCTTTCTAAGGCATCGCAAACAATCGCATCGGCTGGATGCCCTTGCTATTCTTCACCAAAAACAACAAAGTTGGACTACCATTCGGTTACCTTTTCAGCTGACACCTGTTTCAGGTTGCTATTCATTTCTCCTGCCACCACCACCATATTGGTTATCATCGTCTTTGTGCTGCTCATGCTGTCTTTTTTTGTATCAGGCAGCGAAGTGGCTTTCTTTTCCTTAACGCCCAAAGATGTAAACCTGCTGAAAACAAAAAAACAGCCTTCTTTTCGCAGGGTAGTAAGTTTGCTCGAACAACCACGGACCCTGCTGGCCTCGATGCTGATTGCCAACAGCTTTTTAAATATTGGCATCATCCTTACATCCAATTTGCTGATCAATGAACTGATGACGGAAACCGACCTGAATACCTGGGGCATTTTCGCCATCAAGCTGGTACTGGTGGGTGTGGTCATGGTTTTGTTCGCGGAGGTGATGCCCAAAGTATGGGCCACACATCATAAGGTTTGGTTCGCGGCAAATGCGTCTTTGATTGTGGATATTTTCAACAGCATTTTCTACCGGCTCAGCAAAAGGATGGTGCGCTTTACGGAAAGGATGGAAAGGGAAACGGCACCCGGCAAGGCCTCGCAGGAAGACAACAGCAACCTCGATTATGCCATCGACCTCCTGCCCGAACATGAAGCCAGTGCCGAAGAAAAACAAATCCTGAAAGGCATCCGCAAATTCAGCGGCACTACGGTAAAGCAGGTTATGCGTACACGCCTCGACGTTAGTGGCATTGAAGTCAGTTCCACATTCAGTGATGTGGTGCGGCAGGTAGAACAATTGCATTATTCACGCATACCGGTGTATAAAAACAACCTTGATGAAATCGCGGGCATGCTCCATACCAAAGACCTTTTACCATACCTGAACGAACCCGGTCATTTCGATTGGCACAGCCTCATGCGCAAGCCTTATTTTGTTCATGAACAAAAACTGATTGAAGACCTGCTGCAGGAATTCAGGGCCAAGCGCATCCACTTCGCTATTGTGGTTGATGAATTCGGCGGCACTTCGGGTATTGTAACCCTGGAGGATATAATGGAGGAAGTGATTGGGGATATCAAGGATGAATTTGATGACGAGGAGAGCAATAACCGGAAAATTGATGATTACAATTATATTTTTGAAGGAAGGACGATGATCCACGATGTTTGCAAAGCGATGAACCTGCCCAAGAATACCTTCGACCCGGTAAGGGGCGAAAGTGATTCGCTTGCCGGGCTTGTACTGGAAATTGCCGGGGAGTTCCCGCAGGTGAATGAAACCCTGGTCACCGGCGACTTTACCTTCATCCCGCTGGAGATCAGCAAAAACAGGATTGAAAAAGTTAAGATCATCATTCAACCACCTACCGATCATGCATAGACGCTTATCCTCGATCAGGATTGCAATAGCATTCATAACGTTTGTTGCGCTTGCTTCCTGCAATTCGCCTTATGTGCCCAAAAAGAAAGGCTATTTCCATATCGATTTTCCGGAAAGGGAATATACAAGGTTCAGCAGGGAGGGCTTTCCGTATAGCTTTGAGTATCCCGTGTATGCGCAAGTGGTGCAGGACAGTACGTATTTCGACAGTACCCCCGAAAACCCTTACTGGGTCAACATCGACTTCCCCCGTTACCATGCCCGTATATTCCTCAGTTATAAAATCATCGGTGGTAAGGCCGTGTACAAAGTGAAGGCTCCGGATGGCAGTTACCGCGATTCCATCGGCACGAACTACTTTGACCGTATGGTTAACGACGCCTTTAACCTGACCAACAAAAATGATATTGTAGCCAGTTCCATCCGCGACAGCCTAATCCGGACGGCCAATGGCATCCATGGTGTGTATTTTAAAGTGGGGGGAAACGCGGCCACAGGCAGGCAATTTTTTCTCAGCGACACCAACCGGCATTTCATCAGGGGCGCCTTGTATTTCGATGCAACGCCCAATGCAGACTCACTCCGGCCTGTGCAGGATTTTTTGCAGGAAGATATCCTGCACCTGATCAACAGTTTTCGCTGGGAACCATCAGGCCGCCCATAACAGAAACAACGCAAGCTCCCTATTTCATCGTATTTTTACAGCATGATTGCCATAGATCATGTACTGGTTAGTGATAAATTGGTCAGCGAACAATTTGTATGCGACCTAAACGCCTGTAAAGGCGCCTGCTGCGTAGACGGTGATGCCGGCGCGCCACTCGATAAAGAAGAGCTAAAGAAGATTGATGAAGTGTTCGATGCCGTTGTTCCTTACCTCAACGACGAAAGCATCCGGAATATCCGAGAGCAGGGCAGGTATGTGTACGATAAGGAATTTGGCTGGGTAACGCCCACCATCAACAGCCGCATTTGCGTGTATGGCATCACCGATGAAAAAGGTATTGTGAAATGCGGTATCGAACAGGCTTACAGGGACGGCAAAGTAAAATGGAAAAAGCCCATCAGTTGCCACCTCTTCCCGGTGATTGTTAAAAAAAGTTCCGACAGCGTCACTGAATACGCCAACTACGAACCCAGGGAAGACCATTGCAAAGCAGCCTGTACACTGGGCAGGAAATTAAAAGTGCCGGTATATGAATTCCTGAAAGAGCCCCTGGTCCGTAAATTCGGTGAGGATTTTTATGAAGCGCTCGATGCAACGGCAAAGCATATACGAAAACAAAAATAATTCCGGGCATAGCCCTAAATTCAAATTCATGCGTAAGACCCTTTTTTTATCTAATTCCTTAACCGCCATCTTCCTGGCAGCCTTGTTTTATGGTTGCTCCATCAATAAGGCGGAAGTAGATGATTCGCTGAAAAAATATTTTGACGCCAAGCAGGTAGAAGGTTGTTTCACCATGCTGAACAATGCTGACGGCAGGATCGTGGTATATAATATGGGCCTCGATACCATGCGCCTCCAACCTGCGTCCACATTCAAAATCATCAACTCCCTCATCGCCCTGCAAACAGGTGTGGCAACAGATGAAAATATGGTGATACCATGGGATGGCGTTCGCCGCTGGAACAAAGACTGGAATAAAAACCTCAGCATGAAAGAGGCATTCCGTGTGAGTGCTGTGCCTTATTACCAGGAAATCGCCCGCCGTATCGGAAAGGATACCATGCAGCGCTGGATCGACAGCCTTTCGTACGGCAATAAAAATATCAGTGGCCCCATTGATTCCTTCTGGCTGAACAACACATTGAAGATTTCCCCCGATGAACAACTGGGTTTAATGAAGAAACTGTATTTCGACCAGCTGCCCTTCCGCAAAAGCGTCATGGAAACCGTCAGGAACATGATGTTGCAGGAAGACAATACCAATTATAAACTCAGCTATAAAACGGGTTGGGGCTACGACGAAAAAGGCCAATCCATTGGTTGGGTCACGGGTTGGATCGAAGAAAACAAGCATGTGTATTTCTTTATCACCCTGGTACGTTCGGATAATAAGGATATTGACATGGCCCGCGTCAGGCTCGATATCACCCGTGATATCCTCAAGGAGTATGGTTTCTTTGAGGGCAAAAAATAGATTGGAATCTTTAACAGGATTTTATCACGGGCTGTCTTAATTTCAACCTTCATGCCCTCTTTTCAATACCCATATCTTGTATGGCTCCTGGCTTCAGCTGTGTTATTGGCCGGTTTGTACCTTTATGCTATCCGTCAGAAAAACTGCGTCGCGCGAAAAATCGGCTCTGCACGGTTATTGGCGAATTATAATCCTACAGCATATAAAAACAAATTCATCCTCGCTTTTTTGTCTGTTACCATCCTGGCTATTGCTATCGCAAGCCCGCGACTGGCAGGTAAATCTGGCAGTACACAACGGTCAGGCATAGACGTAATGTTCGCGCTGGATGTCAGCAAGAGTATGCTGGCAAAAGATATCAGTCCATCAAGGATAGAAAGGGCCCGCCAACTCATGGCCCGCGTAATCAGCCAATCTGGCGATAACCGAATCGGGCTGGTGGTTTTTGCCGGTAAAGCCTATCTGCAAATGCCCCTGACTTCTGATCATACGGCCGCGGCGATGTTCATTTCAGTGGCATCTCCTGAATCGGTCCCCACTCAGGGAACGGTAATCGCCGAAGCCCTCAGCCTGTGCAACGAGTCGTTCGACCAGCGCGATAAAAAATATAAATCCATTGTGTTGATCAGCGATGGGGAAGACCATGATGAACAGGCTGTTAAAGTAGCACGGGAACTGCGCAAGCAGGGTGTAGTCATCCATACCATCGGCATTGGTTCTCCGGGAGGTGCGCCGCTGTTAGACCCGGTCACCAATATGTATAAAAAGGATGCCGAGGGCAACCAGGTGCTCAGCCGTTTAAATGAAGCATGGCTTTCTGATATCGCGGATGCTGGAGGCGGCACTTACCAGCGCTTTACACAAACTGAAACCGTGCGGGCTGAATTGATGTCGGCCCTGGCCCAAATGGAGAAAAGGCCCCTCGCGGATGAGTCAAATACAGAGTACCAGTATTTCTTTCCCTGGCTCCTCGCCCTTGTGCTGATCCTTCTTTTATGGGAATGGTTCATACCCGAGCGGCGCCAGGCACTTTCATTGCCCAAAGCGCCGGTTTTGGCCATGTTGATGCTGTGCTTTTGCACGGGTCTCCAAACACAGGCTCAGGAGGCCAATAAAACAGTGCGTGAAGGCAATCGCCTTTACCAGGACAAAGTGTATGATAAAGCGGCTGACCTATACCGGAAAGCGTTGGAACAGCAACCCGGACTGGCTGCTGCTAAATATAACCTGGGCCATGCCTTGTATAAGGCCGGCAAGAAAGAAGAAGCCATTGCAGCCTACAAAGATGCCATGGAAGCACTGCCCAATGCCACGGATCAAAGCAATGCCTGGTATAACCAGGGAGTGGCCTGGCAGAATATGCAAAAACTAAAAGAGTGTATCAGCGCTTATAAGGAATCGCTCCGCTTAGACCCAACCAACCAGGATGCCCGCCAGAACCTGCAGCAGGCACTGAAACAAATGGAGCAACAACAACAGCAGCAGCAAAAAAACAAGAACGAAGAGCAAAAAAAGGATTCCAAACAACAGGAGCAGCCACAGCAACCCAATCAGCAAAATAAGCAAAAGGAACCAAGGCAGCAACCATCTAAAATTAGCCGGCAGGAAGCCGAGAACAGGCTCAAGGCGCTCCTGCAACAGGAAAAAGCACTACAGGATAAATTGAACCGCCAGCACCAGGCCTCACCTGTAAAACCGGATAAAGACTGGTAACTGTATCTTTGCCAAACATTCGGGCAGAACCGGTGTTTTGTTACCGGTATATCACCAATGATTCATTTATGGAATTCTACACGCCTTCCCTGACATCCTATAAACGCCTGCCCACCCGTGAAGTGCGGGTAGGGAATATCCTGCTTGGTGCAAACCACCCCATCAGGGTGCAAACCATGACCACCACCGATACCATGGATACCCTGGCAACCGTGGAACAGTGCATCCGCTGCATTGAAGCCGGCGCTGAACTGGTGCGGATTACGGCGCCTTCCAAAAAGGAAGCTGAAAACCTGCTGCATATCAGGAATGAATTGCGCAAAAGGGGATATGATACGCCACTTGTGGCCGATATCCATTTCACACCCAATGCGGCTGAAATCGCGGCGGGCATAGTTGAGAAAGTTCGCATCAACCCGGGGAATTATGTAGATAAGAAGAAATTCGAACAACTGGAATATACGGATGAGGAGTATGCAGAGGAGATTGACCGCATCCGCGAAAAATTTGTGCCACTGATCAGGATTTGCAAGCAGCATGGCACCGCGATGCGCATTGGCACCAACCATGGCAGCCTGAGCGACCGCATCATGAGCCGCTATGGCGATACCGCGATAGGTATGGTGGAAAGCGCGATGGAATTTTTACGGATCGCCCGGGAAGAAGATTACCACCAGATTGTGCTGAGCATGAAGAGCAGCAACCCCCAGGTGATGGTTTACGCATACCGATTGCTGGTGCAGCATATGATGACTGAATTCGGGGAATGTTATCCATTGCACCTGGGCGTTACCGAAGCGGGGGATGGGGAAGACGGGCGCATCAAATCGGCCATTGGTATCGGAACATTGCTGGAAGATGGCATTGGAGACACCATACGCGTGTCCCTCACGGAAGACCCGGAATTTGAAATCCCGGTTTGCCGCGACCTTGTGAAAAGATACCAGCCATCCGGCATACAAACTAACGGTAACGTACCCGCGATTTTGAAAATGGGCTATTCCCCATTTGAATACACACGCAGGGAGAGTTTTGAGCTGGGTAACCTTGGCGGTAAGCATGTGCCAGTGGTAGTGGCTGATTACAGCAAATACGAAACCATCCAGGCAGGTGACCTGAAAGCCATCGGCTACCAGTATGATGAACCCTCCGATAAATGGAATATCGGGGATGCCGCCGCCGATTATATTTTCTGCCAATCAGAACCCGCATTCGCGCTTCCCGGAACATTAAAGGTATTGTTGGGACATGATGCATGGCGCAAGGCAGGCGATAAAGAAAAATGTTACCCCTTGATGGACGCATCGGATTACATGGATGTGCGCGTCGAGAAATCAGACAGGATGAACTGGGTGATGCTGGATGCTTACACATCCGCTGACCCCAAACCTTCCGTCAAGGAAGTGTTGGCAGCATTGTCGAAAGACCCTACCGTCGTGATTTGCCTGAGTTCACAAAACAAACATGCCGTGCAAAGCATACGGCGACTGTTTATAGAAATCTTGCAGATGCAGGTGAGGAACCCGGTTGTGATTATATGCGACAGCAACCATGAACGCATAGACGAAAGCCTGATCCATTACGCGGTGGAAACCGGCGCGCTTTTGCTCGATGGCTTTGGCGACGGGATCTGCCTGGGCCATCATTATGGAAATAAAGAACAAGCCCCAAGGCCGGCTGAATTGAACTCCATCGCCTTTGGTATCCTGCAGGCCACCAGGACAAGGATTTCCAAGACGGAATATATCAGTTGCCCAAGTTGTGGCAGGACCCTCTTCGACTTGCAGGAAACAACCGCCCGCATCCGCGCAGTCACCAACCACCTCAAAGGGGTAAAGATCGCGATCATGGGCTGTATCGTAAATGGCCCCGGCGAAATGGCCGACGCCGATTTCGGTTATGTGGGAAGCGGGGTAGGGAAGATTACGTTGTATAAAGGCAAGGAAGTGGTAAAGCGCAACATCAACAGCGAAGTGGCTGTGGATGAACTGATTCATTTACTCAAAGAGAACGGTGCCTGGGTTGAACCCACGGTAACAGCCTGACACAATTTCGTGTAGGCCTCACCGTTAAAAATATTTGTCATGCAAACAGATTTCCTGGTTATAGGTTCCGGCATTGCAGGACTCACCTACGCCTTGAAAGTGGCGCAACATTGTCCTGGTAAAACAGTGACCATCCTCACCAAAACACAGAGCGATGAAACCAATACCAAGTACGCGCAAGGAGGCATCGCGGGTGTGATGGATTTTGACCACGACAGTTTCTCAAAGCATATTGATGATACCCTGGTGGCGGGCGATGGGCTTTGTAACCGGGAAGTGGTGGAGATAGTTGTGAAGGAAGGTGTGGAGCGTATTGAAGAGATCATTGCATGGGGCGCCAATTTTGATAAAGACCCTGATGGCGATTTCAAATTGGGAAAAGAAGGAGGGCACAGCGAAAGCCGCATCCTGCACCATAAAGACGTTACCGGCAAAGAAATGGAAAGGGCATTACTTGAAGCCATCCGCACCGCACCCAATATCCAACTCATCAGCCATTGCTTCGTCCTTGACCTGATCACGCAGCACCATCTCGGCTACCTCGTTACCAAATCAACCCCGGATATCGAATGTTTTGGCGTGTATGTACTCAACCTCAATACACAAAAAATCGAAAAAATAACCGCAAAGATTACCCTGCTGGCTACCGGGGGCAATGGACAGGTGTACAGGAGTACAACCAATCCGGCAATTGCCACAGGTGATGGTGTGGCCATGATGTACAGGGCCAAGGGCAGGATTGAAAATATGGAGTTCATCCAGTTCCACCCCACTGCTTTGTATGAACCAGGCGTGCGTGGGCACTCATTCCTGATCACGGAAGCGGTTCGTGGCGACGGGGCCATCCTGCGAAATGCATCAGGTGAGGCTTTTATGGAACGGTATGACAGCCGGAAAGACCTTGCGCCAAGGGATATTGTGGCGAGGGCTATTGATAATGAGATGAAAGTGAATGGTACCGAGTATGTGTACCTTGATTGCCGGCACATGGACCAGCAAAAATTCATCGAACATTTTCCGAATATTCATGCGAAATGCCTCAGTATTGGCATTGATGTATCGAAAGATATGATCCCCGTTTCGCCCGCGGCGCATTATAGTTGCGGCGGCATCAAAACGGATGCCTGGGGTCAAACCTCCATCAAAAATCTATTTGCATCCGGTGAATGTGCCAGTACCGGGCTGCACGGTGCCAACCGGCTTGCGAGTAATTCCCTTCTCGAGGCTATGGTGTTTTCGCACCGCAGTTACCTCAAATCTGTGGAGATGATCCATAGTATTGATTTTCGTAACGATGTGCCCGACTGGAATGCCGAAGGCACGACGGCGCCACGCGAAAAAATCCTCATTACCCAAAGCTTGAAAGAATTGAAACTGCTCATGAGTGATTATGTCGGTATTGTGCGGAACAATGAACGCCTTCGCCGTGCCAATAAAAGGCTCGACCTTTTGCACGAAGAAACCGAAGCCTTGTACCAACACACGGAAGTGTCGCCCCAGCTTTGCGAATTGCGCAACATGATTACGGTAGCATACCTGGTTGTGAAAAGCGCAGAACTCAGGCACGAAAGCCGTGGCTTGCATTACAATACCGATTTTCCTGATCGCTCTGCCATCCTGCAAAACACCATCCTGTAGGGCTTAGCTTTGTCTGGCTCAGCGATTCCGGTTACCTTTGCGGCTTAAGCTTCCGTATGTATTACCTGATTTACGGTTTATTGTACCTGGTATCCCTGTTGCCTTTTTTTATTTTATACCGCATCAGCGACCTGGCCTACCTGCTCATTTACCATGTTTTTGGGTATCGGAAAAAGGTGGTCATGCATAACCTGTCCATCGCTTTTCCTGAAAAAACGGAACTGGAGCGGACGAGCATAGCTTCCCGGTTTTACAGAAACCTGATCGATACTTTTATTGAATCGATTAAAATGCTGAGTATATCTGATAAAACCTTTCATAAACATGTAAGCATCGACGATAAAGTCTTTAAGCAGTTGAAAGATAAAGGCCTCAGCATGCAATTGCATACCGGCCATCATTTCAACTGGGAATACGCCAACTGGATCGTAGCGGAGAATGTCGGTTTGCCCTGGATTGGCATTTATATGCGGATTAAAAACAAGGCAATCAATAAAATATTTTTTGACCTGAGGGGCAAAAAGGGCACCAAACTCGTGGCGGCACAGGATTTTAAAAACCAGGTGCATGAGCTGTTCAGGCAACAATATTCCATTGGGCTTGTGGCAGACCAGAACCCGGGCGTGGCCCATCGTTCATACTGGCTTAATTTTTTCAGCAAGCCGGCGCCTTTTGTTACCGGGCCAGAAAAGGGCGCGATCCGTAATGGAACGGCTGTGGTTTTTATACGGATGCTGAAATTACCCCAACGGGGATATTATAAGTTGGAGCCTGTTCTGGTTACGGAGAACGCTTCGGATTTTCCAAAAGGCAAACTGACCAGGCTTTACCGCGACTTCCTCGAAGAAAATATCCGCCGTCAACCGGATAATTACCTCTGGAGCCACCGCCGCTGGAAATGGGATTATAAACCCGAATACAGGGCCGAATGGTGGATAGATGAAAGGCCCCCCGTTTCGGAAGGCCCTGCATCATAACGGTAATGTATAATCGAATTTGATTAATTCAATACGCTGGCTTCTTTTACGATTTTCGCTTTTTCCTGTTGTTTGATGCTGTTCCATCCCCCAAGCACATTCCGGAGGTTATGGATGCCCTGCCTTTTGAGGAGAGAGGCGGCAATGACGCTGCGGTAGCCGCCGGCGCAGTGTACATATAATTGCTGATGCTCTTCTAAGTCCGCTATTTTGGCGAGGTCAGTCATTTCTTCCAGCGGGAGGTGGCGGGCGTCTTCGAGGTGGCCATCGGCAAATTCCGTTTCCCTGCGTACATCCAGTACCACGAGGTTTTCATCGAATGGGATATCCATGATCAGTTCATCCGCTTCCACATCAATGATCATATCAATGCCCAACCCGGCTTTGGTCCAGGCCTCAAAACCGCCGTCAAGGCATCCCGCCATCTTATCAAAGCCAACCCTCGATAACCTTGTCACCGACTCCAGTTCTTTTCCGGGTTCTGTAACCAGGATTATGGTTTGATCAAATGGCAGGAGGCTGCCGGCCCATTCGGCGAAACGTCCTTCAAGGCCTATTGAAATGCTGCCGGGGATGAAACCATGTGTAAAAACAGTGGCCGGGCGTGTATCGAGGATAAGGGCATCCTGGCTTGCCATTGCTTTAAATTCGTCTACACTTAACCGTTGTGTCCCTTTTTTGGTTACTTCGCTGATGTTTTCATAGCCGCGCTGGTTGATACGCGCGTTAATGGCGAAATATTTTGGCGCGGGTTTCAGTCCGCCGGTAACAGATGCCACAAAACTTTCTTTATCGGTTGCCTGCAACGCGTAATTGTTCTTCTTTTCCTCACCAAGCGTGCTGTAGGTGTTGGGGCCGAGGTTTTTTCCGCAACTGCTGCCGGAGCCGTGTGCGGGGTAAATGATTACGTCATCAGGAAGGGGAAGGATTTTTCCCTGG
The DNA here is from genome assembly GCA_002343985.1 of Chitinophagaceae bacterium UBA2375. Taxonomy (GTDB): domain Bacteria; phylum Bacteroidota; class Bacteroidia; order Chitinophagales; family Chitinophagaceae; genus Ferruginibacter. Next base: position 93,932 of record DDTB01000001.1, on the reverse strand, counting down.
AGCGATTCGTATAATATTCCAGCCAGTTCTTCAGAACTCATTTGCCCGCTGCTCAGGTCGGGGCGGCCTACATCGCCCACAAACAGCGTATCACCGGTGAATAGTGCATGAGCCTTTCCGGTTTCATCTTTCAAGAGGTAACATGTGCTCTCAAGCGTATGGCCCGGTGTGTGCAATACATGGAGGCTGACCTTCCCCAATTGAAACTGGTCACCATCTTGGGCATTCTGAACCTGGTATTCGGTATTTGCACCGGGGCCATAAATGATAGGGGCGCCGGTACTATTCGACAGGTCGATATGGCCGCTGACAAAATCGGCGTGAAAATGTGTTTCGAAAATATACTTTATGCGTGCGCCGCGTTCCGCTGCCAGTTGAAGGTATGCGTCTATATCGCGCAGCGGGTCTATCACGGCCGCTTCGCCTTCACTTTCAATATAATATGCCGCTTCGCTGAGGCAGGGCGTGTATAATTGTTTGATGAACATGGATTGTGATGTATGATTTGTGATGTGTGATTTGTGATGTATGATGTGTGATTTGTGATGTATGATGTATGATGTATGATGTATGATTTTGATGTATGATTTGTGATGTATGATGTATGATTTTGATGATTCCGTGCTGCTATGACCAAAGCGTAAAGATAATACATAAAAAAAGCGGTTGATGCATGATCAACCGCTCTCCTACACCGGTACAATTCGATTAGGAAACCAATTGTTCCACAAACTGGTTGATTTCTTCAACCCGCTTGTAATTCACTGTGTAGTAAATGAATTTTCCGTCCCGTTGGGTATTCACGATGCCCGCCCGGCGTAAAATGGCCAGGTGCTGTGAAGCGACAGATTGTTCCAGCCTGAGGCGAACATAAATTTCGGTTACGGTGATCTTCTTTTCCGCTTCAATCAGGGCCAGGATTTGCTGACGCAGCTTGTGATTGAGTGAGCGAAGCACAAGGGCCGCTTTCTTCAGGTTGTGGAAATTAATCTTCAGGGCGTCTTGCGTACCGTTAGCAGAGGGTAGGATTTGCTCTGCCGACTGTGTTTCGACAATCATAGGATTTAATGAGGTTTAAGGTGCTTGAACAATGAATTTCAACTGCAAATATACAACCAGTATAATATTCAATCTTTTTACGTATTGTTAAAATCTAATAACTGTTTTTTCGCGAATTTATTGTGCACCGTTGTAGAAATCTTTCACGTAAAAGGGTTCAGAATGAATGAGATGGCTGAAGTTTTTGTCCTGGAATCGTTGCGCGGATAACTGGCATAAGGCCGTGTACAATTGTCCGATTTCTGTAAAATTTTCTTGCCCCACCTGTTCCAGGTCCTTCCATTTGGCAGACCCACTGCCGAAAAAAAGGATGGGTTCCCGTTTCAATGCTTCCTTAAATGAGTCTTTATCGAGGATCCGGGCATGTGGTTCTAGTATGGTTTTCAAACTACGGTCGTATACAGCGCAAAACACTTCCATCCTCCTGGCATCAATCATAGGGCAAAACAGCCTGATTTCCTGGTGAGCCGGCGACAATGTTTGCAAAGCCCGGCAGGCCATGACCTCCAGGGTGTTGATGGCAATCAGGGGCTTGGATAAGGCATACGCGAAACCTTTCGCGCTTGCCATTCCCACCCTCAGGCCGGTATATGAGCCGGGGCCGGCGGTTACTGCCACTGCGTCTATGTCCTGCAATTGCAGGCCCTTTTGTTTGCACAATTCCTGTACCGCCACATGCACAAATTCAGCATGCTTAAATGGGTTCTCGCTCAGGTGCACAGCAGTGCATCGCCCATCCTGCGACAATGCCACAGATGCCTCTGATAATGCGGTATCAATCGTGAGTATCAGGCTCATGGTGCTGTCGCTTCGCGGATGAGTTGGGGTGATGGGGTATAACGGGTATCGGTAGACGCTAATGCGTTCAGGAGTTGAAGTACCCTCGCCGGGCCAATCAGGTTCGCCCATTCAAAGGGCCCGTATGGGTAATTGGTGCCGAGTTTCATGGCTGTGTCAATATCAGCTTTGCTGCTGACTGATTCACCCAAAGCAAAGTACGCTTCATTGATGATCATCGCCACAACCCTTCCTGCAATCAAACCCGGCTCATCAGGAACAGGGATCAGTTCCACGCCCATTTGCTCAGCAAGTTCCCTGTGCTGATCACTGATATTGCCCGCGCATTCCCACAGCTTCCGCTCCGCGAAACCGGCCCAGCCATTGAAGCGCAATGCCATACCTGGAAATGGACGGTCAATATTTTTTATGCTAACGCCATGTAAAAATGCGGGTGATGTCAAATTGCTGTAATCCTGGCTTAGGGCATCGTCTGCAAGGTTGATCAACAGGTCGGCGCCATCCGCCGCCATCCATGTCCCCCATTCATCCGCTTTGGTAAAAACGGCTTCCGGAAACGCTTTTTGCATCGAAGCCACACGAGCTTCGTCGCCCCAAACCAATACATTCATATCCCTGATTTTGTGCAAAAATAGGTGGTTGATAAAAGATATATTTGCACATACATAAATAATCATGAAACAGATCATACAAACCAACCAGGCGCCGGCACCCATTGGCCCGTATAACCAGGCAGTAAGGGCCGGGCAATTTTTATTCGTCTCCGGTCAAATCGCCCTTAACCCCGATACACAGGAATTGGTGCAAGGGAGTATCGAAGCAGAAACGGAGCAGGTGATGAAAAACCTGCAGGCGATTTTAACAGAAGCCGGCGCAGGTTTTGATCATGTTGTGAAGACTTCTATTTTCCTGAGCGATATGTCGCTTTTCGCAACGGTCAATGAAATATATGGACGATATTTCAGCAGCCAGTTCCCGGCAAGGGAAACCGTGGCTGTGAAAGGCCTGCCGCGCCAGGTAAATGTGGAAATCAGCATGATCGCATATATCCCTTAATTGTACCGTGATACTCATAACCGCCAAAGCGCACCCATACCTCCCCGAGACACTGGTTCAACGTGGCCTTGATGTCAGGTATTTACCCGATATCAGCTATGCGGAATTGGAGAAAATGATCCATGAGGTAACCGGACTGGTTGTAACCACAAGGCTTCGTATCGATAAACCATTATTGGAAAAAGCCGAACGCCTGCAATGGATCGGCCGGCTCGGTAGCGGGATGGAACTGATTGATACCGACTTCGCTCAACAAAAAGGGATTCATTGCGTGAGCAGCCCGGAAGGTAATTGCCAGGCCGTTGCGGAACATGCGCTCGGCACTCTGCTTTCCCTGATGAACCATATCCATGCATCGGCCAATGAATTGAGCCGCGGCATCTGGAAACGGGAAGAAAACAGGGGGACTGGGTTGAAGGGCAAAACGGTGGGCATCATCGGTTACGGCCATACAGGCAGCGCGTTCGCGAGGTTACTGTCCTCTTTCGGGGTCACCGTGCTGGCCTATGATAAATACAAACATGATTTTGGTGAAGGCTATATACATGAAGCCAATCCTGAACATATCGCGAAGTACGCAGATGTGGTCAGTTTCCACCTGCCCCTGACCGAAGATACCAGGCATATGGCCGGACTTCCATTTTTTGAATCGCTGGAACAAAAGCCCTGGATACTTAATACATCGAGGGGCGAAGTGCTGGATACCGATGCCCTGATCCATGCCCTTGAACACGGGATGATCCGTGGTGCCGGGCTTGATGTACTGGAAAATGAAAAAATCCAGTCCTTTTCTGATAAGGAGAAGGCACAGTTTAATTTCCTGGTGAACCATCCTGCCGTTATTCTGACCCCTCATATCGCGGGTTATTCCCACGAATCATTTTACCTCATGGCAAAAGTTTTGTTAGAAAAACTGGGATTTTAGCCATTTTTAAGGAAATCACTATCTTTGTAACAATACATGCAACGCTTTGGGTAAACCGGAGCGTTGTATTTTTTTTATTTAAAATACCTAAGCATGGCAGATACAAACTACGTCACACAGGAAACCTTTGATAAAATGCAGGCGGAACTGCACCAACTCAAAACGGTAGACAGGCCTGCGGCCAGTAAAGCCATTGCGGAAGCCCGTGAGAAAGGCGACTTGAAAGAAAACGCCGAATACGATGCAGCCAAGGAAGCACAGGGTTTGCTGGAAGCAAAAATCAAATACCTGGAAGGGGTTATCGCTACCGCGAGGATTTTAAATGAAGACAGCATCGATGCAAGCAGGGTAAGTATACTTACCAAGGTAACGGTCACGAATATGGCCACCAAAAAGCAGTTTACCTACCAGATAGTTTCAGAAAAAGAAGCCAGCCTGAAGGATGGAAAAATTTCTGTAACCTCACCCATTGGCAGCGGCCTCTTAGGTAAAGTGGTGGGTGAAGTGGCGGAAGTAACCGTGCCCGCCGGAAAAATCTCATTCAGGATCGATAATATCACCGTTTGATAGCTTTCAACTTTTTGCCATGAGCATATTTTCAAAAATCATCTCAGGGGAAATCCCTTCATACAAAATCAAAGAGGATGAACATTTCTTCGCTTTCCTCGATATTTTTCCTTTAGTGAAAGGCCATGTGCTGGTTGTGCCTAAATCGGAAACAGATAAAATTTTTGACTTGTCAGACGAATACCTGTCGCGCATGCTGGTATTTGCCAGGCCCATCGCCAAAGCCATTGAAAAATCATTTGACTGCAACCGCTGCGGCATCAGCGTGATCGGCCTCGAAGTGCCGCATGCACACATGCACCTCATCCCCATCAACACATCCAACGACCTGAATTTTACCAGGCCCAAGCTCAGCCTTAGCAAAGAAGAGCTGGCGGAAATTCAACAAAAAATCATCTCGAATTTGGCATAGCCATTCAGGCTCATGATGGCTTCCTGACCCTCGAAGGATTGCGGGCAACAAAAGCTGTCCAGCTATCAGATTTGCGTGCGGATTTTTTCGCGGGACTGGTAGCGGATGTTATGGCATGCCCCTGGAAATAATGGCAAACTGCCACTGCCAGCGCATCTGTGGCATCAAAATATTTTGGTGAATCCCTGAACTGCAAAAGGGACTGCAGCATTTTCATCACCTGCTCTTTGCCCGCGTTTCCATTTCCGGTGATAGACTGTTTCACTTTTTTGGGCGCATATTCGCAAACGCTGATCCCGGCCTGCATGGCAGCCGCGATGGCAACGCCCTGCGCACGGCCCAGTTTCAACATGCTTTGTACGTTCTTTCCAAAAAAAGGCGCTTCTACCGCGCATTCATGCGGTTTGTATGTGTGGATGAGTTCCGCTATGCGATGATGGATTTTTTCGAGGCGCTGGTAATTATCGAGTTTGGAGGAAAGTTTCAATACATCCATGTGCAGGAGTTTCAGTTCCGAACCATGCACGGCAATCAAACCATAACCCATCAATAATGTACCGGGATCAATGCCAAGAATGATTTTTGAAGCTTTTTGCACAGGGCGGCCTAAATTTATGGGTAAAAGAGGGTCTTGAACAAAAATATCAAATTATTCATCAACTATGGCCTGGGCCCTTTGCTCTTCCTGGTATTATCGTGGAGCCTGTACCGTCAGATCATCCGCCAGCCTGATTTACCAGATCGCTGGGAACAGGTGAAGGATAGCTGGCATTATGCTTCATTTTGGATCGTGCTGATGCTGATGTTTTTCAACTGGGGTATCGAAACCGTCAAATGGAAATTACAACTCTCCCCATTGGAAAAACCCGGGTTTGGACTTGCGTTCCGCTCTGTGCTGGCGGGTTGCAGCATCACCATGCTCACGCCAAACCGCATCGGCGAATATGCAGGGCGCGTCATGTTTGTGCAGGAAGAGAACCGGTTGAAAGCGATCCCCCTTACCATTTTGGGGAGCATCAGCCAGTTAACAATTACCATGCTGGCCGGAACTGTTGGGTTGATTTACCTGCGGTACAACAGCACTGCCGTTCAGCAATTGCCTGAAATGCCCTGGTTCCTGCATCCCGGTTTCCTCGCTTTGTCGGTAGCGGCTTCCGTGATCCTGTTGCTGCTGTATTTTAAAGTGCATCTATTCGTTACCGTGATGGGCCGGATACAGATATTACAAGGCCTTGTTAAATATATCAGCGTGGCAGACAGCTTTTCACGTAAACAATTGTTAAGAATGTTATTTTTATCTGCAATACGATATATGGTCTTTATTTTGCAGTACGTACTGATCCTGCAGGTGATGGCCGTAGGTATTTCGGAGGGTTTGTCGGCTTTGCTCATGACACAGTTTTTTTTGATCATGGTGCTGGCGCCAACCATCGGATTTACGGAGTTGCCGGTCCGGGCAACAGCGGGCGTGGCCATCCTGAGCATGTTCAGCAATAATGTGCTGGGAATCCAGGCAGCGATGTTTGCCGTTTGGCTGATCAACCTGGTGTTGCCGGCAATCATCGGGAGCCTGTTCATCCTGGGAGTCAAAATGATGAAAACAACATGAAACGTATTTACCAATGGGTGTTCTTACCGGTTTTGCTGCTGCTGTCTTCTTTCAGGTCGCAGCAAAACGAATTTTGCGGTGTCACCAATACCGCGTTTAAAGCGGGTGAAGTGGTGACCATGAAAGTTTTTTACAGCACCCTGGGCGCATACATCGGCGCGGGCGAAGCCACATTCAGCACCACCCTCGAACGGTTTAACGGCAAACCTGTGTACCACTGTGTCGGTGTGGGAAAATCGTATTCTTTCTTTGATAATTTTTTCCGGGTGAGGGACCGCTACGAAAGCTATATCGATACGGCCTCTCTGCTGCCTTATAAATTCATTCGCGATATCGACGAGGGTGGTTACAAAAAATACAATAACGTTTCTTTTAACCACAAAGAAAAAACGGCGGTCAGCACCACCGGTGTGTACAATATCACCGAATGCATACAGGATGTGGTGAGCGCCGTGTATTATGCCCGCAATATTGATTTTGATAAATATAAGCCCGGGGATAAAATACCCTTCGATATGTTCCTCGACGATGAAGTGTACCACCTCTATATCCGCTATATGGGCAAAGAAAAAGTGAAAACCCGCTATGGGAAATTCAGGGCCATCAAATTCAAGCCACTATTGGTAAAAGGCACCATGTTTGAAGGTGGTGAAAAAATGGTGGCCTGGGTGAGCGATGACCCCAACCACCTGCTCCTGCGCGTGGAAAGCCCGATTGTGGTGGGCAGCGTTAAGGTAGATATGATGGGCTACACAAACCTGCGTTACCCGCTCACATCACTGATCAGTACGCGTTAAAAGAATCTTCTTATTTACAATTCTGAAAGTTTGAATGACTGGTCCATGCGGATACCCTTATCCGTTAGTTTCAGGCTGCAGCATTCAATGCCGGGATCGTGTTCAAAAAACAGGATATAATTGTTTTCCTGTGCCTCCGATAAAAAGGATTTTTTTTCCTGTAATGTGGTCAGCGGGAACATGTCGTAAGCCATCACATAAGGCAGGGGTATATGTGCCGTGGATGGAAGCAGGTCGGCCATGTAAAGGATGGTCTTTCCTTTGTAGGTAAACTGCGGAAGCATCATTGCATCGGTGTGCCCAAATGCTTGCCTGACGGTGAGCGATGCCGGGAATTCCTGTCCCGCCTCTTCAATGAAACGCAATTGGCCACTCTCTTTGATGGGTAAAATATTCTCTTTCAGGAAGGATGCTTTTTCGCGGTCGTTGGGTTCCGTCGCCCATTTCCAATGCCTTTCGTTGCTCCAGAACTGCGCGTTTTTAAAAGCCGGCACGAGTTTGTCGCCCTCACGCCGGATGCTTCCCCCGCAATGGTCGAAATGCAAATGCGTGAGCACCACATCCGTGATATCATCGGCATGGAAACCATGCGCGGCCAGTGATTTATCGAGGCTGTCGTTCCCATGCAGGTAATAGTGCCCGAAAAACTTATCGTCTTGTTTGTCGCCAATTCCGTTATCAACCAGTATCAGCCTGTCGCCGTCTTCGATCAATAAACAACGCATAGCCCAGGTGCACATATTGTTGTCGTCGGCTGGGTTGAGTTTGTTCCAGATGGTTTTGGGCACCACGCCAAACATGGCGCCGCCGTCAAGTTTGAAATAACCGGTATTAATCGTGTATGCGTTCATGTGATGAAGGTTGGCGGGACTGGCTGCTGATCGCCGCGAACAAAGCGGCCAGGCCTATGACAAAAAATATCATTAAAGTTAATACAGAATTCCGTTGCGAACCGGTGAGTTCGGTGATCAACCCAAAACTGAACATACCAATCACAATCGCGATTTTTTCCGTGACATCAAAAAAGCTGAAGAATGATGTGGTGTCGCGCGTTTCGGGCATGAGTTTGCTGTATGTGCTTCGGCTCAGGCTCTGTATTCCACCCATCACAAAACCTACCACCGTTGCCAGGATATAAAAAGCCATCACATTGCCAGCAGGTATATAATATCCTGCTATGCAAATGCCTATCCATATAAAAATGCAAATCGCCAATGCCCTGAAATTGCCAATCGCCTGCGACAACCGCGAAATGGCTATCGCGCCGGGAATGGCAATCAACTGGATGATGAGAATCGCTACAATCAGGTTGGTGGTGGGGATATTAAGTTCACTTTTTCCATACAATGTCGCGGCCAGCATCACAGTCTGTACGCCCATATTGTAAAAGAAGAAGGATAACAGGAACCTTTTCAAAACCGGCATCCTGATCAGTTGCGACCAAACTTTGGCCAGTTCGCGGTATCCTTTTTTTATCAAAGAACCCCCTCCGTTTTGTCCGGCCGGAATGCTTGCCGGCAGACGGCTGAGCGAGAATTGCCCGAACGACCACCACCAGATGCCTACCAGCAAAAAGCACAACCTGAACTGGATGGTGCTGCCTTCGCCGCCGCCCACCCATTCCGGGTTAAACACAAACAAAAAGCAGATAACCTGTAATATCACGGAGCCGATATAGCCCATGGCAAAACCCCTGGCGCTGACTTTGTCCCTGTCTTCATAAGCGGCTATTTCCGGCAGGAATGAATTGTAAAATACCAAGCTCGACCAGTAGCCAATACAGGCAACAACCATGGCAACCAGGCCAAGCGCAAGGTCGTTGGAACTCCTGAAGAAAAACAGCATCGCGCAGGCAATGCTTCCCATCGTCAGGAAAAAATTCATGAACGATTTTTTATTGCCCCTGTAATCGGCGATGGATGATAAGAGCGGGGAGAGTATGGCCACTACCAAAAAGGCGATACCCAGCGCGTAATTATATAAAGCCGTATTGTTGAACTCACGCCCAAGGAAGCGCACATAGGCTCGGCCTGTTCCTTCGCTGAAGTCTTTGCTTACGGCTTCGTAATATGCGGGAAATATGGTGGAAGTGATAACGAGGTTGTACACCGAGTTGGCCCAATCGTACATGGCCCAACCCTGAATGACTTTTTTTGGCGCTGTTTGCATGTATGCCTGTCAGTTGGTAAAAAGGAAATATACAACATTTCGCCAGACCGATTACGGGTCAATCAGGCCCATGTACAGTCCGCCAAGCAATAGGAGCCCTACAATAATCCGGTAAATGCCCCAAACCCTGAACCCGTACTTCTTCAAAAAGCCAATAAAGAATTTAATCGCCAGCATGGCCACTACAAAAGCCACCAGGTTGCCAATGGCCAGCATTTTGATTTCTTCTCCCGTAAACCCACCACTGATTTTATAATGTTTGTAGAGTTTATAACCGGTGGCAGCCAGCATGGTGGGTACGGCTAAGAAAAATGAAAATTCGGCGGCCGCGCTCCGGGTGAGTTTTTGCTGCATGCCCCCGATGATGGAAGCCGCGCTTCGGCTCACACCCGGTATCATGGCCAGGCATTGCCATACGCCAATACTGATGGCTTGTCCATAGGTCAGGTCTTTTTCGTCTTCAATTTTTGGGTTCTGAAACATCTTGTCAATAAACAACAATACCACGCCGCCGGCAAGCAGGGAAATGGCCACGGTTAAAGTACTTTCCAGCAATGCGTCAATTTTATCCGCGAATAATAAACCAAATACCATAGCGGGGATCACGCCTGCGGCAAGCTTCAGGAAAAAATAGATATTGTTGAACTGCAGGAATTTTTTCCGGTATAAGACCACAACAGCGAGGATCGCGCCCAATTGAATGGCGACAGTAAACATTTTTGTATAATCGTCGTGCGGGATGCGGAGCAGTTTTTCCGCGATGATCATATGTCCGGTGGAGGATACGGGCAGAAATTCGGTCAGGCCTTCCACAATGGCCACAACAACCGTTTGAAATACATCCATGTGTTGGGTTTAGATGATTAGGGCGGTCAAAAATAATGGATTATCCATGAAGCAAAAAAGACGCTGCGCGGGCAACGTCTTCTTTAAAAAAGATTAAGTTGATTAGTTGGTTTTGGCTTGTTTGGGTTTCCACATGATGGCCACGATCTCCAGCACAAAACCCGCCATGATCAGGATCGGCGCTACCGTAATCCGGCGGGCGCTGTACACATCTTTCTCATTAAATACATTGGGATCGCTGCTTTTTCCACCGGCCATCAGGAAAAATCCAAGGGCAAGCACAACCAATCCCGCCAGCATCAACAGGTAGTTTTGCTTTCCGAAAAGGTTATTGGCCTGGTTGGCGGATGTATTGTTTTTCGACATATCGCTTGCTTTCGATGAATGCGCAAAATAATCAAAATCTGTCAGCCTTAGTACAAGTCGTCAAGTTTCATGCGCAGGTACTTGATAACGGCCCTGTGCGTACTGGCCAGGGAAATGATGATGCCCAGTAAGATGATGGCCGCGAACAGCAGGAGCAAACCGGTGCTGTCGTGCAGCAGCTTAAATGCAGGGTACATATTTTGCAGCAATTGAACGGTGCCCCAAACCGCCGCAATTGCGATGGCAGAAGCGATGAGGCCGTTGATCACAGCCCGTTGGTTGATGGGTTTGGCAATAAACCATCTCGTAGCGCCCACCATTTGCATGGTTTTAATCAGGAACCGGTTGCTGTACATGGCCAGGCGGATCGTATTGTCGATCGAGAATACCACCAGTATCGTGAGTAATACAGCCACAATCAAAAAGATGATGGCCGTGGTTTTTACATAAGAGCTCACTTTGGTCACCGTTTCCGTGGGGAACTTAAATTCTGATATCACCCCGGGGAAATGGGTCTGGAGGTCGGTAGAGAGGATGTTCAGGCTGTCTTTGTCCACATAATCGGCCTTCACATAAAAATCAACGCTCTCGGGCAATGGGTTGTTGCTGAGGAATTGCTTCCAGGTGCTGTCGTTCTCCGCGTTCCAGCGCTCAATGGCTTTTTCCTTGGTTACATATTCCACGCGGTTGGCATATGGGATTTTTGAGATATAATCCACCAGGCTGTCGATCTCCTTCTTGGAAGCGGTCCGGCTCAGGTAGGTTTGAACCTGGATATTCTCCTTAAAATAATCTCCTGTTTTGCGGAGGTTGAGGAAGAACCATCCTACAATTCCGAATAAAAATAAAACCAGCGCAACGCCTACAATGGCATATCCATAAGTAGGTTTGCTTTTTTTACTGGAGAATTTTCCGACTTGGGCCATGGGTTAGTGTATGGATTATTGATTGGATAATGGGTATCTGAAGCGACAAAAATAAAGGATTTTAGCTTGTTTGCCGTAGTTTTGCCCACTGCAAACAGATTGCCTGCCAAATTAATTTTTTTCGCGCCGATGCATGCTGTTGTTTTGTTAAAACAGTTTCGGCTTATCTAAAGAAAGGCTGCTTAATAGTATGGAATACGATTTCAGAAAGATTGAAAGTTTCTGGCAACAACGCTGGAAAGACAACCGGCAATACGCGGTAACGCAGGATCCCGGCAAACCGAAATGTTATGTGTTAGACATGTTCCCATATCCCAGTGGGGCCGGCCTGCATGTAGGCCATCCGCTCGGTTATATCGCCAGCGATATTTACAGCCGCTTCAAAAGGTTGCAGGGTTTTAATGTACTGCACCCCATGGGCTTCGACAGTTTTGGGCTGCCCGCCGAACAATATGCCATCGAAACCGGCCAGCATCCCGCGGAAACCACCCGCAACAATATCGCCACTTTTAAAAGCCAACTCGATAAAATCGGCTTTTGTTATGATTGGGAAAGGGAAGTGCAAACCAGCGACCCGGCCTATTACCGCTGGACGCAATGGATATTCCTGCAATTATTCAATAGCTGGTACAATACTGATGCCAACCGTGCGGAACCGATTCAAACTTTAATTGACCGGTTGGCTGCAAAAGGCTCTGAGGGGCTTGCCCGTCAGCCACAAACAAAAGCGCATTTCTCTGCGGCCGAATGGTCGGGTTTTGACGCCCGTACCCGCGAAGAAATCCTGATGGAATACAGGCTCGCGTACTCCGCTTATGGCGAAGTGAACTGGTGCGAAGCCCTTGGCACGGTACTCGCCAATGATGAAGTGGTGAATGGCGTGAGCGAAAGGGGCGGTCATCCTGTGGTGCGGAAGAAGATGAGGCAATGGTACCTGCGCATCACAGAGTATGCCGACAGGCTCCTCGAAGGGCTTGACAAAGTATCTTTTTCCGATGCCATGAAGGATATGCAACGCAACTGGATCGGAAGGAGCGAGGGCGCGGAACTCTCATTCGGCATCCAGGGGCATGATAAAAAAATTAACGTGTACACCACCAGGCCGGATACCATTTTCGGTGTCGACTTCCTCGTGCTGGCGCCAGAACATGAACTGGTACAAAGCATCACAACCGGTGCACAACGGTTAGCCATAGACGAATATCTCGCTTATGTGAAAAGCCGCAGTGAGCGCGAGCGTATGTCGGAAGTAAAACAAATCACCGGCTGCTTCACCGGCGCGTATGCATGGCATCCGTTTACAGGACAGCCCATACCCGTATGGATCGCGGAATACGTTCTGGCGGGTTATGGCACGGGCGCCATCATGGCCGTGCCTTGCGGCGATCAGCGCGATTTCGGGTTCGCAAAACATTTTAATATCCCCATTACTAATATCATCGGAAGCGCATTCAGCGGTGAAGAGGCAAACCCCACCAAGGATGCTGTGCTTGAGCAATCGGGCTTCCTGGATGGAATGTTGATGAAGGACGCGATCCCCGTTGCCATTCAGCGCATCGAAGCAGCGGGTATCGGTAAGCGAAAAGTCAATTACCGCATGCGCGATGCAGGCTTCAGCCGGCAGCGATACTGGGGCGAGCCATTCCCCATTACCTGGAATGATGGCATCGCGACGCCATTGCCTGAAACGGATCTTCCCCTGGAACTCCCGTTTGTGGAAACATACGGCCCGGGCCCCGAAGGGGAAGGCCCCCTGGCCAATATCCCGGAATGGGTGGATGCCAAAAGGGAAACATCCACCATGCCCGGTTACGCCGGTTCATCCTGGTATTTTCTTCGGTATATGGATCCCCGGAACAATGAAAGTTTCTGTGATCGAAAAGTCAGCGATTACTGGGGGCAGGTTGATGTATATGTTGGCGGAACGGAACACGCGGTGGGGCATTTGCTCTATAGCCGCATGTGGACCAAATTTTTGTACGACAGGGGCTGGATCGGCTTCGATGAGCCGTTTAAAAAACTCGTGAACCAGGGCATGATCCAGGGAAGCAGCCGTTTTGTGTACCGCAGGAAGGGCACTCAAGCATTCATATCACATGGATTGACTGGCCGTGAAGAAGTGGATGCACTGCATGTGGATGTGAATATGGTGGATGGGCTGGAACTCAATGTGGAAGCCTTCCGCCGGTGGAAACCTGATTTTGCAAATGCGGAATTTTTGCTCGAGGATGGAAAATATATCTGTGGCTCCGAAGTGGAGAAAATGTCGAAGTCAAAGTACAACACAGTCAACCCCGACGACCTCGTAATGAAATACGGCGCTGATACTTTCCGTATGTATGAAATGTTCCTGGGCCCGATAGAAGCAAGCAAACCCTGGGATACTAAAGGCATCGAAGGTGTGCACCGTTTCATGCGCAAACTATGGCGCCTGTTTTATGATGAACTAAAGGGAGCTGTGTGGACAAGAGAAACGCCCACCGATGCGGAATGGAAGGTATTGCACAAAGCCATCAAAAAAATTGCACAGGACACTGAACAGTTTTCTTTCAACACGGCCGTGAGCGCGTTCATGGTTTGTGTGAATGAATTGTCGGACCTCAAATGCCATAAAAAAGAAATCCTCGAAAATCTCCTCATCATACTGGCCCCATATGCGCCGCATATCTGTGAAGAGCTATGGAATACACTGGGCCAGTCGGGAAGTGTGCTTGATGCGGCGTACCCCAAAGCGGATGAGCGTTACCTCGTGGAAACCAGCAAAGACTATCCCGTTTCGGTGAATGGAAAACTGCGTGCCACTATGAATATCTCCCTCGAAGCAGGGCAGGAAGAAGTGGAAGCGCTTGTATTGCAAAACGAGATCGTACAAAAATGGCTGGATGGCAAGCCGCATAAGAAGATCATTTTTGTGAAAAATAAAATGATCAACGTAGTGGTATGATGACTTCGGGCCAACAACTGTTACGCATACTCGAAGGCGCCGCCCCCGAATGGCACCCGCTGATCCAATGGGCATCATTGGGCAAACCCGAACATATTGACCTGTCTTCATCCAACCCTCATTTTACGGAAGCGGTTTACATGGATTTGGATCGGTTTACCGATTACATCAATCGCCAGCGTTCCGAAAAACAGGCCGCGTTTTTGATGGGAGGTTATGCCGAAGACAGACAGATGTACCGGCGATCGCCTTTATTTGATAAGGACCCGTTCAGTGCACAAGAAACAACCGAAGAGCCGCGCAGCCTGCACCTGGGCATTGATGTGTGGGGGCCTGCCGGCACAGCGCTCTACGCGCCATTGGGCGGTATGGTGCATAGTTTCGCGTTTCATGAGGAAGCCGGGAATTACGGTGCCACCATCATCCTCTCGCATCAGCTCGATGGGTTTGGCTTTTATGTTCTGTATGGCCACCTGGCCCTGTCCGATATACAATCCATCCGCGAAGGGCAATACATTTCCAGGGGAGAATGCTTCGCGCATTTTGGAAGGCCGGAGGAAAACGGGCACTGGCCACCCCACCTGCACCTGCAACTCATTGTGGATATTGGCGTGTACGAAGGGGACTATCCCGGGGTCTGCAAGCCATCTGAAGCCGCGAAATACCTGGACAATTGCCCCGACCCATCCATTTTTTTGAGGAAAGGCTAAAATTCACCCATTTTTCCACAACTCATCGGGCTTGATTTTGTTAATAATCCCTTGTGGTCGGCAATAAACATTAATTTTACATATCTCTCCTGAATCAATCAACATGGACATCAAACCCGGAGCACTGCTCCAACACATAAATAGTCCCGACGACCTGAAAAAACTGAGCAAAGATCAGATGAACCAGGTCTGCGACGAATTGCGCCAATATATCATTGATGTAGTGAGCGTACACGGCGGGCATTTCGGCGCATCCCTGGGTGTGGTGGAACTCTCGGTAGCCCTTCACTATGTGTTCAATACCCCATACGACCAGTTGGTATGGGACGTGGGGCACCAGGCTTACGGACATAAAATTTTAACCGGCCGCCGCGACAATTTCGTTACAAACCGAAAATACAAAGGCCTCAGCGGATTCCCCAAGCGCAGCGAAAGCGAATACGATACTTTTGGCGTGGGCCATTCTTCCACTTCCATTTCCGCCGCATTGGGCATGGCCATGGCTTCGCACTACAAAGGCGAAACCGACCGCCAGCATATCGCGGTCATCGGTGACGGCGCCATGACGGCGGGCCTCGCTTTTGAAGCCATGAACCATGCGGGCATAGCCAAAAGCAATGTCCTTATCATCCTCAATGATAATTGCATGAGCATCGACCCCAATGTGGGCGCGCTCAAAGAATACCTGACCGACATCACCACATCGCATACATACAACGACCTCAGGGATAATGTATGGAAAGCCCTGGGCAAACTTCCGGTTGGAAAGCAGTTCAGCAGGCAGATGGCCAGCAAACTCGAAGCCAGCCTCAAAGGCATGGTATCGAACAGCAGCAACCTGTTTGAGGCGTTGAAACTGAGGTATTTTGGCCCGATTGACGGGCATAATGTGACCCACCTGATTGAAACCCTGTCGGACCTGCGTGATATACCCGGCCCCAAGATCCTGCACATCCGCACCGTAAAGGGCAAGGGGTATGAACTGGCAGAAAAAGACCAAACCAAGTGGCACGCACCGGGCTTGTTCGATAAGGTAACCGGCCAGATCCTGAAAAAAACATACGAGATCCCGCAACCACCCAAATACCAGGATGTGTTCGGGCATACCATCATCGAACTCGCGGAGCAGAACGATAAAATCATGGGCATCACACCGGCTATGCCCAGCGGTTGCTCCCTGAAATACATGATGGAAAAAATGCCAGACCGTGCATTCGATGTGGGCATCTGCGAACAACATGCCGTAACCCTCAGCGCAGGACTCGCCACGCAGGGTATGCGCGTGTTCTGCAATATCTATTCATCATTTATGCAAAGGGCGTACGATATGGTGATCCATGACGTGGCCATACAAAAACTGCCGGTGGTATTTTGCCTCGACAGGGCGGGGCTGGTAGGTGAAGACGGGCCTACGCACCACGGTTGTTACGATATCGCGTACATGCGTTGCATTCCCAATATGGTGATCAGCGCGCCAATGAACGAAGCCGAACTGCGCAACCTCATGTACACGGCACAGTTAGACAGCAACGGGTACCCATTTGTAATCCGCTATCCCCGCGGGGAAGGTGTAATGCCCGAATGGCGCACACCTATGCAGGAGATACCCATTGGTAAAGGCCGCAAGCTGAAAGACGGTGAAGGCATTGCCATTTTAAGTTTTGGCCACCCGGGCAATTTCGCTGCATCGGCTATCCGCGACCTGCGTGCCGAAGGCATTAACCCGGCGCATTACGATATGCGTTTTGCCAAACCATTGGATGAAGAATTGCTCCACGAAGTGTTTGCACGCTACCAGAAAATTATCACTGTAGAAGATGGCACAGTTGTAGGAGGATTTGGTTCTGCCATTCTCGAATTCATGAACCAGCATGGGTACCACGCGGAAGTCAGGATCATGGGTATCCCCGACAAACTGGTGGAGCACGGAACGCCTAAGCAATTGTACGAAGAAATCGGCCTTGACGCGAATGCCATTGCTGAAGTGGCCCGCCAACTGGCTAAGACCGGGTTACTTGTCACCCGTTAAACTTTTATTATATCAATGTCAAAGCGTCAGGATGCCTTTCCGGCGCTTTTTTTATGCCAGTTGAACATGGTCCGGCCATTGATTGTCAGGCATTTACGGGATTTCAGAAAAAGGGTAAGTACATATTTGGATATCAAGTTGCCAGCCTGTCAGGGAACTGTTAAAGTTGAATAAAGCGCTCGTATAAACGGAAAAAAACAGCGAAATTGGTACCAAATCTGCGGTATATATTTCAAAGAAATACAAATGAAAACACGCTGGTTTTTGACGCTTTTGATGATGGCCCTGGGTTCAACCTTGGCTATGGCATCTGCTGATGAGCCTGTTAGGGATGGGCCTGTGCCGGTAATTAAAACCGGGGGTTTCAGGCTGCATGAAAGCACGTTGCAGAAGTTGACGCAAAAAGTGGCTCAAATACGTTTCTTTGCCGCAGCCAATGGGTACAATACCGAAAGGGTGTTCCTGGCTGATATGGGTGTGTCATCCGGACAATACAGGTTTTTTGTGTATAACCTAAGGAATGATTCCCTCGAGATGGCCGGATTGGTTTCGCATGGCATCGGATCAAATTCCGCTACGGGTAAACTGAGGTTTTCCAACGAAGCCGGAAGCTATCAAACATCACTTGGTAAATACGCCATCGGGCAATCTTACCAGGGAAAATTTGGCCTCGCGTTTAAACTCAACGGCTTAGACCAAACCAATAGCCGGGCTTATGAAAGGGCCGTGGTATTGCACGCGAACGATTGTGTGCCGAATGAAGAAATCGCGCCGTTGGGTGTTTGCGAAAGTTTGGGATGCCCGATTGTGTCACGCGATATGTTGGCCAAGCTGCAGCCACTGATCAGTAAAACATCGAATAAGACCCTGCTTTGGATTTACGAATAAAATTTTCAAATTAAAATATCTCCATAAAAAAATCCCTGCACAATATTCATGCAGGGATTTTATTTATCTGTTATTCCATCAATGCATCGGCACTTCAATAGCCAGCAGTTCGGTTTCTTCATCCGCTGTAATGCTGAAGCTATCTGTATCCGTGATGCCCAGCGCATCCCTGTCGTGCAGGATGTTTTCACCTACACGGGCCTTGCCGCGGATGTTCACGAGGTAAACCCCATTGCCGCTGAAAGCATTTTCATAGCTGATGGTTTGGCCGGCATCAAGTTTGGTTAGCGCGAATCGGGCGTCCTGGTTGATCCAGAGTGCATTGTCTTCATCGCGGGGGGAGACCACGATCTGCCAGCGGTTATCCCTTCCCGTTAGTTCGAAAGCGCGTTGGTCGTAGCGCGGCTCAATATTGCGGACTTTCGGGAAAATCCATACCTGGAAGAGTTGGAGCGGATCGGTTTGGGAGGCATTGGCTTCGGAATGCCGAACACCGCTGCCCGCACTCATGATTTGCACTTCGCCGGCTTTGATGATGCCTTCGCCGCCGGTGCTGTCTTTATGGTGTACCGCTCCCGCCAGGGGTATGGTTACAATTTCCATATTGTCGTGCGGGTGCGCGCCGAATGCGCCGCCCCCTTCTATAAAATCATCGTTCAATACCCGCAGCAGGCCAAAACGAACCCGCTCGGGGTTATGATACTGGCTGAAACTGAAATAGTAATTGGGTTTGAGCCATCCATAGTCGGCCGAACCTCGTTCGGACGCCCTGTGCAGTACTGTTTTCATAATAAATAGTTTAATTGATGTTTGAACATCAAATTAAATGCCTGGATGAAAAACTGACAGTCTGTCGGTACTTTGTATATTAATTAGGGTGCCCGATGGCGTAGTCGAAATCGGGGCCTTCATCGCTTACGGGGTCGGGCTGGCGGTCTTCGTTATATTCGATGATGAAATTGTTCCGGCCCTCCCCAACAATGATCTGCATAAATTTCTGTTGTACGAGCTCCAGCATATTCAGGAATAGAAAGATGGCATGGATGCGGTTTTCGCAGACATCGAAGATTTTTTCAAAGGAGAGTGTTTTTTCGCGGCGGCAGAGGTCGAGCATATAGTCGCGGCAGCCTTCCATCGTATAGTTATACCGGATGACGGTATGAACGGGTTTGTTGTTTTTTTCCTGGAGCCGCTGAATGACTTTTTCAAAAGCCTTCATCAGCTTGAACATGGTCACGGTTTGGATTTCCGTGCCTTCTCCGGCTTCTTCACCGATTTGAGCCAGTTCTTTCTGCAGGTTGCCTCGTTTGGTCATCAGTAGCCTTTCGGCTTCCATTTCTGCAAGCTTGGCGGATGCTTCCTTGAATTTTTTGTATTCCAGGATTTTGTCGACCAGTTCCTGCCTTGGGTCAATTTCGTTGCCCTGCGCGTCGAGTTCTTTACGGGGCAATAACATTTTGGCTTTTATCCGCATCAGTGTGCTCACAAAAAGAATGAACTCGCTGCTCAGTTCAATATTCAGCTTTTCCGTTTTATGGATATGGTCGAGGAAATCATTGGTGATCCGGGTGATGGGGATATTATAAATATCCAATTCATCGCGCTCAATGAAAAACAATAGCAGGTCGAAGGGCCCTTCAAACTGGTCTAACTTGATTTGATATGATTCTGAATGCATGCTCACAATATCAGTGCTTGACGTAAAAGAAAGTCCCGAAGGTAAGCCCTTCGGGACAAAATTCATGCATCAGATATCCCCAAACGGGGCTTATTTATTTTTTCTTAAATGTGTAGGCAAAACCGATGCCCATGAGCTGCAACCATTGAGGGGCCGGCCCTTTCAGCGGGTTTACATTTTCGGTGTCATCGTCATAAATCATATCCACATTCAGGGAGAAATTGATGAATTTGGTGATTTTAGCGGATAATACGTTCGTCCAGAACAGGTCGATATTTTGTGGGTTGTTCCGATAGTTGGAGAACATATCCAGTTTTGACCGGAAGTTCAGTTTATCATTGAATTTCTTTTGATAGTTGATGGTGGCGAAAGCACCCAATTCATTGCGGGAGCGTTTGCCCGGCTCGATACCATATAAAGGCCCGAGGTTTTTATCGCCTACAACCACCCAGCGCGCGGTGATGGGGGAGATGAAAATCGACAGGTCTTTGATGGGTTTATAATCGAAACCCGGTGAAAGCAGGATAAAGGCGGGTGAGAAGCCACGGGAAGTGAGGCTGGCGCTATCTTTACCATCCGCCGTTTTGCTGTAAGCAAAACCATCCGCGAACTGAGTACGCAGGTTAAACAGGGCAGAAGCATTCCATTTCGGGCCGATGGCATAACCATATTTCGACAGGAAGTCGATGCGGTCACTTGCTTTCCGGTTACCCAGGCTGGTGGTGTTTACAATGCCGTAAGCCAGGTCGAGGCTGTTGTCCCATGAATTTTTTCCCTTTTTGTAAAAGGCATACAGGTTCAGGTAGGCATTCAGGGAGAAAGAGAATTTATCACCGCCGGCCGACCAGTTGCTGAGGGAGCCCTGGTTGATGTTTACATTAAACAAGCCCCCTGTTTTCCAAACGCGGGGAATGGTATCGTTGGCGTCTTTTTTAATGTCACGGGACGCTTCTTTTTTGAGTTCGTTTACTGTTCCGTCCTGTGCCATCACGGTGTTTGCCATCAGTACTGTACTGATGCATAATACTGCAGTTAGTTTTTTCATGAAAATTTCAGTCTTCTTTCTAAGTAATTATAAAAATCCGGCGGCAAAGGTACTATCCTTCACCGCCGGAAAAAAACTGATTTTGATTGGTTTTATTTCTTGAGCAGGTCCCTGATCTCGCCCAGCAATTGATCGGTACTGGAAGGTGCTGCAGGCGCTTCTTCTTGTTTTTTCTTCATGCTGTTGATGGCTTTGATGACCACAAACATCACAAATGCCACAATAATGAAATTAATTAAGGCGGTAAGGAAATCCCCATAACCCAATACAACGGCTTCTTTTACCACTTTGCCCGCAGCGTCAGTCTCTGCTTCTTTAAGGGTTAAGCCATACTTGGTGAGGTCGGTTCCACCCACCATTCCTATCAGGGGCGATACAATTTTATCTGTGAGGGAAGAAACTACTTTTCCGAATGCGCCACCCATTACAAAGGCAACGGCGATGTCTACCAGGTTGCCTTTCATGGCAAAATCCCGGAATTCTTTCATAAATCCCATAATGTTAAGTTTTGGTTGAGCAATGAAGTTACCTGAACAAATATTAGTAAAAAATGATTTTTGAGCAAATAATAATATTCATTCAACTTTGGCGCCAATTGCGGTTCTATGAATGAAAGGGTCTTGCATTGGGTATTTTTTGTCGCGCTGGCTTTTATCTGGGGCAGCAGCTTTATCCTGATGAAGGAGGGTTTGGCTTATCTCTCAGCTTACCAGGTAGCGTCCATCCGCATCC
Source organism: Chitinophagaceae bacterium UBA2375 (assembly GCA_002343985.1). GTDB lineage: Bacteria > Bacteroidota > Bacteroidia > Chitinophagales > Chitinophagaceae > Ferruginibacter. Next base: position 72,376 of record DDTB01000001.1, on the reverse strand, counting down.
TATCTTCGGGTTTAGTGCTGTTGCCTGTAGCAATCCGTCATTTTCGCAACATACCCATTGGAAAAGTCGGCTACATTTTTTTATCGGGCCTGCTCGGGAGTTTGTTGCCGGCTTACCTGTTTTGCATGGCCGAAGTGGGGATTGATAGTTCCCTGGCCGGTACACTTAACTCACTCACGCCCATTTTCGTCATCCTCATTGGAATTTTATTTTTTGGGATGCGCATCAGGCCCATACAGGTATTGGGTGTTTTGCTGGCATTTACGGGTTCCATCCTGCTGTACCTGGCACAGCCCGGTTATGCGCAATCCTCTCAATTGCTTTACTTGTTGATGGTTGTGGCAGCCACCGCCTGTTACGGTTTAAACGTGAACATGGTGCACAGGCACCTCGCGCACATACCCTCTATGCAGATTGCGGCGCTGGCGCTGACCAGCAATGCCATTCCCGCCGCATTGGTTTTGTGGCTAACAGGGTATTTTCAGATGGACCTCCTGAGGTCCGGCGTACTCATTTCCACTGGGTTTTCCTGCATCCTGGGGGTGTTGGGAACGGCTTTGGCTTCCGTTATCTTCTACATCCTGATTAAAAGGGCTGGGGCTGTTTTCTCGTCAATGGTCACCTATGGAATACCTTTTGTAGCCATTTTCTGGGGCATTTTGTATAATGAGGAAGTGGGCTGGAAGCAGTTGGGAGGGCTATTGGTAATCCTCATGGGCGTTTACCTGGCCAACAAGCCGGCAAAAGCCGCTGCCCCCGGAATGGCTGAAAAATAAACAGCCTAAATTTTACATTTCCGACGCCAACCTTTACCTTTGCGGCTCGAAAACAAATCATCGTCCAAATAAATAGTTGTTATGGCCAATACCGGTAAGATCAAATCCATCATCGGAGCGGTTATCGACGTTCAGTTTGATAACAATTCCAAGTTGCCAGAAATTTTGAACGCCCTTGAAGTGACCCGTGATAACGGCGATAAACTCGTGCTGGAAGTTCAGCAGCACCTGGGTGAAGACAGCGTGCGTACCATCGCGATGGATGGAACAGAAGGCCTCGTAAGGGGTATGGCTGTAGTGGATACCGGCAAAGCGATTGCCATGCCAACCGGGGAAGGCATCAAAGGCCGCCTCTTCAACGTAACTGGCGACCCGATTGACGGCTTGCCCGCAGTCAGCAAAGAAAACGGGCGCCCCATTCACGCCAAACCACCCGTATTTGAAGACCTGAGTACCGCATCTGAAGTGCTTTTCACAGGTATCAAAGTAATTGACCTGATCGAGCCATATGCCAAAGGTGGTAAGATCGGATTGTTTGGTGGTGCCGGTGTGGGTAAAACCGTATTGATCCAGGAACTGATCAACAATATCGCGAAAGCGTATTCCGGTTTGTCTGTATTCGCCGGTGTGGGTGAGCGTACCCGTGAAGGAAACGACCTGATGCGTGAGATGATTGAAGCGGGTATCATGAATTATGGCGACAAGTTTAAGCATAGTATGGAAGAAGGTGGATGGGACTTAAGTTCAGTTGACCTCGAAAACCTTAAAGATTCTAAAGCCACTTTCGTATTCGGACAGATGAATGAGCCACCCGGAGCCCGTGCCCGCGTTGCCCTGAGTGGGTTGACCATGGCCGAATATTTCCGTGATGGCGATGGCGAAGGCCAGGGTAAAGACATCCTGTTTTTCGTAGATAATATCTTCCGTTTCACACAGGCGGGTTCCGAAGTATCGGCCCTGCTTGGCCGTATGCCTTCAGCGGTGGGTTACCAGCCTACACTGGCAACGGAAATGGGACTGATGCAGGAACGCATCACTTCTACTAAAAATGGTTCAATCACTTCCGTGCAGGCGGTTTACGTACCTGCGGATGACTTGACCGATCCGGCCCCAGCCACAACTTTCGCCCACCTTGATGCCACTACGGTATTGAGCCGAAAGATTGCCGACTTGGGTATCTACCCTGCCGTGGATCCGCTGGATTCCACATCCAGGATCCTGACTCCGGCCATTGTAGGTGAAGAGCATTACAATTGCGCGCAGCGCGTGAAAATGATCCTTCAGCGATATAAGGAACTGCAGGACATCATCGCGATCCTGGGCCTGGATGAATTGAGCGACGAAGATAAACTGGTGGTATCACGCGCACGTAAAGTACAGCGTTTCCTCAGCCAGCCATTCTTTGTGGCCGAACAGTTCACCGGCCTGAAAGGCGTACTGGTGCCTATTGAAGAAACCATCCGCGGTTTCAACGCCATCATGGATGGTGAAGTGGATGAGTACCCGGAAGCCGCCTTTAACCTGGTGGGTACACTGGATGACGCCATCGAAAAAGGTAAGAAACTGATGGCTGCCGCCCAGGCTTAATCAAGCATTCACCGGAATAACGAACAAATTGCTTTTATGACACTTGAGATATTAACACCGGAACAAAAGGTATTCAGCGGCGAAGTTTATGGCGTTCAACTGCCCGGTATCACCGGTTTGTTTGAAGTGCTCGACCGCCACGCGCCTTTTGTAAGCGCCTTAAAAGCCGGCAGCATGAAAATCCTGAAGGATAAAAACAGCACACAATCCTTTACGATCCAGGCCGGTTTTGTGGAAGTGCTGAACAACAAAACCACGGTGTTGGTAGAAGGTGCTGAAGAAAAATAATATTCTTTGTACATTATTACATAAGCCCGTGCATCTGCATGGGCTTTTTCATGTCAATACCGTTCTTTCCATTGCACATATGCGTAAGCCAGTAAAGGTATGCACATCAATACGCCTGCAGCCAAAGCGGTTCCGCAAAACGCGTACGTGATCAATGTTATGCTGGCGAGGTAAATGGGGTATAACAAAAACAAAGCGCCCACCATGATGGAGTCGTAATGCCCGCTGTGTATGGCTTTCCGGTAAACGATTTTTTTGAGCGGGTAATACAAGGGTGCATGCAGGAGCCAGCCAATGACCGCGGGTATGGTTAACCATGAAGTTTGCCATCCGGGTTTTTCAGAAGCGAATACCCTTCGGATGGACGCGTGGTCGGAATCATCTATTTCAATCACGAGTTGTCTTAGTTCGTTATCGAGCTTCCTGTTAAAAGACAATATCGTTTTGCCGTAACCGTTAGTATCCTCCAGGTCGCTTTGTGTAAAGGCTTTTCCGAAATGCAGGTGCACATGTTTGCCAAACCGGGTGAATGAATGATAGTTGATGGCGGCGGGTAGAATGGTCAGCGGGATGCCTTCTTCCCAACTGCTGATGGCCAGCCTGGCCGTACCTTTCATCAATGGCCTCAGTTTCCATTCGTTGATGCAGAGCCCTTCGCTGAAGATCAGCACAATGCCGTTTTTCCTGAAGATTTCCCGGCAGGCTTCAAAAGTGGAATAATTTTGAGAGAGGTTTTCAGCGCCTTCGCGCATCCTGTACACGGGCAGGATGTTCAGGGCGCGCAGCAAAGTACTGGTTAGCCGGTTGCTGAATGCGTCGCCCCTTGCCAGCGAGTACACCGGTTTACGGAACAATGTGGCAATGATGATGGCATCGAGGAATGAGTTTGGGTGGTTGGCCGCGATCAGCAGCGGGCCTTTCATATTCAGGGCATCGGGGTTTTTCAGCCGCAGGTTTCGCACATATATCCGGAAAGCCAGACGGGCAGGTATTTTCAGCAGTTGGTAAAGCAATCGTTCGATGGGGTTTGGTTAGTTCAGTTGGGGGTCGATGGGGAAATGGGCCATGATTTTATAATCGCCGCCCAGGTGTTCGATGCTTGATTTCCATACCTGCTCAGGGGGCACGTCGAAAACCAAATTGCGTGTAGCCGTTACCGTTAACCAGCTTTTCTCTTCCATTTCATGATCCAGTTGGCCGGATTCCCAGCCGCTGTACCCGATAAAAAATTTGATCTTGCGCAAGTCGATACTCCCGGAACGGATCAGTCGTTTTACCGTATCAAAATCGCCGCCCCAGTGTATATCGTTTGAAATGGCGAAACTGCCGGGAATCAGGTTTGGGTATTGGTGGATGTAATGCACCATATCGGGTTGCACGGGCCCGCCGGTATACACAGGGATATGGGTGCCTTCGAAACCCTGGATCAATTCGTCGAGTGTGTATTCGAAAGGTTTGTTCAGAACGAATCCGAAACTGCCTTCTTCGGAATGCCTGCAGAGGTACACCACAGTACGGGCGAAATTCGGATCTTTCAAAAAAGGTTCGGCGATCAGCAATATGTTTTGACCGGGCGCTACCATGTCCTAAATTTAGGTATAAAATATAACCACTCCATATAAAAAATGTTGTTTGGGTTATGCCGTTTCGTTAAAGTTTTGCTCAAGTATATTTGCACTGGCTGCACAACCCGATACATGCTTAATTTTGTTGCATCTGTAATCCGGCACCTGGCCGCAGGCTTATATGAAAAAAGTATTTCCCATCATCAGCATATTGATTTTACTGTCTCTGCTGGGGCTGATCTTCTTTCAGTACCTCTGGCTCAAAAGCGCACGGGAAGTAAAGGAGCAACAGTTGATGGACCATATCAACATGGCCACCGGCGAAGCCGCGCAGAAGCTGATGCAGGAGAAACCCATCCTGCCTTTCCCGCGCAAATCAGATATCCTGTTTCCGGGTGATAAGATGAAGATGGATTACATGCGCAGTTCCGTGATCCAGCGATACAGCAAAGAGGAAATTCATGATATCATCCGCCGCTGCATGGATAAATATTTCCTGCGTGAAATTCCATTTGAGTTTGCCATCACCCAAAACTCGCTCATGGGAGATGAGTTGCAGTCGGATCATTTTTATAAGTATTATGTCGACTCGCTGAACAATACGCAACACGTCATCCAACTCCTGCCTGCGTCGGGCAGCAGCCTCGAAAACCTGAACCGCGAAGAGTTCCTGGTGGTCATCGTGCCGCACCAGCGCACGATTGTATTAAAGGAGCTGACCTGGTTTATCCTGGGCGCCGTTCTCTTCACCATCATCATCACCACGGCATTCTTTATCACCATCCGGACACTCATCAAGCAGAAAAAACTCAGTGAGATCAAATCGGATTTCATCAACAACATGACGCATGAGTTCAAGACGCCGCTGGCAACGATTTCACTGGCGGTTGACGCGTTGAAGAATGAAAAAGTAGCCGCGGATAAAGAGAAGATGAATTATTTCACCGGCATCATCAAGGAAGAAAACAAAAGGATGAACAAGCAGGTGGAAACCATCCTGCAAGCGGCATTGCTCGATAAACAGGAAGTACAGCTCAACCTGAAAAAATTATCCGCGCATGAACTCATTGGCGTAGCGCTGAATAATATCTCACTGCCATTGCAGGATAAAGGCGGGCAAATCGAAGTACACCTCGACGCAGCCAAAGACATGATCATGGCTGATGAAGTGCATTTCACCAATATCATCAACAACCTCCTCGACAATGCCGTGAAATACTCTAAGGAGAACCTCCATATCAAGCTCAGCACGTCCAATCAGGGTAATATGCTGCGCATCAAAATAGAAGATAACGGCATCGGCATGAGCAAGGAAACCCTGAGCCGCATATTCGAAAAATTTTACCGGGCACATACCGGAAATATCCATAATGTGAAAGGGTTCGGGCTCGGGTTGAGTTATGTGAAAACCATGATCGACGCCCACAAAGGATCCATCAAGCCCGATAGCACGCCCGGTAAGGGAAGCTGTTTCCTCATCCAAATCCCACTCGCCCGCGTATAAACTGAATTTTCCACAGGTTTTAACGCTTATCCACAGTCAATTCACCGGTGCAAGCACCTATTTGGCCCTTAATCCCGCACGGATAAGGGTTTCAGGTTTGTGGATAAACTTTTTCAATCATTTTTGTGTCATAAAGTAGGAAAAAGTGTTATTTTGTGTCATTAAACGCTTAAAAACAACTTCAAAAACCCTTCATGATCAAATTCATAGGCGAATATGAGTCTACGATTGATGCAAAAGGCAGGTTTTTGTTCCCGGCGGGCTTTAAAAAGCAGATGCCTGAGAATGAAAGCCAGCAGTTTGTGATCAACAGGGGTTTTGAGCGTTGCCTGACCCTGTATCCCATGCAAAGCTGGGATCCATTGTTCACGGAAATCAGCCAGTTAAATGATTTTGACCCTAAGGTCAGGGAATTCCGCCGCCAGTTTATGAACGGGGCTACGATGGTGGAGCCGGACAGTGCCGGACGGATCCTGATACCCAAGAACCTCATGGGGCATGCTTCGCTGGATAAAGATATCGTGTTGGTGTCGGGTATCAATAAAATAGAGATCTGGGATAAGCATATACGAGATCAGTTCTTTGATTCATTTTCACCGGAGGGCTTCAGCCAATTGGCCAATGAAGTCATGCGTAAAGCTTCCGGCAATGGCCAGTCGCCGGCATAAGCAAGATGCCAAACCGGGGCCACATACCAGGTGATGAAGCAGGCGGGCAGGCATATCATGTGCCGGTGCTCTACCAGGAATCGCTGGATGCCTTAAGGATCAAACCCGATGGCAGGTATGTGGATTGCACATTTGGCGGGGGCGGGCATTCCAGGGGTATCCTGGAAAAGCTTGGCCCGGCAGGGCGTTTGTTGGTGTTTGACCAGGATGCCGATGCCATGCGGAACCTGCCCGATGACCAGAGGATCACATTCGTGCCGCATAATTTCCGTCACCTGCAGCGCTTTGTGCGGCTGTATGATTGGGAAGGCGTGGATGGGATACTGGCAGACCTGGGTGTGTCGAGCCATCAGTTCGACGAAGCGGAAAGGGGTTTCTCGATCCGTTTCGATGCGCCGCTTGACATGCGTATGGACAACCGGCAGACAAAGACGGCGGCAGACCTGCTAAAGGATTATCCCGAAGCCAGGCTGCACAAAATCTTTGAGCAGTATGGCGAAGTGACCAACGCGCGCACCCTTGCCCGGAGCATTGTTTCGCAAAGGGCATTGAGGCCGCTGGAAACCATCAGCCAGTTTAAGGAAGCCGTGAAAAATGAAGTAAAAGGAAACCCGAATAAGTATTTCGCCCAGGTGTTCCAGGCGTTGCGCATGGAAGTGAATGATGAAACCGGAGCGTTGGCCGACCTGTTGCAACAATCAGTTCAGGTATTAAAACCCGGAGGAAGGATCGCCATTATCAGTTTTCATTCTATTGAAGACAGGCTGGTAAAAAATTTCTTCCGGTACGGAACCTTTGAGGAACCGTCTGAAGGCGATCTGTTCGGAAACCGTCCCCAATCCCAGCTGCAGGTCATAACCAAAAAACCTGTCGTACCCAATGAAAGCGAACGTCGATCCAATCCCCGATCCAGGAGTGCGAAGTTGCGCATAGCCGAGAAAAAACAACCTCAGTCGACATGAGTAACGACACCCGCAAAGAAGCACAGGCAACCAACAGTAAAACAGACTGGAAGCGACTCTTCAACTATCGTTCCATTGTAGGGAACATTCCATTCTTCCTGTTTTTATCTGCACTGGCGGTGCTGTACATCTACAACGGGCACCATGCCGATAAACTGGTCCGCCGCATTGCTAAAAGCGAAAAGAATATCAAGGAACTCGAATACGAATACAAGAGTGTGAAAAGCGAAGTGATATTCCGAAGCAAAGCGAGTGAACTGGTGAAAGCCGTAGAGCCACTGGGGTTGCGTGAACTGAAGGGCCCGCCCATCATGCTCACCGACAGCAGCGAAACAAAAGCAGAACAAGGAAACTAAGCAAGCCTTTATTTAATAACCAACTGATATTATCCTGTCTTGGACATCAGGAAAGACATATTGTGGAGGGTGCACCTCTGCTTTCTGCTGATCATAGTGCTGGGCGTTATGGTCATTGGCAGAGCAGCCTACATCCAGATCGCCGAAGGCAGCCACTGGCGAGGATTGGGCGACAGCCTGCACCTCAGGTACCAGCCTATTTACGCCGAAAGGGGCACCATCTATAGCGAAGACGGAAATATACTCAGCACTTCAGTGCCGATCTTTGACATCTATGTGGATTTTGCCGCTGAAGGTTTGCGCGAGAAAGAAGGCAAGCGCTTTAAAGATAATATCGACTCACTCAGCCTTTGCCTCTCTAATTTGTTTGGCGACCGCACCGCATCTGAGTATAAGCGCGACATGCAACTGGCTTATCAGAACAAGGAAAGGTATTACCTGCTGAAGCGTAAAATCTCATTCGAAGAATACAAGGCCCTGCGCCAGTTCCCGCTGGTACGCCAGGGAAAAAATAAAAGCGGGTTCATAGTGGAACTCAGGGATAAGCGCATCAATCCTTATGTGCTGCTGGCCAACCGTACCATCGGTTTATCGCGCCGCGACTCCAGTAAAAACGTAGGCCTGGAACGCACTTACGACAGCCTGCTGAAAGGCGTTACAGGCCAGCGCCTCATGCGTTATGCCGCCGGTGCGTACATGCCAGTGGAAGGAGCCGAGCTCGATCCCATCAACGGAAAAGATATCATTACCACACTCGATACATATATTCAGGACGTTGCGGAAAATGCCCTGATGAAAATGATGGTGAATAACAACTCGCTGCATGGTACGGTTATCGTCATGGAAACCGCTACCGGAAAAATTAAAGCAATCGCCAACCTAGGAAAACAACCCGATGGCACGTACACCGAAGACCTCAATTATGGCATTGGTAAACGTACCGAACCTGGCTCCGTTTTTAAGCTCGTAACCCTCATCAGCCTCCTCGAAGACAAGTACGTAAACAACAACAGCATTGTTGACTGTGAAGGGGGGGCGAAGTATTTCTATGGCCTGCGCATCAAGGATTCCCACCTTGGTGCCGGGGCCATCACAGTTAAGGAGGCGTTTCTCCGAAGCAGCAATGTGGCTTTCGCGAAACTCGCCGATATGTATTACCGCAACCAGCCCGAACGTTGGACGGAACACCTGCGTAAGCTCAGGCTCGATACGCTGACAGGCATTGATATCACGGCTTCATCCGGAAGGCCGATCATCATTAAGCCCAGCAGCAAATTCTGGCATCCCACTACCATTCCATATATGGCGCATGGATACGGTCAATTGGTGACACCGCTGCACATGCTGATGATTTATAATACCATTGCCAACAATGGCCGCATGATGAAGCCTTACCTCGTGAGCGAAGTACAGGATTATGGCGTAACCGTGAAAAAAATTGAACCCGAAGTGCTGGTGGAAAAAATGGTATCCGATTCCACTTTATTCCAGGTGAAAGAATGTTTGCGCGCGGTGGTCGACAGCCAACATGGTACAGGCCGGAAAATCCTTCGCGATTCCGTTTACTCCATCTCGGGTAAAACGGGAACGGCCGTAACCGCATTGAACAATAAAGGATACAACAAGGGAAATAAAATTTACCAGGCATCTTTCATAGGCTATTTCCCATCTGAAGCGCCAAAGTACAGCATGGCTGTGGTGATTCAAAACAGTAACGAATCGAGGTTGATTTATGGAGCCGATGTATCCGGGCGGGTATTCAAGGAAGTGAGCGATAAAATTTATTACAGGTATATCAGCAAGAATAGCCTGAGCAAGCAAGTCAGTCCGGACACAAGCCTGTACACATATAAGGGATTGAAGAATGATTTGTCTACCCTGTTCCGCTTCATGAATATCCCATATCATGATTCCATTGTCAGCGGAAGCTGGAGGAGCGCGGTGATTCGTCAACATTCCGCCGGTTTGGTGCAGCCAGGTCAGATCAGCACGCCGCCATCCACAGTGCCTGATGTAAGTGGTATGGGATTGAAGGATGCGCTCTACCTGCTGGAGAACAAGGGACTTCGGGCAGTAGCCAATGGAAGGGGAAGGGTGGTGAACCAAAGCCTCGCACCAGGGAGTACATTTAAAAAAGGTGAAAAAATTATACTGATGCTCAATTAGGGCATGCCATATGTTGTTGAAAGATATTTTATATAAGGTAGCCATCCGGAAGGTTTATGGACAAACACAGGTTCCGGTGTCTGACCTCTTCATCGACTCCAGGCATGTACAGGCTGGCGGATGTTTTATTGCGATCCGCGGGCACCAGGCTGATGGCCATGCGTTTATAAACGCGGCCATTGAAAAAGGCGCAACGATCATTGTGTGCGAACAAATGCCGGAGCGTTTAACCGATACCGTTACTTATGTGCAGGTTGAGGACAGCGCGAATGCGGCAGGATTGATGGCACATTTGTTCTTTGAAGAACCAAGCTTATCCCTGAAACTGGTCGGCGTTACCGGAACAAACGGAAAAACAACCATCGCGACGCTTTTGTGGAAAGCCTTTACGGCCATGGGGCATACCTGTGGATTGATCAGTACGGTGGAGAACCGGATCGGCGCGGATGTGCTGGATGCCACACATACCACACCAGACGCGATCAGTCTCAACAGGCTGCTCAGGCGCATGAAGGACGCGGATTGTTCGCATGTATTCATGGAATGCAGCAGCCACGCCATTCACCAGCAACGCATCGCGGGCTTGCAGTTCACCGGCGCCATATTCAGTAATATCACCCACGACCACCTGGACTACCATAAAACATTTGATGAGTATATCCGTGTAAAAAAATCATGGTTTGATGCTTTGCCGGCAACTGCGTTTGCGCTGAGCAATGCGGATGACAAGCGCGGCCATGTGATGCTGCAGAATACAGCCGCGCGCAAATGTTACTATAGCCTGAAAACACTGGCAGATGTAAAAGGCCGTATCCTCGATAACGCGCTGACCGGTTTGCACCTGACTGTGAATGATACGGAAGTGTTTGTGAAATTGATCGGCGAATTCAACGCGTATAACCTGCTGGCTGTTTACGGCGCTGCCGTTTTGTTGGGAAAGGATAAGGAAGAAGTGCTGAAAGTGTTGAGTACGCTCACGGGTGCGGAAGGAAGGTTTGATTATATTATCAGTACCAGGGAACATGTGGTGGGCATCATTGATTACGCGCATACACCAGATGCCCTGCTGAATGTATTGGCCACCATAAAAAAATTACGGAAGGGCCCGGAGCAGATCATCACCGTGGTGGGATGCGGCGGTAACCGCGATAAAGCCAAAAGGCCGGTGATGGCTGAAGTGGCTTGCCAGCACAGCGACAGGATCATACTGACATCGGATAATCCCCGGAACGAAGATCCCGCGGCAATCCTGGAAGAAATGCAGGCTGGGGTGAACGCGGCCTGCAAACGCAAATGCATCAGCATTGCCGACAGAAAGGAAGCCATCAAAACGGCTGTGAGCCTGAGTGGAAAAGAAGACATTATCCTGGTGGCAGGGAAGGGACATGAAAAGTACCAGGAAATAGGGGGCGTGAAATACGCATTCGACGATAAAAAAGTATTGGAGGAGATGTTCTCCTTAATGGAAAAATAAACAGGTAAATCCATTTATGCTGTACCACTTTTTCGACTGGCTGACAAGGGAAGAGATCCGGTTTCCGGGCAGCGGGCTGTTCCAGTTCATTACTTTCAGGGTAATGCTGGCCTTGATCCTGTCGCTGGTGATCACAACGGTGTATGGTAAACGCATCATTGGGTTCCTGCAAAAAAAGCAGTTAGGTGAAACCGTTAGGGACCTTGGACTGGCCGGTGAACAGCAGAAAAAGGGAACACCAACCATGGGCGGCATCATCCTGCTAATGGCCATCATCATACCTACCATACTCCTGGCCAACCTGGATAAGGTATATATCAGGCTGATGTTGCTGTGTACCGTATGGATGGGTGCGATTGGTTTTATAGACGATTACCTGAAGATCCGCGCCAAAAGGATCGCTAAGGCAAAAGGCATTGAGTATAAAAAATCCGATGCCGATGGGTTGGCGGGACGGTTCAAGATTTTCGGACAGGTGATGCTGGGGATTATCGTAGGCGCTACACTGTATTTTAACCAGAATGTAGTGGTTAAGCGCGAAGTGATCAATAACAACATCAGTGGCATCAGCGATGTGAGCAGAACAAATGCCCGCTTTGATACCGTTGTAGTGGATGGAAAGAAAAGGGTTTTTGTTGATGCCAAGTCTGTGATCACCACCATTCCTTTCGTAAAGAACCATGAGTTTAACTACGCGAGGTTATTGCCTGAGAACTGGAGGGAATACACATATATCCTCTACATCCTGGTGGTGATATTTATTGTAACGGCCGTTTCAAACGGCGCGAATATCACAGACGGATTGGATGGGCTGGCTACGGGCGTTTCCGCCATCATTGGGATTTGTCTTGGCATTTTCGCGTATGTGAGCGGTAATATCAAGTTCGCGGAATACCTGAATATCATGTACATCCCGAATCTTGGGGAACTGTCCATATTCATTGCCGCTTTTGTGGGCGCCTGTATTGGGTTCCTTTGGTATAATTCATACCCGGCGCAGGTGTTCATGGGCGATACCGGCAGCCTGGCTTTGGGTGGCATCATCGCGGCGCTGGCGATTATTGTGCGGAAGGAATTGCTGATACCGATTTTCTGCATGGTGTTTTTGGTGGAGAACCTCAGCGTGATGATACAAGTGTCGTACTTCAAGTACACAAAGAGAAAGTATGGCGAGGGGCGAAGGGTGTTCCTGATGAGCCCGCTGCACCACCACTACCAGAAGCTGGGGTACCATGAGAGCAAGATCGCGGTGCGTTTTTGGATTGTAACAATCTTGAGTGTGGCAATGGCCATTGTAACACTTAAGTTAAGATAGAAACCTGGTTGAAAACTAAGAACCTGGATGAACGCCAAGTTAATCCGTATCCTGGAAACAGGTCACGACCTTATGAATGTTACGACCCATTAAATTCTATACTGATGAAAAACCTTTTTAATCAGTCGTAACGAGATTTTTTTAGGCAAGAATTTGTCCTGTAAAAATCAATACCGTTGAAGAACCACTTTTTGATTGACCACAGGGGCAAAAGCCTGTAAAAGTCAATACTGTTGAAAAACCAATTTTTACCGCGGCAATGGCCGGGTAACCGAATCTAACGGAAACGAATATCCGCTTTACCGGATCAACATAGTTGTCCTGTAAAAATCAATACCGTTGAAGAACCACTTTTGAATTGACCACAGGGGCAAAAGCCTGTAAAAGTCAATACTGTTGAAGAACCAATTTTAGATGCTGGTCTGATGAAAAAAAATCTGGTCATACTGGGTGCGGGAGAAAGTGGCGTTGGCGCCGCGATCCTTGCTATACGGCAGGGTTACTCCGTATTCGTCAGCGATTCCACCGCGATCAAACCGGTTTACCGGGATGAGCTGAAAGCGCATGGGGTCGATTATGAAGAAGGGCTGCACAGCATGGACCGGATTTTATCAGCCGATGAGATCATGAAAAGCCCGGGCATCCCGGAAAAGTCAGAACTGATGAAAAAGATCCGGGCGAAAGGGATACCCGTGATCAGTGAAATCGAACTGGCATTCCGCCACATGGGTAACAGTAAAGTGGTGGCCATAACCGGCAGCAATGGTAAAACCACCACAACGGCGCTTACCTATCACATATGCCGCCACGCACAGGCCGACTGCGCCCTCGTGGGCAATATCGGTTATTCGTTTGCCAAACAGGTAGCGCTCGACCCAAAGCCATTGTACATCGCCGAAGTAAGTTCATTTCAACTGGATGATATCAAAACATTCCGTCCGGATGTGGCCGTATTGACCAATATCACCGAAGATCACCTGGACCGCTACGATTACAAGATGGAGAACTACGTGCATAGTAAGTTTCGCATCGCCGAAAACCAGGGCCCAGATGATGTATTCATCTACAACCTTGATGATGAAGTAACCATGAAAAATATCAGCAAATATCCCATCAAATCAACCCAAGCCCCTATAACTATGAGTAAAGAACTTCCGCAAGGTGCTTACCTCGCGAATGCTAAGATGCACCTGAAATGGAAAACAGAGGAAATGCAGATGAGTATTACCGATTTCGCGATTAAGGGAAAGCATAATCAGTATAACAGCATGGCTGCAAGCATGGCTGCCACAGCGCTGGATATACGTAAAGATAAAATCAGGGAGGCTTTACAAACATTCCAAAGCCTGGAACACAGGATGGAAACCGTGGCAACTGTAAGGGGCGTTGAATTTGTGAACGACAGCAAGGCAACCAATGTAAACAGTACATGGTTCGCGCTGGAAAGCATGACCAAGCCAGTGATCCTGATCCTTGGGGGTGTTGATAAAGGAAATGACTATGGCCTGATCCGTGACCTGGTACAGGAGAAAGTGAAAGCGATTATTTGCATGGGCACAGATAACAGCAAGATATTGGATGCGTTTAGCGATATCGTACCGTTGATCGAGCAAACCGGTTCGGCAAGCGAAGCGGTTAAAATGGCTTTTCATTACGCGAATAAAGGAGAAGTGGTGTTGTTGAGCCCGGCTTGCGCCAGTTTCGACCTGTTCAAAAATTATGAAGACAGGGGCAACCAGTTCAAACAGGCAGTAAAAGAATTATAATTAATCCGAATCCCTGACCAGAAAGCATGGCGGAAAACCTGAACATAAAATCGATTTTCAATCCATCCTTCAGCAATGTGGGCGACAACCTCGTGCGGAAAACTAAGGGTGATAAAGTGATCTGGGCCATCGTGATCATCCTCACCATTGCCAGCTTGTTGCTGGTGTACTCAAGCACCGGTTCGCTTGCGTACAGGATGAGCAAGAGCACAGAAAGCTACCTGTTCAAGCAATTCGCGTTTATCATGCTCGGTCTGCTGATCATATACTTCGCGCACCGGATCAACTATACCATTTATTCAAGAGTGGCACTGGTACTGTTTTTGATATCCATACCACTGTTGTTTTACACGCTTATGTTTGGTGTGCAACTCAATGCCGGAAGCCGTTGGATCAAGTTACCGGTCATCAACATGACATTTCAAACATCCGACCTTGCCAAGCTGGCTTTGTTCATGTACCTGAGCCGACAACTCAGCCGCAAGCAGCATGTGATTAAAGATTTTAAGAAAGGCTTTTTGCCCATCATTACACCGGTAGCCATCATTTGCATGCTCATCGCGCCCGCGAACCTGTCTACCTCAGTGTTGATTGCAGGCACCAGCATCATGCTCATGTTTATTGGCCGGGTACGCACCAAGCATATCCTCATAACAATGGGCATTGCGATGATCCCGGTAATCATGCTGATCAGTGTGGCACTGGCAACTTATGATAAGCAAACGCATGAAACTAAAAAGCTGCCCGCTTTCCTTGCATCCGGCCGTATCCCTACCTGGATCAGCCGCATACAAACATTCGTACATGGAAGCAAGAATGCGGACAGTGAAAAAATGTACCAGATCAACCAGGCCAAGATAGCCATCGCGAAAGGCGGATGGTTGGGAAAAGGCCCTGGCAACAGCGAGCAACGCAACTTTTTGCCGCATAGTTACAGCGATTTCATTTATGCCATCATTATAGAAGAATATGGTTTGATGGGTGCCGGGTTTATGGTTTTCATATACCTCTTATTCCTTTACAGGTGTATCAGGTTGTATCGAAAATGCCCTTTTGCATTTGGGGCATTCCTTGCGCTGGCATTGAGTTTTATGCTGGTGATTCAGGCGATGGCCAATATGGCGGTGAATGTAAACTTATTTCCAAATACGGGCGTCACGCTTCCTCTGGTAAGCATGGGCGGTAGCAGCTTCCTGTTTACCTGCTTATCGATCGGCATCATTTTGAGCGTTGCCCGAAACGTGGAACAGTTAGAAGGTAAAAAAACAATTGCTGAACAGGAAACGGAAAAAGAATCAACAGAAAAGGAAGGGTAACCATCATGGAACAGGATCAAAAGCCATATAAACCGTACCGGTTCATCATTGCGGGTGGAGGCACTGGCGGACATATTTTCCCGGCCGTGGCCATCGCCCAGGCATTAAAGAAATTGGCGCCCGGTTCCCAGTTCCTGTTTGTAGGCGCTAAGGGAAAAATGGAAATGGAAAAAGTGCCCCAAGCCGGCTTCGACATCAGGGGCCTCACCATTTCAGGATTTAACAGAAGTTCTTTGATAAAAAATATCTGGTTGCCCGTTAAGTTGGTTAAAAGTTTTTTTGAAGTGGCATCGATATTCCGTTCATACAAGCCGGATGCCATCCTGGGCGTTGGTGGGTATTCCACTTTCCCCGTTCTGGCATACGCGCAACGCAAGGGCATACCCACATTCATACATGAAGCGAATTCCTTTGCCGGCAAAAGCAATATCATGCTGGGTAAAAAAGCTACACGCGTGTATGTGGCAACGGAAGGCATGGAGAAATTCTTTCCTCCCGAAAGGTTGATAGTTACCGGAAACCCGGTAAGGGAAGCCATAGCCACTTCCGCAGGTTTGATCGAACGCTTCGATGCCGTCAGGAGGTTCAGCCTCGACCCGTCAAAGAAAACGATCCTTGTAGTAGGCGGCAGCCTTGGCGCAAAGAGTATCAATGAAGCCATTGAAAAGGACCTGGATCTTTTTGATCAAAACGGATTGCAACTGATCTGGCAAACGGGAAAACTTTTTCTCGAAAGAGCAAGGGATGTATCGAGGAATAAAAAAAATGTGTACGTGAGCGATTTTATCACACAGATGGAATATGCATACGCTGCCGCTGATATGGTGATCAGCCGGAGCGGGGCAATGGCCATCGCTGAATTGTGCATCGTACGCAAACCGGTCGTTTTTGTGCCCTACCCACATGCGGCGGAGAACCATCAGACGGTCAATGCCATGCACCTGGTGAACAGGGAAGCCGCGTTGATGGTGCCCGACGCGGATGTTTTGAACAAACTGGTTCCTACCCTGATGCAATTATCGGCTAACCAGGATGCACAGGAATCATTGAAAAAAAATATCGCGAAGCTGGCCATCGATGACGCGGACTTAGTTGTAGCCGGCGACATGTTGCAAATATTAAGTAAAAAGGCTTGATGCAGTTATCAAACATATCATCTGTGTATTTCCTCGGCATTGGGGGGATAGGCATGAGCGCACTGGCCAGGTATTTTATGAGCAAGGGTGTGAAAGTGAGTGGCTATGACCGCACGGCTACTGAACTCACGCGCCAACTGGAAGCTGAAGGGATGTCGATACATTATGTGGATGACATCAGCCTGGCGGATCCTGACCCGGGATTGGTGGTGTTTACGCCTGCCATTCCTTCAGATCACGGTGAATTGAATTATTACCGTGCCCAGGGCTTCCCCATGATGAAAAGGAGCCAGGTACTCGGTTTGATTACTGGAGAAACTTTTAGTGTATGCGTTGCCGGTACCCATGGGAAAACGACCACCAGTTCTTTGATCGCGCACATTCTCAGGCATAGCGGTTTTGGCTGTAACGCTTTTCTGGGCGGAATCGCTGCCAACTACAATTCCAATTTCTGGAGCAGCGACCGTGCCGTGAGTGTGGCTGAGGCGGATGAGTACGACAGGAGTTTCCTGCAATTGCGCCCGGATATCGCGGTGATTACGTCTATGGACCCCGATCACCTGGATATTTACGGCACAGCGGAAAACCTGCTGGACGCATTCGTGGAATTCGGCAACAGGCTGAAACCGGGTGGATTCCTGCTGACGAAATATGGCTTGCCGCGTAAACAGGATTTCATCGCATCAAACCACATGACATATAGTGTGGATGATGATCGTGCCGACGTGTATGCCGAATCGGTTTCGGTTATGGATGGCCGTTATGTATTCAGCCTGGAAATGCCCGGTAAGAAAATACGGGAGATAGAATTGTTCATGGGTGGCAGGCACAATATCGAAAACGCCATCGCAGCCATCACAGTAACCAGCCGGATGGGGCTTGGGGATGATAAGATAAAAGCTGCCCTGGCTGATTTTCAAGGTGTGAAGCGCAGGTTTGAATACATCATGCGGAATGCTGATACCGTGATGATTGATGATTACGCGCATCACCCGGAGGAATTAAGGGCTTTGATCAGCAGCGCGAAGGAATTGTATCCTGGCAGGAAATGTACGGTGATTTTCCAGCCGCACCTGTTCAGCCGGACACAGGACCATGCGGATGGGTTTGCGGAAGTATTGTCGATGGCTGATGAATGCTGGCTGTTGCCCATTTATCCGGCCCGCGAAAAACCAATGCCCGGTGTTAATAGCGGGATGATTGCAGAGAGAATGAAAGGAATACCGGTAAAGATGATAAGCATGGATCAGGTTGTTTCAGCATGCGCGGAACATAAACCGGAATTATTGATCACCGCGGGTGCAGGAGATATTGATACAAAAGTTCAACCGATACGAACGGCATTAAGCAAATAATATAAAAAGAAATATTTCAGATGGCATTAACCGGAAAATTCAACGCAAAGCGCGTCCTGGTCACATCGGGATGGATATTGCTGGCAATAGGATGCCTGGTTGTTTTACTGGCTGCTGTCAGGGATAAAAATGAATCTGTGTGCAAATCCATTGATGTCAACATCAGTGGTGTCAGCAATCATTTCTTTATCGATAAGCAGGATGTGCTGGACCTGATCAACAGGTATAGCGGTGAAGAGGCAATTGGCCAGGCCATTTCATCTTTTGACCTTGTGGGCATGGAGTCTGAATTGGAAAAAGATGTGTGGGTGAAGAACGCGGAACTTTATTTCGATAGCCATAATGTATTGAAAGCAGATGTAGAAGAGCGGGAGCCGGTAGCCAGGGTTTTCGCGAATGGCACACATACATTTTATATTGATAGCAGTTTGTCGATGTTGCCCCTCAGCGATAAGTTTTCAGCCAGGGTGCCGGTGTTTACGGGCTTTCCATCGGATGCAAAGGTCTTAACAAAAGCAGACAGTGCCCTGCTTCGCGATATCCGGAACATCAGCCAGCGCCTGCAGGAAGATTCATTCATGCTCGCGCTGGTGCAACAGGTCGATATCACGCCATCGCGCTCATTTGAATTTGTGCCTTACATCGGCAACCAGGTAATTGTACTGGGCGATGCGCAAAACCTGGATGAGAAATTCAGCAAATTATCGCTCTTCTACCGGAACATGATGCCGCGTTTCGGCTGGAACAGGTATAGCATCATCAACCTGCAGTTCAAAGGACAGGTGGTAGCGAAGTTGAAAGGTAAAGATGACGTGTCGGCCGATTCTTTGCGCACCATACAGTTGATGCAGGCCATGGCGGCAACAGCAGAGAAACTTGCCAGCGATTCGGTGCAAACAATTGTGCAGGACAATGAACGGAATACGGCAGACAGTACCATGATCAAATTCATGATACAGCGTGAGGAACCAACGCTGGAACCAACAATTTATTTTGAAAGGATAGCAGAGCCGGCTGAGCCATCAAAAAAGCAGGAAGAGCCAAAAGCGACAGCAAAACCAGCGAAAAAGCCGGTCGCGAAACCCGCGGCCAAACCGGCACAAAAGAAACCAGGAAGAAAAAATTAAGCATACAGGATGACAACAAACCATACCCCACACAAACAAACACAAAACAATACAACTATGAACCAGGAACAACCCATTATCGTAGGCTTGGATATCGGGACAACCAAGATCGCGGCAATTGCGGGCCGTAAGAACGAATTTGGTAAGCTCGAAATCCTGGGCTTTGGCCGTGCCAACAGCAACGGCGTGCAGCATGGCATGGTACTGAACATTGATCAAACCATCAAAGCCATTCAACTGGCCCTTGAGAACTGCAGAAAATCAAATCCAAACCTGGATGTCCGCGAAGTTTACGTGGGCATTGCAGGGCATCACATCAAAAGCCTGCAAACACGCGGTGATATTGTGCGCCAGGAGCATGAAGAAGAAATCAGCCAGGTAGAAATTGACCGGCTTGTCGCTGACCAGTATAAAACATATATCCCTGCTGGCGACCAGATCATTGATGTGATCCCACAGGAATTTACCGTTGATAATTTCCAGAATATTCCTAACCCAATCGGGTATAACGGTGTGAAAGTGGGGGCCAACTTCCATATTATCACAGGCGACCGCAATGCCATACGCAATATCCACCGCAGCGTGGAGAAAGCCGGTTTGAAAACACGCGACCTGGTATTGCAGCCACTCGCTTCAGCGGCAGCGGTCATGTGCGACCAGGATCTTGAAGCCGGTGTGGCAATTGTTGATATCGGTGGCGGTACAACCGATCTCGCTGTTTTCTATGAAGGCATCCTGAAACATACTGCCGTAATTCCTTTTGGCGGTGAGAATATCACAAACGATATTAAAACAGGGCTTGGTGTGCTAAAGACACAGGCCGAGCAAATGAAAATCCAGTTTGGCAGCGCGTTGAGCGATGAAGCCAAATCAAACGCTTTCATCACTATTCCCGGATTGCGTGGCATGCCGGCAAAGGAAATTTCCGTGAAAACCCTGGCCAATATCATCCAGGCCCGCATGAGCGAGATCATGGATTTTGTGACCTATCACCTGAAACAGGTTGGCCTCGATAATAAAGTACTGAATGGCGGACTGATCCTGACAGGTGGCGGATCGCAACTGAAACACCTGATCCAGTTATCAGAATACGTCACCGGTTTGAATGCACGTATCGGTTACCCGAACGAACACCTCGCCGGGGGCCATCTTGAGGAACTGGCCAAGCCCATGTACAGCACCTGCATCGGATTGATCCTGAAAGGTTACAATGATTTTGAAAACAAGAATATCCGTTTCGAATCGGATTATGTGAAACTGGACACTTCCGACCTCTTGAAACAGGAACCCGTGGTGGATGAAACCATCCTGAAAGCCGCTGTCCAGCAAGCAGACGGTACGGAAGCGCAAGCCGAGCAGCCCGTGAATCCAGGTGGACGTGCCAAACTGAAGCAGTTCCTGGATTCCATCAAGACGAACCTGATTGAAATGTTCAAGGAAGAAGACGATAAGCAATTGTAATACTAACGATAAAGCATAAACGAACCTACTAACCAACAAAATATTATCCAGATGATTCATTTTGATTTGCCCAAAGAACAATCCTCCATCATCAAGGTCATTGGTGTGGGAGGCGGTGGCAGCAATGCAGTCAACCATATGTATTCGCAAAAAATAGATGGCGTTAACTTCATCATTTGCAATACCGATGCGCAGGCCATAGCCACCAGCCAGGTGCCAAATAAAATCCAGCTTGGCCCACACCTGACGCAGGGCCTCGGCGCCGGTGCCAATCCCGATATTGGCCGCCAGGCTACCGAAGAAAGCCTTGAAGAAATCAAGCGCATCCTGGAAGTGAATACCAAAATGGCTTTCATCACCGCAGGCATGGGTGGTGGAACAGGTACGGGCGGTGCGCCGATCCTGGCCAAAGTATGTAAAGACCTCGGCATATTAACAGTGGGCATCGTGACCACGCCATTTTCGTATGAAGGAAAGAAGCGCATCGCGCAGGCCGAAGAAGGTATCCGCCAGTTGAAAGATCACGTGGATACCCTGCTCGTGATCAGCAATGATAAACTACGGCACCAGTTTGGCAACCTGAAAATGAAAGAAGCATTTGGCAAGGCTGATAATGTGCTGGCCACCGCGGCTAAATGTATCACGGATGTGATCAACAGCACAGGCCAGATCAATGTTGACTTTGCCGATGTGTGCACCGTAATGAAGAATGGTGGTGTCGCCATCCTGGGCAGCGCTTATGCCGCTGGGGAAGACCGTGCGCAAACAGCCATCGAACTCGCGTTGGCTTCACCATTACTGAACGATAATGATATCCGCGGTGCGAAGTGGATCCTGATTAATATCAATTCAGCCGAAGGGGAACACGAATTCACCATGGATGAAGTGGAAATTATTCAGAACTACCTGCTCAGCCAGGCTGGACCTGATACGGATGTTATCCTCGGTCTTGGATACGATGAGAGCCTGGGACAGGAAATCGGCATTACACTTATAGCAACAGGCTTTGAACATAAAGATCCATTTGCCAAATCAACTCCAAAAGAATCGGCCGTAGCAAGCGATAAGATTGTGATGGAACTTGAAATGCCCGCACCTCCTGTTAAAGAAACCCCGGTAACCATTGTGCCCGCAGCGGAAGAACCTGCTCAGCCCGTTGCCGAACAAAAAGTTGAAGCAACACCTGCAGTGGAAGAGCCAGTAGCGGAAGCCGCGCCGGCTGCGGATCCGCTGATGCCTGTATTAACTGAACTCAATGGCACGGAAGCCCCAATCGTAGAAATCCCAGGTAATTCTACTGGGGATAAAATCGAAGATGGCCCCGTCTTTTTTGAAATATCTTCGACCGCTGATCAGGCCCCGGTAGTGGATTTTGACGTGCATATCCCATTGCCGGCACCCAAAGCCGTTCAACCAAAAAAAGAAACTGAAGCAGCGCCAACCCCGGCGCCGGCTCAACATGAAGCTAGCAACCGTAGCTCCCTTTCGTCGGGGGGCTACCTGGCAAAGCCTCTGCAGATTTATGCTGAGGACACGCCGGCAAAACAGGAATCCAATTCAACCGAAGAACCACTGCCTTTGCAGAAACCGGTGCAGGCCGACGAACCTGTTATCGACATGCAACTGGTAGTTAAAGATTCCCAGAATGCGGCGGAGGAAAAGCCAATTGTGCAACAAACTCAGCCTATCATGAAGTCTTCAGTTGAGGAACCTGCGCTGCAGGACGAAACGGAGGAACTCAGGCGCCGGGCTGCGGAGCGAATCGCAAAATTGAGGAACTTATCGTTCAATATCAACGCGACCGATCCTAACAATGAGTTTGAAACGGTGCCAGCTTACCTTCGCCGCAATATGGATATGCATAACCAGATTGCCGACGTGGAGAACTTCTATAGCAACTACACCGTGAAATCCGACGAAAATAACCAGGCTGAGATCAGCACGATCAACAGCTTCCTCGACGGAAAAAAGCCCGACTAATCCATTCGTGTAATGTTTCTGTTTTAATAGTTGTGTTTGTTATTACAGTTTGTAAACCCCCTTTCGTTTGAGAGGGGGTTTTTGCATGCACATTGCCCAATCTTTTTTACCCGATATATTATTTCCTGTTACATTTGTGTGTCCATTCCTCTGGTAACAAAGGAATCCTTACCGAAAATACGCATCCGTGGGAAAGCACATCAACAAAGTGACCGGGGCCGGCCTGCTCATAGCCCTGGGCATTATCTATGGAGATATCGGCACATCGCCACTCTATGTGTTCAATTCAATCATCTTAGGAAGGGTTGTCAATGAAACATTGATTTATGGCACCTTGTCGCTGATTATTTGGACAATCACGTTACAAACCACCATTAAATATGTCATCCTTGTGCTTCGCGCGGATAACAGGGGAGAAGGGGGCATCTTCGCCCTGTTTGCCCTCGTCAGGCGAAGAAGGAAATGGCTGGTAATCCCCGCGATGCTGGGCGGGGCGGCCCTTTTGGCTGATGGCATCATTACGCCACCCATCTCCATAACCTCTGCCATCGAAGGCTTGAAAGAGTTGCCAAGGTTCAGGGCCATTGCAGGAGATACCGTGGTAATTATTGTGTTATCCATCATCTGCATTTTCTTTTTCATGCAGCAGTTCGGCACATCATCAATTGGGAAAATGTTTGGACCTGTGATGAGTGTTTGGTTCAGCATGCTCGCCGTATTGGGCATCATACATATCTCTGACCACCTGGCCATTTTTAACGCGCTTAACCCATACTATGCGATCAAGTTTTTGATTGAATATCCTGAAGGTTTCTGGTTGCTGGGCGCCGTATTCCTTTGTACCACGGGCGCGGAAGCATTGTATAGCGACCTCGGGCATTGCGGCAAGGGGAATATCAGGGTGTCATGGATATTTGTGAAGTCCTGCCTGTTGATCAATTACTTCGGACAAGGGGCGAGCCTTCTCAAATACCACGACGGCCAGCTCATTGATGTAGCTACCAAAACCAGCCTCGGCATTAACGCGTTTTACGACCTGATGCCGCAATGGTTCATCGTACCGGGAGTGATCATAGCTACATCTGCGGCTATAATCGCCAGCCAGGCTATGATTTCAGGCTCATATACACTGATCAATGAAGCAATCCGTTTGAACCTCTGGCCAAAAATGAGGATCAAGTATCCAACCGAAGCCAAAGGTCAGATTTATATCCCTGGCATTAATACACTTCTATTTGCAGGTTGTATCGGTGTTGTTTTGTATTTTAAAGAATCGGCTCGCATGGAAGCCGCCTATGGTTTGGCCATCATCACTACCATGACGATGACGACCATACTCTTTGCCAACTATATGGTCTTGCACAGGGTGGCACGGCCTTGGATTTACCTGTTCCTGGCGGTTTACCTGGTCATTGAAGTGGCGTTCCTGATCGCTTTAATGGATAAATTCCTGCACGGTGGTTATATCACGGTACTGATCGGCTTCCTGATGTTCACCGTAATGTATGTATGGTACCGGGCACGCAAAATCAAAAACCGGTACGTAGAATTTGTTCGTGTGGATGAATACATCCCCAAACTGGAAGAGCTCAGCAATGACAACAGCATTCCCAAATACGCTACTCACCTCGTGTACCTTACCAGTGCCAATAATCCCAAAGAGATAGAGCATAAAATCATGTATTCCATCCTGCGGGGAAAACCTAAACGAGCCGATATTTATTGGTTTGTGCATGTAGACACATTGGATGATCCCTATACCTGCGAATACAAAGTGGAACACATCATCCCAAATGACATTATCCGGGTGGAGTTCAGGCTTGGGTTCCGGATGGCGCCACGCATCAACCTCATGTTTAAGAAAGTGGTGGAAGACCTGGTGGCGAACCGCGAAGTGAATATCACCAGCAGGTACGACAGCCATCAACGAACCAACCAGGTGGGCGATTTTCAATTTATTGTGATGGAGAAATTCCTGAGCCAGGACAACGAATTACCTTTCATGGAAACGATCATCATGAAAGTATATTTCTGGTTGAAAGAATTCAGTGTGAGCGAAGAGAAAGGTTTCGGATTGGAACAAAGCAATGTAGTGATCGAGAAATTCCCACTGGTTGTAGCGCCTGTCAGCAAATTGAAACTGCAAAGGGTGTATAGCGGTGAGGATGAAGAATAAATAAACCGGCATGATGCAACATATTTCAGCGGAAGACCTGAAGGAAATGTTGAGCAGGGGCGATGATATGCTGCTCATTGATGTGCGCGAGCCATTTGAACATGAAGCCTTTCACATTGGCGGAACACTCGTTCCATTGGGCGACTTGCTGGAACATGGAGATATTTTCAAAGTGGAGAAGCCGGTCGTGTTGTATTGCGAAAAAGGGATCAGGAGCCAGATCGCCATTCAAAGGCTTGAACAGAAATTTGGCTTCACTCATTTGTACAACCTGTCCGGCGGAATGTCGGCCTGGAGAAAAGCCAATGCCAAAGGCGAATGAATCCCACTTTGTTGTATATCATTGGCGCTTACCTGCTCCTCCTGGTACTCGTGTACCTCGTACAGGAACGTTTCATATTCAAACCGGAAAAACTCAGGCAGGATTTCATTTACAAATATGATTTCCCTTTCAAGGAATTATTCTTTGATGTGGAAGAAGGCGTACGCATCAACGGATTACATTTTACCGTACCCAAACCATTGGGGCTTGTATTGTATTTTCATGGGAATACCAGGAGTATCAAGGGTTGGGCCAGGTATGCGCGCGACTTCACCCGGTATGGGTATGATGTTGTTTTAGTTGATTACAGGGGGTTTGGTAAAAGCACCGGCAAAAGATCGGAACAAAAATTATTATCCGATATGCAATTTGTGTATGATACCCTGGCCGTACAATACACCGAACATCATATCATAGTGTACGGACGAAGCCTGGGAAGTGGCTTTGCCGCGAAGATTGCAAGCGATAACAAACCCCGTTACCTCATACTCGACGCGCCTTATTTTAGTTTTAAGAAAGCGGTTAACCGGTTCCTGCCTTTTCTGCCCACCAGGTTTTTGTTGAGGTACCACCTGCGTACCGACAAATGGATCAGGCACGTCAATTGCCACACATATATACTGCATGGCACGCGCGACTGGCTGATACCCATTCAACAAAGCGAAGCGCTGAAAGCGATCAGCCCCAATAAAATTACCTTAATCAGGATTGAGGGCGGAGGGCATAACAACCTGCCATCCTTTCCCGAATACCATAATTTCATACGCGATATCCTGAAATATTGATTACGATGTATAAAAGAAAAATCTGGAAATGGACAAAGATTATTTTGATGCTGTATGGGGTCATTGGCATTGCTTTGTATTACCTGCAGGATTATTTTCTCTTTCATCCCAAGCCTTTGCCTGCCACGCACAGGTTTTCCATTAAAGGACGCTTTCATGAAATTTTTATACCCTTTAGCAAAACGGATACCATCCACATATTGCGGTTTTTGCCGGATACCGGCAAATCAAAAGGCGCCGTACTGTATTTTCATGGAAATAAGGAAAATGTAGAGCGCTATGCGGGCTTTGCCCATGCCTTCACCAGCAGAGGCTATGAGGTGTGGATGCCCGATTATCCCGGATTTGGTAAAAGTACCGGTGATAGGGATGAAAAGAAATTGTACAGCCAGGCATGGCAGGTATATAAGTTGCTGACCAATTCCTTTTCAGCAGACAGTGTGCTTGTCTATGGAAAATCATTTGGTACGGGTATTGCCGCGTACATTTCTTCGGGTAACCGTTGCCGTTATTTAATCCTGGAAACCCCATATTACAGTATCCCCGCATTGTTCAGCCATTACGCGCCCATATATCCCGCGGGCTATATGTCTAATTACCAGTTACCGTTGTATAAATACCTCAGCGATGTGCATGTGCCCGTGGCCATCCTGCATGGCACGGATGATGGCGTCATCCCATTTTCACAGGCAAAAAAACTGGAATCCCTGCTCAAGCCCGGCGACCGGTTTATCCGCATCGAAGGGGGCACCCACCATAACCTTGCCGGCTATGCGCAGTATGCGGACCTGGTCAAATCCGTCTGCCCCTGATTATAGTTCTTTGAGTGAGGTTTTGTTTTTGCTTACTTGCAGTTGATGTGTAACACCCGTTTTCACCGATACATTTTCCTTGCCATGGCTGATGGGGAAACCAAAGCAAACCGGGTAATCGTATTCACTGACCATTTCTGCAATGGCTTCTTCTACGGTTGACCCAAAAGGCCTTGTGGTATCTTTCATGTCTGTAAATCCGCCAATAACCAGGGCCGCCAACTTTTGCAAAGCCCCTGTTCTTTTCAGTTGCAGCATCATCCTGTCAACCTGGTAAATATATTCGCCCACATCTTCCAGGAATAGGATTTTTCCTTTTGTATTTAGTTCCGAAGCTGTGCCAACCAGGTGGGCCAGCAGGGCCAGGTTTCCGCCAACCAATACCCCCTCCGCTTTTCCGGTCCTGTTTAGGGGATGCTGCTGGCATTGATATTGGAGTGCTTTGCCGGAGAGGGCTTTGCGCAGTGTATCTACATTGCTGTTCTTACCATGGCCATCCTGGAAGGCCGCTGCCATAGGCGCATGCAGGGTGCAGATACCGTACCTGCCCCAAACATGCGCATGGATAACGGTAATATCGCTGAACCCAATCAGCCATTTTGGTTTTTTCCGGAATTTTTTGAAATCAATCCTGTCAATGATGCGGCTAAGGCCATAGCCACCTCGTCCAAATAATATGGCATCAATGGATGGTTCATCCAACATGGCTTGCAGTTCTTCCAAACGTTCTTCATCACTGCCGCTGAAATAATTGTCTGAATGGCTGCCCAGGGTGCGGCCAACCATCACTTCGTAACCCCATGATTGCAATGTATGGATGCAGGTTTGCGCATTTTCGGCGGGCATATAACCTGCAGGGCAGGTGATGCCGATGCGCGACCCTTTTTTCAGATAAGGAGGAATGATGGCCATAAAATAATGGTCTGATTAATTGCGCAGGGGTTTCCCGGTTTTTAAAATACTTTGAATGCGCTCCAGCGTTTTCTTTTCAGCGGTTAAACTCAGGAAGGCTTCCCTTTCCAGGTCGAGCAGGTATTGTTCCGATACTTCCCTGGCTTCGCTCAAGTCGCCGCCACACATTACGTATGCCAGTTTTTTAGCTACGGTAACATCATGGTCTGTCGCGTATTGCGCACGCCACATGCCATTAATGCCCGCATACAGCGCACCCAGCCCGGAGCGCCCGGCTACCTTAATATCCGTGCGTTGAATCGGCATCACATAACCCTGGTCGTATAATTCGATGACGGCTTTTTTGGCTTCCGAAATGCGCCTGTCGCCATTGATGCTGATTTCGTCTATCCCTTTCCGGTAGATACCCAAATCATACGCTTCATGCGCCGATGTAGCCACTTTGGCGGTGGCGACATTGATAAACCTGTTTTGCAAAGTGATGGTTTCCGGTTCTCCCTGGTGGATTTCATCGCTTGCCCTCAATACAAATTCCTTAGTACCTCCGCCGCCGGGAATCACGCCAATGCCGGCTTCTACAAGCCCGGTATATGTTTCCGCTGCTGCGATGACTTTATCGGCGTGCAGGCAAAGTTCGCAGCCGCCACCCAATGCCAGTCCGTGAGGGGCCGCCACTACCGGTATCGATGAATACCGCACGCGCATCATGGTTTGCTGGAACATCCTGATGGCCATATCTATTTCATCATAATCCTGCTCAATAGCCATCATAAATATCATGGCCACATTCGCGCCGGCGCTGAAATTGGCGCCGCTGTTGGCTATCACCAGACCTTTGTACGATTGTTCCGCCAATGATATCGATTTCTGTATGCCCTCCAATACTTCCCCACCAATGCTGCCCATTTTGGTGTACCACTCCAAACCAAGCACATCATCGCCTAAATGGTATGTCCTGCAGGCACTGTTCTTCCAAACGGTTTGGTTATCAAAGTTTTTCATTACAATAAAAGCGTCACCGCCCGGCATCGGTTCATATTGCCGGGTACTCACGTTATAGTATAAACGCTTTCCGTTTGCTACCGAGTAAAAGCTGCTGATGCCCGCGGCCAGCATCTCTTCCACCCATGGGGCAATAGTATGGCCTGCCGTTTTCATGGCTGCCACTGTTTTTGCAACACCCAGCGCGTCCCAACTTTCAAAGGCCCCGATCTCCCATCCAAATCCCGCCATCATCGCGTCATCAACCTTGTATATGTCATCGCTGATTTCCGGGATGCGGTGCGATATGTAGGAAAAGAGCGCGTAATGGAATTGCCTGTAAAACGCTCCGGCCTTATCCTGTCCTGCCATCAGGGCTTTCAGCCTTCCGGGCAGGTCTTCTATTTGTTTGGCCGCTTCGAGTGTCGCGAACTTTGGTTTTTTCCTGGGCTCATAATCCAGGCTTTGCAGGTTTAATACCTGTATGTCTTTATCACCCGTTGCGGATTTCACTTTCTTAAAAAATCCTTGTCCGCTCTTATCGCCCAACCAGTTTTGCGCGATCATTTGTTCAAGCCATGTTGGGATACTGAATAAGGAACGGGCTTCATCGTCCGGACAAGATTCATATACACCTTTCGCCACCCTTACCAAAGTGTCTATGCCCACCACGTCGGCTGTGCGGAAAGTGGCAGACTTTGGCCTCCCAATCACCGGGCCGGTCAACGCGTCTATTTCATCAATGCTTAATTGAAGTTTATCCATCCCGTTCATGATCGCCATGATCGAAAACACACCAATCCTGTTGGCAATAAATGCCGGTGTATCTTTGCATAACACAGTCCGCTTGCCCAGGAACAGGTCCCCATAATGCATGAGGAATTCAACAACTTCAGGTTTGGTAAAAGGCGTGGGGATGATTTCAAGGAGTTTGAGGTACCTGGGCGGATTAAAAAAGTGCGTACCACAAAAATGCTGTTTGAAATCCTCACTGCGCCCCTCCGCCATCAGGTGAATGGGTATGCCTGATGTATTCGATGTCACCAGGGTTCCGGGCTTCCGGTATTTTTCTACTTCCGTAAAAATCGATTGCTTAATATCAAGCCTTTCCACCACCACTTCAATGATCCAGTCGGCACCGGCGATATCTTTCATATTGTCGGTGAAATTTCCCGTCTGTATCCTTTGTGCAACTGATTTATGATAGACCGGAGAAGGGTTCGACTTTAAAGCGGCCGCAAGCGCATCGTTCACAATTTTATTCCTGGCAGCCTTCGGCGCGTCAGCCGGCAGGTCCTTTGGAAGGATATCGAGCAACAAAACCTGTACGCCCGCCCCGGCAAAATGTGCCGCGATCCGGCTTCCCATGACCCCGCTACCCAAAACAGCTACTTTTTTGATGTTTCTCTTCACTTCGAAAAATTTAGTTAGTTAAACAACTATTTTGATCGAAGTTAGCCTATCTGACGGAAAAAACAACCATTCTTACACTAAAACATACTTAAACAGGCGTTCCTTCGTTTACTACTTTTAGGGTATTGTATATCCAACGCCTGAAAACAAGCTTCCTGATGAAAAACCCTGATCGTCAACATGTTGTAACTCAACATCCCGGGCTAACCATTAGCTATAAGGCTCCGGTTATCCGCCCGGAGGGTATGCCGCCATCTGATGGACCGGTTTCATTGATTTTAATGGACCGTTTTTTGCGCATACAATCTGTTTCAGCGTATAAACAATTTCCGCTTCAATTACCCGGTTCATACCTGGGCGGCCACTTGTTTGAAATATTGAATGTATCGTTCCCGGGTTTTACCAGGGAAGCCGTTTTATCCGAAATCAATAATAATGGTTCATGGAGCGGCGCATTGTCAATCAGTTTGACTGAAAACCACATCTTTCATGGATATGGCCGTTTTTCCCTGATGATTGATGAACAGGAGGAGCCCAATGCTGTTTTGTTTGCCTTATTCCATCAATCTCAATCGCCTGCTGTGCATGACGAACTGCATCGTGTGGAAAACAAATACCAGGTGGTGGTGGAATCTTTGTCGGAAGGGGTTGTGCTGATAAATAAAGAGGGCCAAATTGAAACCGCGAATAAAAAGGCAGCGGAAATCCTGGGCATACCTTCACCGGGTTTGGCAGGTATGGCTATTCAAAGTGAAGCCTGGAACGCGCTGCGCCAGGATGAAACGAAATTTCCATCAGATGAATTTCCCGCCATTGTTTCTTTGCGCACCGGGCGTGATATCAATGATGTGGTAATGGGTTTGAGAAGGGAGAAAGGGGATGAGATTTGGATTTCCATCAACAGCCGCCCGATATTTAAGGAAAACAGCCAAACGCCCGAAGCTGTAGTTGCTTCATTCAAGGATATTACTTCTGAAAGATTGGCATGGAAAAAAGTGCAGCAAAGTGAGATGCTCTTCCGGGGCTTCATGTCGAACAGCCCGACACTGGCCTGGGTATATGATGAATTTGGAAACCTCGTCTATGCGAACCCGTTATTCATGTCAAGGATTGGTTTGGGTGAGCAGGATATGGGAAAGAATATTTACGAATTCACCGACCCCGTGGTGGCACGCCGCATCATGGAGAAAAACCGCCAGGTGCTGGCACATGGTAAGCCTGTTACCACCGAAGATCAATTGTTATTACCTGACGGATCTGAAAAGTACTACCTGGCCAACTGGTTCCTGGTGCCGGGTAAATATGGGATGATGATTGGCGGTCATGCCATTGATGTCACCGAGCAGAAATCGGCAGAAAAGAAATTACAGTTGATGAACGAACGGTTTACTTATGTGGTAAACGCGAGTTCCGACGCGATTTGGGACCTTGACCTGCAAACCAATGAAATTTACCGGAGCGATGCCTTCTGTAAAATTTCAGGGTTTAACAGGGAGGACATTGAGTCCACTTTGCAATGGTGGTCAGACAGGATACACCCGGAAGATAAACTTAGGGTGGAGCAGAAGATTGAACAAAACATGCGCGAAGGGAAACCCAATTGGGAAGATGAATACCGTTTCCAGCATGCCGATGGCTCTTACCGTTTTATCAGCGATAAGGGGTATACCATTTACCAGAATGGCATACCTGTCAGGCAGGTTGGTTCGATGCAGGATATTACCGAAAGGAAGAAACTGGAATCACAGCTTTTGCATGAACAGGTGCAAAAACAAAAACTCATCAACCAGGCCACCATCCGTGCGCAGGAACATGAGCGTAATATGATCAGCGCCGAATTGCATGACAATGTAAATCAATTGCTGATCAGCTCAAGGTTATTTATCGGCATCGCCAAGAATACACCGGAGCAACGCGATGAATTGCTCGACAAAGCCACCAACTATCTGCTGATGGCAGTGGATGAAATCCGGGCGCTCTCCAAACGTATGAACTCCAAAGTGGTTTCGATAGTGGGGCTGAAAGAAAGCATCACTGAAATCGCGAACAATATGCAGCAACACCGGCATATACAGGTGGAACTGGATGTGGATGAACGCTTGTCTAAAAGATTGTCATCCGCGCATCAGTTGATGATTTTCCGCATCGTTCAGGAACAAACCGGTAACATTGTGAAGCACTCACAGGCCACGGAAGCGAGGATTTCCCTGCAGGAAGATGGTGGGGAAGTTTTACTGGATATCAGCGATAACGGCATTGGCTTCGAATACGCCCAATCAGGAAAAGTAAAAGGCATCGGGCTCATTAATATCTTTAACAGGGTTGATGCGTATAACGGTAAAGTGGAGGTGGATTCAGCGCCCGGGAAAGGTTGCGCCCTGCATATACGCTTTCCTTTACAGGTGAATTCAGAGACAGAATCAGGCAAGTTGTAACAGTTACGCATACCCGTATTAATCAACCGGGTATAATACTACTTTAACCATTTCGTCATTTTTCAGCATACGGTTGAAGCTGTATGTCACCAGGCTAACATAAGAGTCATTAGTCCAGGTAAGTATGGGATAATTGGGAAAGAATTTCCTGATCAATGGATATTGAAAATAATAGCCCGAAACAGCCGAACTGGGGTACTCCTTCAGCAACCTGCCCACATCTTCGATATAGCCTACAATACTGTCTTCATTGGCCTGGTAAGGGTTTAAGAATGGGATATAATAACTGCTGTAATAACCACTGTCTGTAAAAGCTTTCAGCAAATCAGGCCTTGCCGATTCTATGATCAATCGTTCCTGTAAATGGTATGTATCCCTGATCCGGTTCACTTCTTTCAAGGCATCATGGGCATAATAGGGTTCAAGGTTTTTCATGTCAAGCCAGACACCGCTTTCAGGCTGCATTTTTTGTAAAGCTTGCAAGAGGCTGTCTAAACGGATGGTTGACATGCGCGATGAATCATGATACACATAAAAGCTGTGTATACTGCTGTCGAAATACACATCACATTCAATACCACCTAGTGGTTGTTTGAGTCCCTGCAGCAAAGAGGGGTCATTCACACCCCTGACCCAATACTTATGCTGGTTTTTGAGTGGGCTCGCGGCTGGTTGAATATTCATCGGTTGCACCCGGTCGGTGAAAGGTTCCGGCAACATCACCCGGCTCATGCCTTTGTGCAACAGGATATCTGTTCCCAGCAAGGCCAGCAGGATTAGTGCTGAAACAGTATATTTGTTTAGTATGAAACCTGGCAGCTTCATCTGCTAATGACCGGTCACCGCATCTCATGAAAAAAAGATTCCAACAATTCGCAAAAACCCTGCGGGCACCCGGGATATTTTTCTTAAAGCTACTCATTTTACAGTTTGCGCTCAAATCGCTTTTTGCATGGGTAAACCCACCCGGGCCCGGCGAAGATGATTGGCGGAGTGTACACGCATTAGGCGGCATCCTGCAGTGGTCGCTGTCCGTAGATGCTTTTACCTTGCTTTGGCTATGCCTGCCGGGATTTCTTTGTTTATTGCTTGCGTCATTATCAAAACAACTCAATGCCATAGCAAAAACCCTTGCCCTATGGGCATTCGTGCTCCCGCTGGCAGTTGCAAGCCTGCTCAACCTCGCCGATATATTTTATTTCCCTTTTCACAGGCAACGCGCCAACGCCGACCTCTTATATGTCACCGGCCATCCTTTCCAAAAAACCTTTGTGCAAAACCCGGGCTGGACGATTCTGGCCCTGCTTATTGCAGGATTGATTTGCCTGCTCTTATTCAGGTTTGCATTGTCACTTGTCAGGCAATTGCCAGTGCGAAAATCAAGCGCATTATTCTTTTCCGGCATGCCTGTTGCGTTGGCGATTGTGTGGGCGATGCTACGCCCGGGTATGGTCATGCCCAATTATCCTTTAACCGGAATCAGGAGTTCCTCATTGGTTTATGTGCAGCAATCAGCCGGCACATTGTTGTATTCTGTGTACCGGCATAAAGATGCAAGGGTAGACTCTCTTTATTATATGCCACATGCGGAAGCGCGGGCATTACAGCCATTATGGAAGAACAGCAAACCGATGCAGGTGGATGCGCCAAAGCGCAATATTGTTTTGTTCATCATGGAAAGCGTTCCGGCCGATTATTTTGACATGGACAGTCCGTTCAGGTTGCCCATGCCATTTATGGATTCCATCCGCAGGCATGCCCGGTATTATAAGAACGCGTACAGTTATTCGCATCATTCCAATAAGGGGATTGTGGCCATACTGGCCGGCATGCCCACATTAACGGAAGTGCCTGTATATCATTCGCCCTATACGCGTCTACCCGTTACCGGCATAGGCCACCGGCTGAAGGATTCCGGTTATACATCCTTGTTTTTTATTGGAGATGACTATGATGATTTTGGATTTGCCAAATGCGTGAACTGGCTTGGGTTCAATACATATTATTGCAGGGAAGACATCCCCGGTAACAGTGGCATGGAATCACATACCATGGGCCTGCATGATGAATATGTCCTGGAATTTATGGGGAATCAACTGCAGCGCCAGCGGCAACCTTTTTTGGCGGTGCATTACAATACATCTACGCATTACCCCAATGATCTACCTTCCTCGTATAAGCGCAGGATCTGGCCGGATGGATTATCGCCGCAAATGAAATCCATGCTCTATTACGATGAATGCCTGAAGGATTTTTTCCGGAAAGCGATGAAGGAACCATGGTTCAATAATACGGTCTTTCTGTTTTGTTCCGATCATTGGATGTATCCTGATGAACGTAAACCCTCCGCACATGCCCGTCAGCATTTCCGGATTCCAATTATGTGGTATGATCCCCGGGATCCCAACGGAAAAAATATCCGGCAGCCGGTAAGCCAGTTGGATATGCTGAATACCATGTTGTTGCTCAGTGGGAACAAGCAGCCTTTCATCTCATATGGTGAACAGTTGCCCACTATCGATACAACAGGCAATAGGGTGCTGTATATGCGCGAGAACGCCGGCACATACCAGGCATTAGACAGCCAATACCTGTTAAGGTTTAATACCGTTCATGGAAAAGCGGAATCCCTTTTTGATTACAAGTCGGATCCCTTACTCCGGAAAAACGTGCTGGGTAAAACAGGGGCCGTGGAAATTCGTTTGATCCGTTCCATGCAGGCATTCCTCCAGCAACTCAGCATCCATCACCTCAATCCTGCACAGGCGTTGGACTTGCCTCCGCTTAACTAACGGTGCTTCCGTTTCCAGCCGCGGCGTCGGCGCTTACAAAATGCAATTTGTCCTGCGCGTCTTCCGCCATCAGGATCATGCCGTTGCTTTCGATGCCGCGCATTTTTCTGGGTGCGAGGTTGGCGACAACAATTACCTGTTTGCCTACAATTTCTGTGGGGTTTACATGTTGCGCGATGCCACTTACGATTGTGCGTTTTTCGAAACCCAGGTCAACTTCGAGTTTGAGGAGTTTATCGGCTTTCTCAACTTTCTCCGCCGATACTATTGTACCCGTGCGCAAGTCTATTTTGGCGAAATCATCAAATACGATTTCAGGTTTGAGGGCTGTATGTGCAGGTTGGGTAGTTTCGGTTGTTGTTTGTTCGTTCATGTTTTTTTGTTGTTGCAGGGCTTCGCTTTTGGCTTTCAGTTTTTCAAGCTGAATGAGCACCTCGCTATCTTCCATCTTTCTGAATAATAACTCCGGCGCGCGCAGCGAATAACCTACGCTGAGTAATTTGGGTTTGCCCGCATTTTCCCAATCCAGCATTTTCTCCACCACTTTCATCATCCGGCACATGCTGCGCGCGGTATTGGGTAGGAACGGGTTCATCAGGATGGCAAGGTTGGCGGTTAATTGCAGGCAGGTGTGCAGGCAATTGTCTATTTTCTCCCTTGCGATTTTTTTCTCTTCTTCCGTTGCATCGTTTTGCTCCAGTTTTTTTGCCAGGATCCAGGGTTCTTTTTCCTGCATGTACCTGTTTCCTTTTCGGGCAAGGTCAATCACGTCAAACAAAGCGTCGCGGAAACGATATTGTTCAATACCCGATGACACCTGGCCTGCCGTTTCTTTCATGGCCGCGAACATAGCTTTGTCCGCGTCATCCAGGCATGACGGGTGCAATGCCGGGACCTTGCCCTGGCAAAGCTTGTGCATCAATACAAAAGTGCGGTTCACGAAATTGCCGAAAATCGCTACCAGTTCGCTGTTCAACGCGTCCTGGAAGCCTTTCCAGGTAAACTCGCTGTCTTTGGTTTCCGGTGCGATGGCCGTCAGGTAATACCTGAGCGCATCCACCATCATAGGCCCGCCGTTTTCCGTATGCACAAAATCACGGATGTATTCATCCATCTCGATGCTCCATCCGCGGCTGGTACTCATCTTATCGCCTTCCAGGTTCATGAACTCATTGCTGGGCACATTGTCGGGCAGGATATGCCCTTTGAGTGAGAGCATTACAGGGAATATGATGCAATGAAAAACAATATTGTCTTTGCCAATAAAATGCACCAGTTTGGTATCAGGCGAATTCCAGTAAGGCTGCCAGTCTTTCTGATGATCGGCCGCCCATTGCTTGGTGGCGCTGATATAACCAATCGGCGCGTCGAACCATACATACAAAACCTTTCCCTCGGAGCCGGGTAAACCTTCCGGCAAACGTACGCCCCAGTCGAGGTCGCGCGTCACCGCCCTGGGCTGCAGGCCCGCGTCAAGCCAGCTTTTGCATTGCCCCACTACATTGGCTTTCCAGTCGCCGCCATGTTTTTCGAGTATCCATTCCCGTAAGAAGGTTTCGTACTTGTCGAGTGGCAGGTACCAGTGTGTGGTTGATTTTTTTACAGGGGGAGCTCCGCTCAGTGTACTCCTGGGTTGTATCAATTGTTCGGGGCTCAGCGATGTGCCGCATTTTTCACATTGATCGCCGTAAGCGCCATCGTATCCGCATACAGGGCATGTGCCCATGATATACCTGTCGGCCAGGAATGTCTCAGTCTGTTCATCATAAAACTGTTCCGTCGATTTTTTCTCGAGCAAGCCTCGGTCATTCAGCGATTGAAAAAACTCCCTGGCTGTTTCATGATGCAGGGGGTCGGACGTACGGTGGTAAATGTCGAATGAAATGCCGAGGTCGGCCATATTGCTTTTCAGCAGGGCATGGTACTTGTCTACGATTTCCCTTGGGGTCGTTTTTTCCTTCATGGCCTGCATGGTGATAGCGGCCCCATGTTCATCACTTCCGCATACAAATACCACATCCCTGCCCGCGGACCTCAGGTAACGTACATAAATATCCGCGGGGAGATAGGCCCCCGCGAGATGTCCGATATGTTTAGGCCCGTTCGCGTAGGGAAGGGCGGAGGTAATCAGGTATCTGGCTGGCTGTTGCATATATAATGATCGGGAACCGGCGTCTAGGTGGTTTTATGCCTGCCGGAGCGGCTGCAAAAATACCGGAAAGCCCTGAAATGCCCAATCTGTCTGGTTAAGGTATCATAAATTTCTTATATTTATTGGCTGTTTATGCGAAGGATCAAAATCGTTTCGGGTTTAATAATAGCCTGTTTGTGGATGACGGGTGTATTCGGACAGGCTCCAGGCAAGGGCCAGGTTACCCGCTGCGCAACGGATGAAGTCAGTCAATACCTGCAACAGGCATTTCCCATTTTTACAGAGTTGGAAGAATCGCGAAACAGGGATATACGGGATTGGATTAACAATAAACAATCTTCGCGAAATGGCACCGGACGCTACTTTCCCAATGGCCCTGATTTTATCATACCAGTTGTAGTACATGTTGTGCACAATGGGGAACCGCTTGGTTCGGGTACGAATATCAGTTATGACCAGATCAGGAGCCAGATCGACGCGTTGAATGCGGGTTTTTCGAAATACAACGGCAGCTTAAACTATTACCAGGCACTTGCAGGTACACAGTACGCTGCTGTCACGCCTGGCGCTTTTTCCGTGGATACACGCATACGTTTTTGCCTCGCACAAAACCCGGGTAACGGTCAGGCATGGACGAACCCAGCCGAACCAGGCGTCATGCGGTACAACAGCCCGGCCAATTCCCGCCATGAGTACAGTGTGGCAGGCCAAACGGCATTGGCGAACCTCACTCAACCCGGCTCCGCATTTCCTTCCACGCAATACCTGAATATTTGGGTGCTGACAGCCATTCGGTTTGGCGCTCCCGTTCCCTCAGGCGATTGCCCGGGGATACAGGGTTACGCCAACATAGCGGGTTACAATGGTCCGATCCCCAGGGTGATAGATGGTGTGGTTATGCGCAGCGATGTGTTTGGAGACAACTTGGTTCCGGGAAATAATTTCAACCTGCAACCCAATGCGAATCCCGCATGTCCTGGCGGACAAAGCAGCAGCCAGTCTGACCTGGGCAGGATACTGGTGCATGAAGTTGGCCATTACCTGGGTTTGTATCATACATTTCATGAATGCCAGTCTTCCATTCCCGGCCAATGCCAGTTAACCGGCGACCTGGTTTGCGATACAAACCCCTGCGACCAGCCGGGTGGCAGTGTGGGATGTGCTGTTTCGGATATGCCCGAGAATTTTATGTATTACAGTCCGGATCCATTGTTAAACACATTTACGGCGGGCCAACGGGAACGCATGCACGCCATGTTGAATACGGTGAGGGCTTCCCTTGTATCTGAAGAGAATGTGTTGGCCACGGGCGTATTGGGCCCGGGTGGGTGTTTTTCCGGCACGGTGATTCCTGAGTTTACCATGCCCTCTGTTTTTTGTGTCGGGCAGGCGGCAACTTTCAGTAATATCGGACATGGTACACCCGCAAACCTGGCAAACCAATGGCAATGGACGGTCACGCCGTCTGCAGGCGTTAGCATCAGCGCTCCCAATGCACCGGTAACCGACATAACGTTTACGAATAGGGGCAGTTATGTGGTAGAGCTGACAGCCAGCCAGTCGGGCAGCCTCGTACGTTCATACCAGCAAAATATACAGGTATTGGCCTGCAACCTGCAGGAGTGCCGAAAAGACCAGCAAAAATGGATATTTGGCTGGGGACATGTGGGAATAGATTTCAGTGACGGCACGCCAAAGCCATTTGCACCGGCGCCACTAGACAGCATCTTCGATGGCAACCAGGAATCCTATGTAACCATTACGGATCCGGCCACCGGCGAAATCTTATTTTTTACCAATGGGGTGAATGTTTATGATGCCGCTTTTAACCAGGTCAATGCAAGTCCTTTGCATCCCTTGGGAGGTGTGTACAATTCATCCGGACAAATTGTTTGCATACCCAACCCGGGCCATCCCAAACAATACCTGCTCATCATTCCCAACAAGGGATGGAATGATCCTGCATTAATTGGCGTTGCCAATGATTACCCATCGCATGCCATTTATGTGATTGATGTGAACGGTTCCATCAGCGTAGCGCCATATACTTGTCCCATCAGTTTCAACGCACCCGCTGGTATGGTGACCAATTTCAATCAAAATTCGTTTAATGAACAGGTTACCGCGATACCACATGCCAATGGGCGTGATTATTGGTTGGTATTTCCGGTGGCCGCGCTTAATGGGTCATTGCATATAGTATCATACTTGTTGAATCCTGCCGGCATTACACAAAAGCAGGTGCTGCAGGTTGGCAATGGAAGCATGATGCCTGCCGGCCAGGGAGTGGTGGCAAACCCGGGACATAACCGTATTGCATTTAAATATATGAGCGCTGGTTTTGGCGTAAGTATCGCCAGCCTCGGTTTCGATAACAGGCTCGGTATGTTTACAGGTTCAGCCCTGATTTATAATATGGATGCCTATGGTTTGCCTTATCCCGGTGGCATTATTTTTTATGATGACACACATGTGTATTTAAGCAAAACCGCGGGTTTCCCAAATACGGGTTTACTGGATATGGACCTGCTTACAGGACAGGTCAGCAATTTTGGTGATAATGTGCAGTACAGCCGTTTCTCGCATGGCCCGGATGGTGAAATCTATACTTTATATAAACCTCGTGGTTATGGTGTGGGCAGCAATGGCCTTGCCAGGATTGACCGTGTTGCAGGGCTGGCACAAACCAGCATTGCCATACCAGCCGCGCAGTTAACCCCATCATTGCCCATTAACCTCGGTTTAAATTTCTGGAATATGCAGGAGACCGTACAATGCCCTCCAGCTATGGCTTCTGTGGATTTTGTACCGGTTAGGCTTTCTTGCAATAGTTTTTCATTTCACTTGCAGGATAGCGCGCGTTGGGCTGCTGATTCCCTTCGCTGGGATTTTGGCGATGGTTCACCTGTAGTCTTATCCGCGGCCAATCAACCAGTAACACATGCATACAGCAATCCCGGAAATTACAGCGTTAGCGTACAGTTCCAGGTGAGGGGATGCGGACAGTCTGTTTGGTGGCCTGCACAAGCGATTACGCAAACCATCAGGGCGCTGGATCCAAACCAGGCGCTGCCCATCACAGGGCCTGTCAGCATTTGCATTGGAAGCTTAGTGCCGGATTATACATACAGCAGTATAGCGATTGACCAGGCTTCATATTCATGGACAATGGCGGGCCAGGGCCAAATCCGGCAGCCATCTTCAGGGATAGCTGTGCATACTGTACAGATTTTATTTGGGCAAACGGCTGGCACAAGAAATATCAGCCTTCAAGTAACGGAATCAGGCTGCACGCTGAATGGAAGCTTGCAGGTAAACCTTGTCAATCCCGGCCCTTCAAATGCAGGGCAGGACGGTACTTTGTCGGTTTGTAATAATATCAGCGCACCGGTAAATCTTGCAGATATCATCACCGGTGAACAACCCGGCGGGTATTGGGTCAGGCTAAGTGGCACGGGTGGTGTTTTTGACGCGGTTGCCGGCACTTTTTTACCCGGGGCGTCCGCCACAAACAGTGCGTTCCAATATATCATTCCCGAATCCGCGGGTTGTAACAGGCCTGACTCCAGTATAGCAGTCATTCAGCTTGTTCCTGCTTCCGGGGCCGGTGATGACGGCGCTTTGACTGTATGTAACGGTAACGCACAGACGATAAATTTATTGAATCTCCTGAACGCCGCACAGCCAGGGGGTGCCTGGGCGCGTGTAACCGGTACGGGAGGCATATTTAACGCGGCAGCAGGAAGTTTTTCCATAACGGCAACGGCTACCAGCAGCAGGTTCAGGTATGTGCTTGCCGGCGCCAATGGTTGCGGCAACGACACGGCCTTTGTTGACATTACGGTATCGGTTCAGCCTGATGCAGGACTTGATGGTGAAATATCCTTGTGCGATAGCCAGGTGAATTCGGTCCGGCTGTTCGATATTATTGAAGATGAACAACCCGGAGGTATATGGTCTCTGGTTTCCGGCACAGGCGGTACACTGGATCCGCTTACAGGTGTTTTCAGCCAGCCTTTTGCGCCGGGTATTTACCGGTTCTCATATCGCATCAACGGAAGCCCGCCATGCGTTGCTGATGAGAGCTTCGCTGTTTTGCGCTACGGCCAGTTTGATCCATTGGACGATACGGCGCTTGTGGTTTGCAATAATCAAACAGTTAACCTTAATGCCATCTATAACCTCCAGGCATACACGATTTTGGAACCCTGGCAATTAAATGGTTTGCCGGTATTGAATCCTGCGCAGGTCAATGAAACAGGCATGTATCAATTGCAGGTAGGAGACGGGGGAACATGTTTTGACACGGTTTACGTGAACCTGCTGGTTCAACCTCCTGTATCGGCAGGGATCAGGGCTGATAGCATCGCGATCCGGCAAGCGGTTTTCAGCCTTCAGGCCATTGGGAATGGAAGTTATGAATGGACATGGTCGCCGCCGACTGCCTGGGTGAGCAACGCACAGTCAGCAAACCCACAGGTCAGGCTGACGGACTCCCTCTATATTTTCAGGCTGGAAGTCACAGATGATAAGGGTTGCAAGGGTTACGACTCGATATGGATCAAAGTGTTCAACGGTCCGGCCTATTATATTCCCAATGCGTTTACACCCAATGGAGATGGGTTGAACGACAGGTTTGCCGCGTTCCCGGTGGGTATCCGAAGAACGGATTTTTTCAGGGTATTTAACCGGTACGGACAAATGGTTTACACAAGTGCTGACCCAACTCAAGGCTGGGACGGCAGCTTTAAAGGGAAGCCACAGGATAACGGTACATTCACCTGGATCATCAAAGGAGAGGCAATCAATGGGCGGTTGATACAAATGCAGGGAACAGTGGTCTTAATCAGGTAGCACGTTGAAGTTTTCTAATTAACATACATTTACCGCATGAAGCGGAAGCATTTCATACGCAGGGTTGTACCGGCGGGCCTCGCACTAACGCTGGCCGGTTTTCAGCCAAGTGCGGGTATTCCAGGCTTAATCCCTGAAGAATCACCCAGTCAACCCCCTTCACTCAAGACCGGAGATACCATCGGCATTTGCAGTCCCGCGGGATTTATCCTTTTGGAAGATATCGCCCCGGCCATTGCCCGTTTGGAGCTTTGGGGGTTCAAAGTTCGTGTAGGCATGACCGTTGGTAAGCGTGACGGAAGTTTTGGCGGAACGGATAAGGAGCGTGCGCAAGACTTACAGGAAATGCTCGATGATCCGGGTGTGAATGCCATTTTGCTTGCCAGGGGAGGATATGGTTTGGTGAGGATCATAGATCAGTTGCATTTCAAAAAATTCAGAAAGCATCCCAAATGGGTAATTGGATTCAGCGATGCCACCGTATTGCATAGCCATATTCACCGGCATACGGGTATTGCCACATTGCACGCTAAAATGTGCAACAGTTTTCCCAAAGACTGGTTGCAGGCAGATGATGTACAAAAGGAAAGCATTGACAGGATTTACGATGCCTTAACAGGAAATTTTAAGCCACTGGAAATAAGCGCGCATCCTCAAAACAGGCAGGGTGTGGCCAGGGCTGTCCTGGTAGGAGGGAACCTTAAAGTGATCGATAGTTTATTGTCGTCTGAGTCAGATATCCATACTAAAAATAAAATCCTTTTCCTGGAAGATACCGGTGAATACCTGTACAGCCTGGACCGTATGTTCTGGACTTTGAAAAGGGCCGGAAAGCTGGAGCACCTGGCTGGTTTGATTATTGGCGGTTTCCGCATCAAGCCAGATGACCCCGGTGAAGAGTTTGGTATGGGCCTTGAGCAAATCATTCTTGAGAAGGTTTCGGAATACAAATACCCTGTTTGCTTTCAGTTCCCGGTAGGGCATCAAAAGAATAATTTCCCCCTGCTGTGCGGCGTGGCCCACGAACTCAGGGTTTCAGGGGATGGCGTTACCCTGAGCATGATCTGATTCCCGGCCATGGGCAAATAATTGTACTTTTAATCAAAATCTGTTTAGACATGAATCGTATATTACTCACGGTATTCTGTACACTAAGTATCGTGGCTGGTTATGCCCAGGGCAAGATGCTAACCATGAACGAAGCCATGCTTCAGGCACGCACAAGCCTGGCGCCTGAAAACCTCCGGCAGTTGCAGTTTATTAAGGGCAGTAATGCATATGTTTACCTGAAAAAACTGAATGGCTCTGATGTATGGATGACCGGTTCTTATTTGGCAAAAGAGGAGAAGCAACTGCTCGGCCTGTCAACACTCAACGCTTCGCTCAGGCAGGCCGGCATTGATACCGCAACATCCATGCCCGCGATACAGTTCAGCCAATTGGCCTGGGTTATGACCCATAAAGGACAAAAGCTTTCATTTGATCCGCAAACAAGTCGGATAACTGTTTTGCTGGATAAGGCCACCATGTCTAAATCAAATCTTGACCAGGGCAGTGCGGGATACCTGGCTTATGTTGATGAGCATAACCTCTTTGTGGGCAAGCCCGGTGCGATGAAACAAATCAGCACCGATGGCAGCGATGATATCGTGTATGCTTCGTCCGTTCACCAAAGCGAGTTCGGGATTTCAAAAGGTACTTTCTGGAGTAATGATGGAAAGGCTTTGGCTTTTTACCGAATGGACCAGCACATGGTACCGGAATACCCGATCACTGATTGGTTGAGCCGTCCCGCGAAGAATGTGCCCATCAGGTACCCGATGGCAGGCGATTCCAGTCACCACGTGACCGTAGGCGTTTATCATGCAGGTATTGATCAAACCGTATGGTTGCAAACAGGTGAACCCCGTGAACAGTACCTGACCAATATTGCCTGGAGCCCTGATGACAAGTTTATTTTTATCGCTGTTGTCAACCGCGAACAAAACCATATGTGGCTGAAGCAGTTTGATGCCAGAACCGGGCAATACATGCGGACACTGTTTGAGGAAGTGCATGATAAATATGTGGAACCATTGGTACCAATGTTGTTTCTGAAGAATCAACCCAGCCAGTTTATCTGGCAGAGCCGCCGTGATGGATGGAACCATTTGTATTTGTACGACATAACGGGAAAGCTTATCCGAAAATTAACTTCAGGGGAATGGGAAGTGACACAGGTTAAGGGTTTCGATGGAAAAGGGCAACATCTTTTTTACGTTTCCACACAACAATCTCCATTGAACAGGAACCTCTACCTGCTCGATATAAAGAAAGGGCAAAGCCGTTTATTAACCCCGGAACCCGGTGTACATCAAACTGAGGTTAGTCCGGATGGGGAATATGTAATTGATAATTTCAGTAACAGCAACCTGGCCAGGCAGATTAACCTGGTACCTGTGATG
Source organism: Chitinophagaceae bacterium UBA2375 (assembly GCA_002343985.1). Lineage (GTDB taxonomy): Bacteria > Bacteroidota > Bacteroidia > Chitinophagales > Chitinophagaceae > Ferruginibacter. The sequence goes on along the minus strand of DDTB01000001.1, from coordinate 27,496 downwards.
CGGCCTTTGATCCAAAAGAGCAGATCACTGTTATCGGCACAAAATCCATTATCGGCTTATAACCTGGGTAATATGAGTATTTTCAATATCAAAGGAAAATCAGGTGTGGACTTATATGCCCGCATGTTTACGCCTGCTGGATTCGATAGCACAAAAAAATATCCTGTGGTATTTTACTGGTATGGTGGCCCTCATGCACAAATGATCCTGAACGCCTGGAATGGCGGTGCCGGTGATTATTGGTTTCACTATATGGCGCAACAGGGTTACCTTGTTTTCTCAATCGATACCAGGGGAAGCGCCAACAGGGGCCGGGACTTTGAACAATCTATTTTCAGGAAAGCGGGAACAGCGCAGATGGAAGACATGATGGACGCGGTAAAATATCTGTCTAACCTGGCTTTTGCGGATACATCACGAATGGGTTTGTTTGGCTGGAGTTACGGTGGGTTTATGACAACAAGGTTTATGCTCACGCACCCAGGTTTGTTTAAAGCGGCAGTTGCCGGTGGACCGGTAATGGACTGGAAATATTATGAGATCATGTACACGGAAAGGTATATGGATAAGCCGCAGGAAAACCCTGAAGGGTATAATGAAACAAACCTTGTGAAGCAGGCAGGTAAACTTAAGGGTAAATTATTGCTCATTCATGGCATGCAGGACCCGGTTGTGGTCATGCAGCATTCGGTTCAGTTTGTACGTTCCGCCATTGACCAGGGTGTTCAGGTTGATTATATGATTTATCCCGGCCATGAGCATAATGTGTTGGGCAAAGACAGGGCGCACCTGTATCAGAAAGTAACAGATTATTTGCGGCAGCACCTGCAATAATCACTTAAATTAAACGGTACCCATCAGCGATAGACACCACTGGTGTAATAGATGGGCGTAACCGATCATGTAAATATGTAATTTGTTCTATAATTGAAATCAGATTATGGCAGTTTTAGAAGTACAAAACCTGACAAAGGATTACGGCCCTGTTAAGGCCCTGAAAGGAGTCAGTTTTTCTGTTCCGGCAGGAACGGTTTTCGGCATCCTTGGGCCTAATGGCAGCGGTAAAACAACTTTGTTGGGTATCGTCATGGACATTTTGAAAGCCACATCAGGCGAGTATACTTTATTTGGCCAGGTTCCAACGGAGCGACAGCGCAAACAAATCGGCACATTACTGGAGACGCCTAATTTCTACCATTACCTCTCGGCGGTAGAAAACCTCCGCATCGCGGCCGCCATCAAGGAAAGGGGTGTGGAGGATATAGACCAGATACTCGAAGTTGTAGGCCTTAGCCATCGCAAAAATTCGAATTTCAGTACATACAGCCTGGGTATGAAGCAGCGCCTGGCCATAGGTTCCGCGCTGCTCGGGAATCCTGATGTGCTGGTCTTCGATGAGCCAACCAACGGCCTCGATCCAGTGGGTATCGCGGAGATCCGTGAGTTGATCAAGCGGTTATCGCAGGAAGGAAAGACCATCATCATGGCCAGCCACCTGCTGGATGAAGTGGAAAAAGTATGTACGCATGTAGCCATCCTCAAACAAGGCAACCTCATAACTTCTGGCCATGTTAATGATATCCTTGTAGCTGAAAATGTGGTGGAAGTGGCTTCGGATGATCTCGATGCGCTTGCTGCAGCCCTTCAGGGTTACGATGGTTTTTCCAGGATGGAAAGAGAACAGCATAGCATCAAAATATTTCTGCCTTCAGGTGTCCCTGATCTCGGAAGACTGAATGCTTACTGCTTTCAAAAAGGTATTACCCTCTCTCATCTTCAACTCAGGAAGAAGAGCCTGGAAAGCAAGTTTTTTGAATTAACCAGTTAATGCAACCAAAATAATAATGTCAATGGACAAGTTGTTACAGATTGAATGGATGAAGATTAAAAATTACCGGACGTTTATCATCCTGGGCCTGTTTTTCGTGTTGGGCGTGGTCACCACCAATTACATTGTGTATAGCGTCAACAAAAATGTGGTGGGCGAAATCAATACCGCTGGCCTGGTGCCGAGTTTTAATCCTTACAGTTTCGACAATACCTGGCAAACCACGAGTTATGTCACCGGTTTCCTGCTCGTATTGCCCGTGCTGCTCCTGATTATTTTAATTACCAATGAATATACGTTCCGCACAAACAGGCAAAACATCATTGATGGTTTGAGCAGGCAACAATTTATCTCCGTGAAATTAATGATGGCTTTTATTATGGCCGTGATTTGTACGCTGCTGGTTATCCTCACCGGATTAACCTTTGCGGCTTTTTCAGGATCATCTTTTTCACTCAATAAATTTTCGCATGTGGGGTTCTTCTTCCTGAAATCATTGTCTTACTTCATGCTTGCGGTTATGCTTTCGGTATGGGTCAGGCGGACAGGTTTTGCGATTGGCATATTCTTTATTTATATGGGCGCTGAGAATATCGTTTCACAACTACTTGATGTATGGAGTATGAAGATTAAAAGGGATACGGGCCTTGACCTCGGAAGCATGGGTGATTATTTGCCGATGAATGCCTCAGACGGATTGCTCACTTTTCCTGATAATCCGTTAAAGACGATTACAAAATCGGTGATGCCCACAGAATATACCTGGCTTATTTTGATATTGGCTATCGTGTACCTGGCAGGCTTTGTGATTTTCAGCCGAAAGTTTTTTATCAAACGCGATTTGTAGTTTCTTTTGCAAGGGCCTCCATGGCCGATTGTATGGAAGGGTATTGGAATGTAAATCCGGTACCCTTTATTTTTTCCGCGCTCACGGTCGCGCTTTTCAGCACTTCAATACTCCGCTGGCCCATCATCATTTTCAGAACAAAAGCAGGCACATGCATCGGGATGAAGAATTTTCCCCGAAACGCGCGCGCCAGTTCAATGGTAAGCTCTTTATTGCTCACCGGCGAAGGCGCCACGGCATTATACGCTCCTTGTAACCCTTCGTGAGAAATACAATGCAAAAACATCCGGCACAGGTCATCAATATGTATCCAGCTCACCACCTGTTTCCCGGATCCGAGAATCGCTGCTACACCCATCCGTAATGGTTTTCTAAATTCGGTGAGCGCACCACCGCCATGGCCAAGCACAATGCCTGTGCGCAGTTTGCAGACCCTGATGCCCAGGCTGGCGGCTTCGTCTACGCTTTCTTCCCATAACCGGCACGAGTACCCTAAAAACGCTTCCGAAGCCGGGTCGGTTTCAATAAATGGTTTTACCGGATCATGGTCCGGCCCATACCACCCAATCGCTGAAGAACTGATGAAATTCCGAACATGGTGCGGCTTTGAGCGTATGCTGTTGATCAGCAACCGGCTGCTGTTCACACGGCTGTCAATGATCTCCTGTTTATAGGCTTTGGTCCAGGGCTTATCTACCACACCTGCGCCGGCAAGGTGAATGATGCTGTCAGCGGTTTCAATCGCCCAGGGTTCTATGAATTGGTTTTTTATATCCCATTTGGCATAGCTCAGGTTGGGGTGGTTGCCTGATCCGGAAGGGTTGCGGCTCAGGATGGTCACGCGGTGGCCATTTTGTAGCAAGTGGCCCACCAGCCGCCTGCCTATAAAGCCAGTGCCACCTGTAACCAGGATTTGTTGCGGGTTCGTCATATTACTGTAACAATTTTCATACAGGATTGTTTCTCCTGTTATGAGGACAGCCCAAAGCTACAATCATCGTATCTTTAAGCCATAACATTTTGATCATGCGTCGCTTATTTGTTTTCCTGCTGATTTGTTCCGCCGGCCTGCAAACGGCCATGGCACAGCGCATCACGTATTCCGAATATAACAAGAAAGAGGGCAGGGATACTTATTTTGAAATTCTTGGCAGGTTCGACAGCAGCTACCTCGTGTACAAAATTATCAACCGAAAGCATTTTATTACGGGGTATGACCAGAAAATGCGGATCGCGCAACACAAGCAATTGGATTTCCTGGACGAGAAAACATTTAATGTCGATTTTATCAATTACAATAATTTCCTCTACCTCATTTACCAGTTTCAGCGGAACAATGTCGTGTATTGCAAGGCGGTAAAGATGAATGAGCGTTGCGAGTTATTGTCGGAACCTGTCGTGCTGGATACCACAAGGGTTGGTTTTTTCGCGGATAATAAAATTTACTCGGTTGCTTATAGCGAGAACAAGGAAAAAATACTCATCTACAAGCGCCAGGTGAAGAACGACTGGCTCACGATTGCCACAAGGCTTTTTGATAAGGACATGAACCAGATCGACAGTACCCGGCAACTCATCAAATATGATGACAGGAGGGATTTTTTCAGCGAACTGGTGCTTGATAATGACGGCAGTTTCCTCTTTGCCCGCGGAACGGGAAAATCAAGGAGGCAAAGGAATAACAGCATCCACGTCAGCCTCCACAAACCCGGGATGGATACGTTCAGGGTTTATCGCATCGACCTGAATGATCAGTATGTGAATGAAGTGAACATAAAAGCGGATAACCTTAACCGTTATTATCTTGTCAACGCGTGCTATGAACCCAAAAAGGGCGATTATGTGGAAGGCTTATTCACGGCCCTCATTGATATGAATGGCGAAAAGCCTGTCAGGGCCGTATTCAACCCATTCTCAGATTCCCTCAGGTTGCTGCTGAACCCATCCGATAAATCGAGGTTCGCTTTCGAAAACCTGAATATCAGGTACACCGTGCTTAAAAAGAAAGGCGGCTTCGTGCTGGCTGCTGAAGAATATTATACCGAAAATATTTACAACAATATCTGGAACAGGAATTACAGGTTCTATAATAATTTTTATTCGGGTACCGCCAACGACTTCTTCATCAATAACCCATATTACTATTATGGCTACCGGCCATGGTCGCTGGGCAACCGGGATATGAATACGCGATATTACTACAACGATATCATCATTCTCAGCCTTGACAGCGCTTTGCGGTTGCAATGGAACAACGTCATACACAAAAAGCAGTATGATGTAGATACGGAAAACTTTTTATCCTTCTCCACATTCAACGCGGGCAGTGAAATCAGGTTTTTATTCATTGACAAAGACAATCAGAAACAAATCATCAGTAACCACGCATTGCAGCCCGACGGGCAAATCAACCGCTATCCCACGGTGCGCAGCACAGAAATGGGGTATGGGTTCATGCCCCGGCTGGCCAAACAGGTAGGAGCCCGTCAAGTGATCATACCGTATGTGTACCTGGGCTATATTTCCTTTGCCAAGATTGATTTTCCGGATTAAGCTTCCCGGCACATTTTTTGAATTAACCGGAATTGTCTTTTTTTGCAGCTATATCTTTAACAACCGCATAAACCGGCATAGTGACAGGCACATTCAAAGCCAATAACCCCATCAATCATTTTCTGTTGTTGATGTATGGATTAGTCCTCCACATCCCCTTCCTATGGCACCCGGTTGAACCTACCACTGCCGCTACCGACGGGTATTTCTATCGCTATCTCATACATTGGATCGAACCAGCAGGCACTGCATTTCCCTGGTTGTTCAGCATCATCGCATTTGTACTCATTTATTTACAAGCCATCGGGATCAACAACCTGGTAAACCGCCAGAAAATGCTCCCCAAGCCCAATTACCTTCCGGCCATGAGTTACCTGCTCATCACCGCCACACTACCTGAGTGGAGGGTTCTTTCGGCCCCATTGATTATGGCTACATTTTTGGTTTGGATACTCTCACAACTCAGCCGCTTATACAACCATCCCAACGGCAGGAGCATCGTATTCAATATCGGTATGGCATTGGGCACAGCCACACTATTTTATTTTCCGGGCCTCGCCTTTATCCTGCTGGTCGTTGTGGGCTTATCCATCACACGTCCCTTCAAGCTAACGGAATGGATCACCGCCTTCCTGGGTATGCTGGCCCCTGCATATTTTTATGCTGCATGGATTTTTTTAACTGACCAATGGCAGGACTTTGAGTTGCCCAGTGTGAGGTTTGTGTCTTCGGGTTTTCATAAAACCATCAGTACATACCTGGCCCTTGGGCTTATCCTGCTGGCCCTGTTGGTGGGCTCTGTCTTTGTGCAAAACAGCCTGAACCGGCTGCTTGTGCAATCCCGCAAATGCTGGGGCCTGATTTATGTGTACTTAATTACCGGTTTATTGATGCCTCTGCTGGCCGGTTCATTTGGCCCGGATAACTGGATACTTGTACTGGCACCGGTCGCGGCAATCATGGCTGCGGGCCTGTTTTACCCCGATCGTAAATGGTATGGCTGGGTCATGCATTGGGGGCTTCTTGCACTTGCCGTCATCAACGGTTATTTTATCAGGTAAATCAAGCGCCCTGTTATACCTTTGCGCTGAACCCAAAAACGCTTATCATGAAATTCGGGGTTGTTGTTTTCCCAGGCTCCAATTGCGACCGTGACATGGCTGAAGCACTCTCGCAGGACCTACAGCAGGAAGTTGTCATGCTATGGCATAAGGATAAGGATTTGTCGATGTTTAGGGAGGATGATTGCATTGTGTTGCCCGGCGGGTTCAGTTATGGCGATTACCTGCGTTGCGGCGCCATCGCACGGTTCAGCCCAATGATGCAGGAAGTGGTCCGGTTTGCCCAAAAAGGAGGAAAAGTATTGGGTGTATGCAATGGCTTCCAGATTTTATGCGAGAGCGGATTATTACCGGGCGTCTTGCTCCGGAATGCTGGCCAGCAATTCATCTGCCGCAATGTCCGGCTGCGCCCGGGTACCGAAAGCAATCAAAAACGTGTGCTTACCATCCCCATCGCGCACGGTGAAGGAAGGTACTATGCCTCTCCTGAGGTATTGGATACCATCATCTCCAACAACCAGGTGCTGTATTATTACTGCAATGAAGAGGGGCAGTCGACCCCCGAAAGCAACCCGAACGGAGCCCTTCAACACATTGCTGGCATTTGTAATGCAGACAGGAATGTGTTTGGCATGATGCCGCACCCTGAACGGGCCTGCAGCCAGGACCTGGGAAATACAGATGGCTTGGAAATATTCAGGAGCCTGTTTGGCATAACCCCCCACAATTAACAGACTTTAACAGGGGCGCTCGTCCCCGCATTGTAATTTTGCAGTTATAAAACACCGTTTTACATGTTGAAAATAGTATACACGATATTTTTTTCGGCTTTGATGGGCCTGACGGGTTTCGCGCAAATCGAGAATCCTGTGAAATGGTCATACACTGCCAAGAAGCTGGCGGATAAAACCTATGAACTTCACCTGACCGCACAAATTGACCCTAAATGGCATTTGTATGCGCAGGATGCAGGCGAGGGACCGGAACCAACAACCATCAGCTTCGATAAAAATCCGCTCGTTAAACTGGAGGGCGCAGTGGTGGAATCAGGCAAGCTCGAGAAATCTTACGATCCCAATTTTCAGTCAACGCTTAAGTATTACAGCAATAAAGTTGATTTCATACAGAAAGTAAAACTCAAATCAAGCGCGGCCACTTTGGTGAAGGGAACGGTCACCTATATGGTGTGCAACGACAACCGCTGCCTGCCGCCCAAATCAGTTCCTTTCTCTGTGAAGATTGATGGAAAATAATCACCCATTTTTTATGTCCCGATAACAATCATCGGGATTTTTTTTAGCGCTTCCAACATGCAAAAATTTCTACTGCTAACCGCCCTTAGTTTTTTCACGGCAATATTCGCCTCCGCGCAGGATTCAGCCAGGCTCAACTGGCAAGGCGCTGTGGTAAAATCACCTGATGCCGGAATGACAATCCGGGCCAGGGCCGCACTTCCTTCAGGGGCATTTGTGTATGCATTCGCGGATGGGGAAGATGGCTTGGAAGGTTTGAGGTTTTATGTAAACGATTCACTGATACCACAATCATCCCTGGTGATTGGCGGTTTGCAAAAAAATATACAAGACCCGATTTTCGACGGTCATACAAAAAAGGTTATAACAGACAGCCTGAGCGTAAGCTACCGGTTAGGGACAACCGAAAATGCCGAAGGCCCTTTCCGGGTGAGGATGGAATACGAGTTGGGTGGCAAAGGCGAGTTTATTCCTGAGGAGATCAAACTTTATTTATCGCCTGAAGGAAAATCAAATACAGCGGCACTGGCTACAAGGGTGTTGATCCCGACCATCGATATAAAAAATCCCAAAACAACCTGCGGAACGAGTACCGGTATCAGTCAATCTGCGGAAGAATCTTCCCGTGGGCTGGGAAGCCTGTTTTTACTGGGTTTCCTGGCGGGATTGGTTGCCCTGCTCACGCCCTGTGTGTTTCCCATGATCCCGCTGACGGTTTCTTTCTTTACCAAAAAAGCGCAGTCAAAAGGCATGGGTATCCGCAACGCCATGTTGTACGGGTTCTTTATCCTCTTAATTTACGTGGGCTTGAGCCTGCCGTTTCATTTCCTTGATACATTGAACCCGGAGATACTCAATAATATCTCAACAAATGTTTACCTGAACCTGCTGTTCTTTATCGTATTTGTCATTTTCGCTTTTTCGTTTTTTGGTTTTTACGATATCAGTTTACCGGCTTCCATGTCAGGCAAAACAGATAGCAAGGCAGGCCTGGGCAATATCGCAGGCATATTTTTCATGGCCCTCACCCTGGCAATTGTTTCTTTTTCCTGCACCGGCCCAATCCTGGGTTCATTGCTGGCGGGCTCTTTAACGGCCAGTGGCGGTGCCATGCAGTTAACGGCTGGAATGGCAGGGTTTGGTTTCGCGCTGGCATTGCCTTTCGCTTTGTTTGCCCTTTTTCCCAACTGGCTGGCTTCTTTACCCAAATCGGGCGGCTGGTTGAACACCGTTAAAGTGGTATTGGGTTTCGCAGAACTGGCGCTGGCATTAAAATTCCTGTCAAATGCAGACCTGGTCAAGCATTGGGGCTTGCTGAAGAGGGAATTGTTCATTGCCATTTGGGTAATCATCAGCGCGGGCTTAACATTGTACCTGTTTGGTTTGATCCGTTTCCCGCATGATTCACCAATAAAGAAACTGCACCCCGCCAGGATAGGGTTGGGCATACTGACCGGTTTATTTACGCTCTACCTCCTGCCGGGTTTAACCAATAACCCCAAGTGGTCGAACCTCACGCTGATCAGTGGTTTCCCGCCGCCCATGTATTACAGCCTGTACCAGAAGGAATCGGAATGTGTGCTCGGGCTCCGTTGCACAAAGGATTATGAAGAAGGGTTGGCGATGGCCAGGGCGGAGAATAAGCCTATGCTGATTGATTTCACAGGATATGCCTGCGTGAATTGCAGGAGGATGGAGGAAAAGGTTTGGACGCAGCCTGAAGTGTACCGGTTGATGAAAGACAGTTTCATTGTGGTGTCCCTGTATGTGGATGATAAAGCCTTGCTGCCGGCCGGTAAGCAGTTCGTGTATAAGGGTAAGGATGGATCAGAAAAGGAGATACGCACCGTAGGCGATCTTTGGGCAACTTTCGAAACGGAGAATTTCGCCAACAACGCGCAGCCATTATACGCGATCATCAGTACTAAAGAAGAATTGCTGACGGAACCAGTTGGTTATACACCTTCCGCCAATGAGTATCTATCCTGGTTACAGTGCGGCCTGAAGGAATTCAATAAGGGGGCCCCTTAATTTCGTTTATGCGTTATCGTTATATAAAATAAAAGCCCGCTGTTCAGGCGGGCTCTTTTTATGTAAATAATCGCTGATTAAAGGGCAATTTGTTTTTCGGCCATCATCTTGCGGAGGTTGATGAGCCCGTAGCGCATGCGTCCGAGTGCGGTATTGATGCTGCATTTGGTGAGCGCTGAAATTTCCTTGAAGCTCAGGTCGGCATAGTGGCGCAGGATGATCACTTCGCGCTGGTCTTCCGGCAGGAGGTCAATCATCTTACGAACCTTGTCATGGCTTTGATCAGCCATCATGCGCTGGTCGGCACCGGCTTCAGAGAAGTTCAGTACTTCAAAAATGTCGCGGTCATCACTTGTTTTGATGCTGGGGCTGCGTTTTACTTTCCTGAAATGATCAACACAGAGGTTGTGCGCGATCCTCATGGCCCAGGGGAGGAACTTACCTTCATCGGTGTAACGGCCACCGCGGAGGGTGTCGATGATGCGGATAAAAACGTCCTGGAAAATGTCTTCTGCGAGGTACTTGTCTTTTACCAACAGGTAAATAGATGTGTAAATTTTGTCTTTGTACCTGTCAACTAAAGTGGAAAGGGCGTTGGAATCTCCGTTGATGTAAGCACGTACGAGTTCCTGGTCGGGTTGGATTTTGAGGTTTTTCATAACACTTCTACAGTTTAAAAAGGTTTAGGACTTAGATTTTGGACCAATAAACCAATAACGGGGAAAAAGGCGTAGAAGGCGTGAGAAAGGCATTCAGGCTTTTCACTTATATTGGATATTGGAATGTGAAAATAGTCATAAATTTCAATCTGCCAAATTTTTTTTGACATTTTTTTATAAAATATTTTTTTAGTGTATGGGTAACGGTTTCATTTACACGCAGATTCTGTTGATACATAATATGTATATATAATGGAGGAAATATGCGCATAATTTTTTTCATGCAGGCTCGTTATGGCAGGTTTCATTTTTAATTTACCTGTAAAGCCAGCATGAAAGTTTACGTGGTAATGCAACCCCTTGCCTTTAATTTTGTTGTCTAAGCCATGCCAGCATCCACTCCATCAAAGCAAAAGAAAGCTCAACCCATCGCACCATTGTCCGGTATTCATATCCAGGGTGCGCGGGTACATAACCTGAAAAATGTTACGGTAGAGATACCCCGCCAGAAACTGGTGGTTGTTACAGGTGTATCCGGTTCCGGAAAATCATCCCTCACCATCGACACCCTTTTTGCCGAAGGGCAGCGGCGGTATGCGGAAAGCCTTAGCGCCTATGCACGCCAGTTCATGCAGCGTATGAACAAGCCCGACGTTGATAATATCAAAGGGCTTTGCCCCGCGATAGCCATCGAACAAAAAGTGATCACACGTACACCGCGCAGCACGGTGGGAAGCATGACGGAGATTTATGATTACCTGCGGCTGCTGTATGCACGCATCGGGAAAACCATTTCCCCGGTCAGCGGAAGGGTGGTTAAAAAAGATGATGTATCTGATGTGGTGGACGCCATCAAGGCACTCCGCGAAGGGAGCCGTGTATTGATCATGGCGCCCTGGAAAAGAAATGCCAAAAGAAAACTTGAAGAGGAATTAAATATCCTGCTCCAGAAAGGATTCTCCAGGATCTATCACGAAGGTGCCATGCATCAAATTGATGAATTGCTGGAGGATGGGCCCGGGAATAAGAAGATCGCGGCAGCCTATCAGCAGGACAGCGGATTGTATATACTTGTGGATCGACTGGTCGTCAAATTATTCGACGAAGAGGATATCCATCGTATATCCGACTCCGTTAGTACAGCTTTTTTTGAAGGTGAGGGTTCATTGGAACTTGAGGTGGATGGAAAGAAAAAGTTGTTATTCAGTGACCGGTTTGAACTCGATGGTATGGTATTCGAAGAGCCGGTGCCCAACCTGTTTTCTTTTAATAACCCCTTTGGCGCATGCCCGGTTTGTGAAGGCTTTTCGCAAATCCTGGGCATTGACCCCGACCTGGTGATCCCAGATAAAAGGTTGAGCGTATATGAAGGCGCCGTAGCGCCCTGGAAAGGGGAGAAGTTGGCCAAATGGAAAGATGCCTTTATCAGGTCCGCATCCAAATATGATTTCCCGGTGCATAAGCCAATACTGGACCTTACGGAGGAGCAACTCAACCTGCTCTGGAAAGGAAACAAGCAGGTAAGCGGCATTGATGATTTTTTTACCGAAGTGGAACAGAACCTCTACAAAGTACAATACAGGGTTTTACTCAGCAGGTACAGGGGGCGCACCACCTGCACTTCCTGCCATGGATACCGTTTACGCAAAGAAGCCTTGTATGTTCGGATCGAGGGAAAGCATATCGGCGAATTAGGTGAAATGCCCGTTACCGAACTCTATCAATGGTTCCATGAATTAATACTTTCGGAATATGATCAGCAGGTTGCCAAACGGATCCTTTCCGAAATCCTGCATCGGCTCAAAACACTCAAGGATGTAGGCCTCGGTTACCTCACGCTGAACCGTTTGGCCAATAGCCTCAGTGGTGGGGAAAGCCAGCGCATACAACTCACCCGCAGCCTCGGCAGTAACCTGACCAATTCCCTGTATATCCTCGACGAACCGTCGATCGGACTTCACAGCAGGGATACGGAAAAACTGATTGCCGTACTGAAAGAGCTCCGCGACCTGGGCAATACCGTTGTGGTGGTGGAGCATGATGACATGATGATGCGCCAGGCAGACCATATCATCGACATGGGGCCGCACGCCAGTCATTTGGGTGGCGAAGTTGTGGCCGAAGGGGATTATGATGCCATCACCAGGAATGCAAAGAGCCTGACCGGGCAATATTTATCCGGCAGCATGAAGATACTACCGCCAAAGGTTACACGAAGTTGGAACAGGTCGGTGACCCTTGAAGGTTGTAAACAGAACAACCTGAAAAATGTAACGGTGCAGTTTCCGTTGAATGTATTGTGTGCCGTGAGCGGCGTGAGCGGCAGCGGTAAAACCACCCTGGTTCGCCAGATCCTTTATCCGGCATTGATGAAACTGAAGGATGGTACTTCGGAAAAGCCGGGGTTGTTCCGGACGATCCATGGTGATATCGATTTGATCCGCCAGGTTGAACTCGTTGATCAAAACCCCATTGGTAAATCAAGCAGGAGCAACCCGGTTACGTATATCAAGGCTTATGACGAGATCCGTGATCTTTATGCACGCCAGCCTTTAAGTAAGATGAGGGGTTTTCAGCCAAAACATTTCTCTTTTAATGTGGATGGCGGGCGTTGCGATACCTGTAAGGGCGAGGGCGAACAAATTGTGGAAATGCAGTTCCTGGCCGATGTGCACCTCGAATGTGAATCATGCAAAGGGAAACGCTTTAAGGATGAAGTGCTGGAGGTTACCTTTGAGCAGAAGAATATACATGATGTGCTGGAGATGAGTGTTGACCAGGCAATTGAATTTTTTAAACTTGGGCCTAAAGATGGCCATGACATTGCACGCAGGCTGCAGCCGCTGAGTGATGTGGGCCTGGGTTATGTTAAACTGGGGCAATCTTCCAACACCTTGTCGGGTGGAGAAGCACAACGCGTGAAACTGGCTTCCTTCCTTGGCCGGGGCAAAGGCCCTTCGGCGGAGGGCGGTATTTTATTCATTTTCGATGAACCCACCACCGGGCTTCATTTCCATGATATCAATAAATTACTCGCGTCATTTTACGCACTGATCGACCAGGGCCATTCCATCCTCGTCATTGAACACAATACGGACGTGCTTCGCTGCTGCGACTGGATCATTGAACTGGGGCCGGGTGCAGGCGACCATGGCGGTGAACTTGTATTTGCCGGTAAACCCGCCGATCTCAAAAAGAAAGCGGGCAGCCCTACAGGCCGATTCCTGTAATCAACGAAGGCGGTCGCTTTCGCGTATGATGCGGTTGTCGTTGCGGATGCCCCGGATGGCCAGGAACAAAAGGAATAATATCAAAGCCTGCAACAAAGCCGTTAAGGCATAAGTGCCCGCGGTATAGGAAGAGGATTTTTGGTAATACAGGAACAGGAGTATGACCTCGAGCATGATACCGGCCACGCATAGACGCATTTGGGTTTTCCGGTCACGGTATAAAAAAATGGCTACCAGCGACACAATCCCAATGGCGATGGTCAGCGCAAGCAGCGCGAAATTTTCAGAACCGTTAAGCTGGTATGAGCTTTCCCCGCTTGGTTTGGTGCCTACAAAAAATGGGAGTTTAATGCTCAAAAATGCGCAAACGGATGCCAATAGCATCCAAATGGTTTGTATCCTTTGAATCATACAATTGTTTTTAGGGTTATCCCAGTTCTGGGTATAATGGAAACTGAGCCATAAACGCTTTGACATCTTCCCGCACTTTCCCGATGGTGCCCTCATCGTCAATATGCATCAACACGCGGTCAATCATTTCAACAACGGTTTCCATATGCGCTTCTTGTAAACCCCTGGTAGTAATGGCCGGTACGCCAATACGGATACCGCTGGTTACAAACGGGCTTTTGTCATCAAAGGGAACCGCGTTTTTGTTCAGGGTGATATGCGCTTTGTCGAGTGTTTCCTGTGCCTTTTTCCCGGTGATGTTTTTATTCCTCAGGTCAATCAGCATCAGGTGGTTATCGGTGCCCCCGCTGATAATTTGATAATCGCGGGCCACCAAAGCTTTAGCCATGGCCTGAGCGTTGGCTTTAACCTGTTTTGCATACACGGTGAAATCGTCGGTGAGGATTTCACCAAAAGCAACGGCTTTCGCGGCGATCACATGTTCCAGCGGGCCACCCTGTGTGCCCGGAAAAACAGCCATGTCTATCAGGTTGCTCATCATCCGGATATTTCCTTTCACGTCTTTCAACCCAAACGGGTTTTCAAAATCCTGTTTCATCAGGATGATGCCGCCCCTGGGGCCACGCAATGTTTTATGTGTGGTACTGGTTACAAAATGGCAATGTTCGAATGGGGATGATAACAGGCCTTTCGCGATCAAACCTGCGGGGTGGGCCATATCGCATAATACAAATGCGCCAACTTCATCGGCAACCTTTCGGATGCGGGCATAGTCGATATCGCGGCTGTATGCGGATGCACCACAGATGATCAGTTTGGGTTTCACACTGCGGGCCTTTTCTTCCAGCATTTCGTAATCAAGCAACCCTGTTTCTTTTTGCACGCCATAAAAATGCGGCTTGTACAGTTTGCCTGAAAAATTCACCGGGGAGCCATGGGTCAGGTGGCCGCCCATGCTGAGGTCAAGCCCAAGGATGGGGTCGCCCGGTTGCAGGATGGCCATCATCAATGCCGCGTTGGCCTGGGCGCCGCTATGTGGTTGTACATTGGCATAAGCACAGTTAAAAACCTCCCTGATCCTGTCAATCGCCAGTTGTTCCACCTGGTCAACAATCTCGCAACCGCCATAATACCGGCGGCCGGGATAGCCTTCAGCATATTTGTTGGTCAGGGAACTGCCCATGGCCTGCATCACCTGCAAACTGGTGAAGTTCTCACTGGCAATCAGTTCTATACCCTGGCGTTGCCGCTGCAGTTCCAGGTTGATCAGGTCAAAAAGGGCTTTGTCGTGCTTCATAGATGAATTTTGAGAGACAAATATAACGACCCTCGCCTGATTCAACACGATGATGTGCAGGATAATGGCGCATATTGGGTATTAATAATGTGTGCGCGTTACACAAAAATCAGTACTTTCACTCCCCCGTTTGCATGGCGGGAAGCGCTATTGTTCAAGGAAAGCCCGAAAACAGGCAACAGAAACATGAAAGCAATCATTCCCGTGGCCGGTGCCGGTACCAGGCTTCGACCACATACCTATACACAACCTAAGGCACTGATCCCACTGGCCGGAAAAACCATCCTCAGCATCATCATTGATCAGCTTAAGGATGCAGGCATCAAGGATTTTATTTTCATCATTGGTTACCTGGGCGATAAAATCCAGGATTATGTAAACCAGCATTACTCCGATTTGAAATGCCATTTTGTAACGCAAAGTGAACGTCATGGAACCGGCCATGCCATTGACCTTACGCGGCATATTGTAGGCCAGGATGAAATCCTGATTGTGCTGGGGGATACCATCGCGGAGTACGATGTAAAAGAAATCATGGAAGCCCCTCATTCCATGCTGGGCGTGAAAAAAGTAGACGACCCGCGCAATTTTGGGGTCGCTGAAATTGATGAGCATGGATTTATTACCAGGGTAGTGGAAAAACCTTCTATTCCAAAAAGCAATATGGCACTCGTGGGTGTCTATAAAATCAAAGAAACCGCTACACTTTTTGAGTGCCTGCACCAGATCACCGGCGTAAAGACAAGCTACGAGGAGTTCAGCCTGACGGAAGCCCTCGAATGCATGATCCAGCGCGGGGCCCGCTTTCAGTCGTTTAAAGTGACCAACTGGTTTGATTGCGGAAAGAAAGAATCTTTGCTTGAATCCAATGCCATATTATTGAAAAAATTCGGCGGACAGTTGGTTGATGAGCATGGATTTGAAAACAGCATCATTATCCCTCCCGTAAGTATTGGCAAGGGTTGCAGCATCCGCCATTCCGTGATTGGCCCCAATGTGGCCATCGGCGAAAATGCCAGCATCCATAAATCTATTATCCGCGATTCCATTATAGGCGATTATTCCGAATTGCATGAAATCATCCTCAGCCAGTCGCTCATAGGCAGCGATGCGGAAGTGAAAGGGGGAAGCCGCCACCTGAATATCGGGGACAATACGGCCATTGATTTGAGCGCAGGCAGCAGTACGTAATGCCCTTGCGATGAAAATCCTATCTTTCCGCCGGATTTAATCATCGCGTATGTTTCAAAATAATATTACCCGCTTATTTAACATCGAAGCGCCCATCATCCAGGCCGGCATGATCTGGGCCAGCGGCTGGCGTTTAGCCAGTGCCGTTAGTAACGCCGGTGGACTTGGCTTGCTGGGTGCGGGCAGCATGTACCCGGAAGTGTTGAAAGAGCAGATCAGGAAATGCAAAGCCGCTACTGATAAGCCTTTTGGGGTGAACATACCCTTATTGTATCCTGATATCGACAAACATATCCAAACTATTATCGACGAACAAGTGCCCATTGTGTTCAGTTCAGCAGGTAATCCGCGTACGTGGACGCCGTTATTAAAGGATCACGGCATTAAAGTGGTGCATGTGGTGAGCAGCAGCAAGTTTGCCATGAAAGCGGCGGAAGCCGGATGCGACGCGGTTGTAGCCGAGGGTTTTGAAGCCGGTGGGCATAATGGCAGGGAAGAAACTACTACCATGGTTTTGATTCCTGCCGTGTGCAGGGCCGTCGATATTCCGGTGATCGCGGCAGGCGGTATCGCAACCGGCAGGCAAATGCTGGCTGCAATGATACTCGGCGCTTCGGCTGTTCAAATAGGAAGCCGTTTTGTGGCTACGCCGGAGGCCTCAAGCCACCTGGCTTTTAAGGAAGAGGTTGTGAAAGCCAAAGAAGGCGATACGATTCTTGCCTTGAAGCAACTGACACCCGTAAGGTTGATCAGGAATGATTTTTGCAAGCAGGTGCTGGAAGCGGAATCGCGTTGTGCATCATCCGAAGAACTGGCGCAATTGTTGGGAAGGGGAAGGGCTAAGAAAGGTATGTTTGAAGGCGATTTGAGCGAAGGTGAATTGGAAATTGGGCAGGTTGCCGCATTGATTGATGAGATCAAACCTGCTGCCGATGTGTTGAAGGAAATATGGGGCGAATGCCAGGCGCTCATGCAAGACCCGCTTAAATGATTATATTCATTTATATTTGTTACTGATTTCTGTAAAACCCAATCCTAAAAGAAATGCATCAAACCCCAGCCAGGTATGTGCTGAACGTTTTGTTCGTATCCCTACTGCTCATCTTAACCGTCCCGGCCATTTGTCAACCGCCGCTCGGCCAACAGATCCCATCCGAAATTCTGCCCGGCCAGATTGACCCTAAAAGCATGACCCCTGCCCAGTTGTCGGCATTGTTGAACGACAAAAACAAAGAGAATGCAGGCAAGGACAAAAATGCGGAATTGCAAAAAGAACTCAAATCCTCGAAACTCGAAAAGGATAGTGTCATTGCAGATGATGTGAAAAAGAACGCATATAGTCCGGATAAAACCTATGGCGCCAATGTGTTTATCAATAGCGCCGTGGCCGACCTCAGTGAATTATCTACTCCTCCCCTCGATTACCCGATAGGCGTAGGAGATTATATCGTGGTTTCACTTTGGGGCGGCGCCGAGTTCCAGGAAAGTTATGTGGTTGCCCGCGATGGCGCGATATTTCCGCAGGGATTGGGAAAGATTAATGTACAGGGGCTCACGTTTGAAAATATGCGCTCACTCGTGTATTCGCGCTTTCGCAATGTGGTGCCATCCGGAACAAATATCTCCGTATCGCTGGGCCAGCCGCGCAGCATTAATGTGAATGTGGTGGGCGAGGTGGTTAACCCCGGACCCATAACGGTTTCAGCATTTTCAAACGCGTTTAATGTGATCGCGAAGGCAGGCGGCGTCAATGAGTTCGGGAACCTTCGCCACATTCAAATCAAACGCAACGGCCGTTTGATTGATTCCATAGATGTGTATAAATACCTCAGTACCGGCGATGTAGGCAAACACATGTACCTGCAGAATAACGATTTTGTAGTGGTGGGTTTCATGGAGAAAAAAGTGCTGGCAACAGGACAGTTTAAAAGGCCAATGTATTACCAGCTCCGCAAAGATGAGGGTATCCGCGCACTGCTCAAATATACGGGCGGGCTGAATGCGGACGCTTTTGCTTCGGGATTAAAAGTCATCCGCACCGAAAATGAAAAGCAGGTTCAGCGCGATGTGAATGCCAATGCTATTATGAAAATCGCTAATGAAGATTTTCTCCTGCAGGATGGTGACGTAGTGAAGGTTGACCTGGTGAAACCGGGTATCTCAAATAAAGTGGAAGTAAGGGGAGAAGTGACTTACCCGGGTATGTACGAACTTAAAAACAACGACAGGCTTTTTGACCTGATCAACCGCGCGGGAGGTGTTACCCGCAACACATATTTGCCCAGGGCTTATATTTTCAGGGGTGCGGGCGATTCAACCAATTTGCAGTCAGACAGGCTGGAAGTTGACTTATCAGATATCAACAATAACCTTGTCAGCAGCGTCGGCAATATCCAGCTCCAGTCAAATGATATTGTGCAATTGTTTGCACAAAGCGAGTTTGGCGAATCACAATATGTTGATGTTTCAGGTGAAGTACGCCGACCGGGCCGCGTACGCAAATACGGCGGCATGACCCTGCAGGACCTGCTCTATCTCTCCGGGGGCATCAAACCCACCGCTGAATTTGGAAGGCTCGAAATTGCCAGTATAGTTGACATCGACTCGGCTAAGAAGGGCCTCAAACCCACACAAACCATTGTTCGCTCTTATGCCATCCTCCCGGACCTGCAACTGGATTCGATGGCGGCAAAAGTGATGTTGCGCCCATACGACCAGGTGTATGTACGTAAGAACCCTTCATTTGAGTTACAGCAAAATATTGAATTGCGTGGCCTGGTCACTTATCCCGGGTATTATCCAAGGCTGAGTAAATACGAGAGGCTTTCATCATACCTCCAACGTGCGGGCGGTGTTCGCGACAATGCCAATCTCGCGGGCGCGGTTTTGTACCGCAATAAAAGCGAATTTTTCCGGGAGAAGATTGTAGACAAATTAGATGATAAAGCGGTGACCGATTCTTCGGGAAACCTGATGATCGATAGTGCCCTGCTGGCCAAGAAGAAAGCCATCGACGAACCTGTGAGCATCGATTTATACAAAGCCATGAAGAACCCTGGGTCGCAATACGATGTGGTGCTCCAGGAAGGCGATGTGGTGGTGGTGCCGGAAATCAATCCGTTTGTAAGTGTACAGGGCAAAGTGCAATCGCCTTTGAAAATCGCGTTTGATAAATCGCATACCAAGTTGGGATATTATATTGATAAAGCCGGTGGATTTGGTGTACGCCCATGGCGCAAACGCATTTACGTAACGTATGCCAACGGCCGAAGCAGGCGCACCAAAACATTCCTGTTCATGAGGTTTTATCCAAAAGTGGAAGAAGGCTGTATAGTGAATGTGCCTTCCAGGCCTGAAGGACAGGAAATGTCTGACATTGTGAAATCAACCATTGTGGCTGCAGTACCCGTATTGCTGACTGCCATCATATTCCGTTACACCCAATAAAACGCAAACCGTGACTTACCAGGAACTCATCAGGGGCATTTTTCGCAGGCTCAGGAAATTGAAATTCCTGTACCTGGTTGTGGGCATCATTTTCGCCGCCTTATTATTCATTTACGCCAAATCGGTGGCGCCTGTGTACAGTTCCAGGGCATCGGTTTTCCCATTAACTGCTTCCAACGATAATTCCGCGGCAACCACTGCCTTAAGCGGGTTGCTTGGTTTATCGGAAACACCAAAGAGTTTCAGCCAGGACGCTTCCATCAATATCGTGGAGCTGGCGCTGAGCCGCAATACACGCGAAGCAGTGGCTATGGAGCGTATGGCTGACAAAGGCAACAAGACGGTTGCCGAAGTGCTGATCCAAACTTATAACGACCATAAGCCGTTTTATAAATCATCCATCAAAATCCCATCCGATTCCGTAAACCTCGCGGCAGTAGGTGGGAACCTGCTGAAGAATGGGTTTGCCGCAAGGATCAACAAGAATGGCATCCTGGAAATCAATTTCAGTTCTACTGATGAAAAACTGGTTGGCCCTGTGAGTTACCTTTTCATTGAGAAAATCTCTGAGTTTTATAAAGAGTTGAAAATCCGGAAAGCGAAACAGGATTTCGATTTTACGGTTGGGAAAATTGATTCGCTGGAGAAAGTGCTGAAAGCCTACGACCGAAAAGCGGTACAACTCTCAAACACAACGCTTTTTGTATCCCCCGAAAAAATCCAGTACCAAATCCCAAAGGAAAACCTCGTGAACGATAAGGATTATGTGATGCGCCAGCGCGATGCGGCCGCCAACAACAGGGAAGAAGCTTTGTGGCGCCTGCAGAAAGTGACGCCCATCATCGCCATCCTCGACAAACCCGATCCGCCATATGATATCAAGCAGCCATCCGGCATCATTTACGGGCTTGCGGGTTTGATAATCGGCATGATCCTCGCGGCGCTCTTCAGTATTTCGGGTATGCTATACCGTTATACAGTAGCGGAAGCGAAGAAAGCCGTTCTTGGCGAAGGGTCTGACGCCACAAATGATTAAGATTTACGGAAAGCCCATTTCATCATTTCTTTCCAGGATGCTTTTTTGCCGTACATCAGGATGCCCGTCCTGTAAATTTTAGCGGTGATCCATGTAAAGAAAATAAAGCAGGCAATCAGCAATACCATCGACAGGATCATCTGCCAGGCCGGAACATCAAATGTGATGCGGCCCATCATGACGATCGGCGAAGTAAGCGGGAATATGCTTCCAAATACAGCCAGGCTGCTGTTGGGGTCATTAACGGCTTTCGACATGATCACAAAACCAAGGATGATCGGCATCATAACCGGGAATACCAGTTGCTGCGCTTCCTGCTGGTCATCACTCACAACCGAACCTATGGCCGCGAATAATGACGCGTAAGTCAGGTACCCACCCAGGAAATAAAATATAAAGGAGAATACGATTTTACCAATGGGTAAAGCTGATAAACCCTGCATCACAGTGCCTGCCAGGCCCATCGCCCCCGCTGCTTCCGCATTGTTGCCGGCTTGCTGGGCCTGTTGTACAATATCAGGGAATATCAATGGGATGGCCAGTTGCATCATACCCACCAGCACAATCCAGATGGCAAACTGTGTGAGGCCAACGGCGCCAATACCAATAATTTTACCGGTCATGAGTTGAAAAGGTTTCACTGAACTCACAATCACTTCCGCGATCCTGTTGGTTTTTTCTTCAGTTACTCCGCGCATTACCTGTGTGCCGTAAATGAGCATCATCATATAAATCATGATGCCGCAAATAAATGAAACGGCATACGCCACGCCAGCAACTGCCTTTTTGGAACCATCTTTACTGTCGATCGTATTTTGTATACTGATATCAGGGTTAGCCGATTCCAGTGCGGCGGGATTGATGCCCTGGGCCATCAGCCTTTTATCACGAATGGTGCTGTTCACAAGTTTTTCCAGCGTCACGGTCGTGCTTAGGCTGGCGGATGACTGGCTATGAAGCGTTACCACAGGCTTTTTTTGAATATCAAAAGCGGGAATGTAGAGAAACGCATCATACCCCTGGTCTTTGTATTTGCCGGTAAAAGATTGTTCAGTTTCCTGTTTGATGAAACTCAATTCGAGGTTTTTGCGGGCTTCGGGCAGTTTTCCATCAAACAAAGCGGCCTCGTCTAAAATGGCGATCTTTTGTTTCTCATCGCTGCCGGATACGGTGATGGCAATGATTGCCGCGTAAAAAGCGATGATGATGATGGGTACCAGGATAGTGGTGATGAGAAAAGATTTTTTCTTTACACGGGTCAGGTACTCCCTGGATATGATTAACGCGATTTTGTTCATGGTTGATTAATTTAATTCCTGGAACTGGCGGGTGCTGGGTGTGCCTTCTACCAGTTTGATGAAAATATCGTTCAGGCTTGGCAGCACTTCCTGGAAAGAATGGATTTGCACGCCCTGGCGAATGAAATGAGAGAGCACATCATTAGGCATCGTGTCCTGGTCTAACTTGAGCAGGATATGGTCTGCCTTATGGTCAACCAACCTGAATATGGGTGTCATGAGGTGTTCAGCAAGGATATGTCCGCCCACACGATACACATTGTCTTTGTATTGCTGTTTTACCTGGTGAACGGTGCCGTCCAGTATTTTTTTTCCTTTATTTACCAGTACAATATGGTCGCAGATCTCTTCCACCTGTTCCATCCGGTGGGTACTGAAAATAATGGTATGCCCTTTTTTGGCCAGCCTGAAAATTTCATCCTTGATCAAATTGGCGTTCACGGGGTCTAAGCCACTGAATGGTTCATCGAGTATGATCAGGTTGGGTTCGTGCAATACCGTGGTTACAAACTGCAGTTTCTGGCTCATACCCTTACTCAGGTCCTCCACTTTTTTATTCCACCAGCTTTCCATTTCAAAGCGCACAAACCAGTCTTTGATGCGGGCCATGGCATCGGCCTTGCTCAAGCCTTTCAACCTTGCGAGGTACATGGCTTGTTCGCCGATGTTCATTTTTTTATACAAGCCCCTTTCCTCGGGCATATACCCGATGTTTCGCACATCATCAATCGGGTTGAACTTGCGGCCTTTGAGGAGGATCTCGCCACTGTCGGGATAAAAAATCCCGGTGATCATACGGATCAGCGTGGTTTTACCGGCGCCGTTAGGGCCAAGCAAACCAAAAATGCTGCCTTCAGAGAGTTGCATGCTGATGTCGTCAACCGCTTTCTGTGTAGCAAAATACTTCTTAAGGTTTTGTAATTCGAGTAGATGCATAGAATGAAGTATAGGCGTAAAATTAATGGCACACGCTTTATATTAACACATTAAATTATGAAAGGATTAAAATCGTGTTGAATGTCAGGCCAAATTGGCGATAGCTAATGCCACCCGCTCGCCATCCATCGCCGCGCTTACAATACCTCCGGCGTAGCCAGCCCCTTCCCCGCAAGGGTAGAGGTTCCTGATTTGAGGGTGCTGCAAAGTTTCCGGGTCTCGTGGGATGCGAACCGGGCTCGATGTCCGGCTTTCCGTTGCCACTACAATTGCTTCATTGCTGAAATAACCTTTCATCTGCTTACCAAAAACCCGGAAACCTCCAGCCAGTGAGGAATAGATAAAGCCGGGCAGCACTTCATGCAATTGGGCTGAATTTAACCCGGGCAGGTATGAGTTATCGGGTAAGCTGGATGAAAATTTTTTTTCCGCGAAATCCACCAGCCTTTGAGCAGGCGCACGGAACAAGCCCCCGCCGGCTTGGAATGCCATTTTTTCAACTTTTTGCTGAAAATACATAAAGAGTAAAGGGTTATCCGCGTTGATCTTTTCGTTTTTAAGGAATTTCGAAGCTTGTAATTCATCCACGGTCACCACCATGCCGCTGTTGGCAAAGGGGTTATTCCTTTTAGATGGGCTCCATCCATTTACTACCAGTTCATCCTGGCTGGTTGATGCCGGTGCGATGATGCCGCCGGGGCACATACAAAAAGAAAAGACACCATGTTGGTCAACCTGCCTGACCAGGCTGTATGAAGCGGGTGGGAGATTGGGGTCGCGAAGCGGGCAGTGGTATTGTATGTTGTCGATCAACGATTGCGGATGTTCCACCCGAACACCCAGCGCGAATGGTTTGGCCTCGATGCGGATACCTGAACCAGACAGCATATGAAAAATATCCCTGGCTGAATGACCTGTGGCCAGGATTACCTGGTCTGCTTTGAAAATATCCCCCGATCTGGTTCTGACTGATGTGATCGTATCAGTTGATATAATTAATTCACTGAGTTTTTGGTTGAAGTGGCATTCCCCGCCGCAATCCTCAATCAATGCCCGCATGGCGGTGATAATCTGAGGCAGTTTATTGGTGCCAATATGCGGGTGCGCTTCAAATAGGATGTTTGGCGATGCTCCAAAATGAACAAATAACTGAAGTATGCGCTGGATATCGCCTCTTTTGGTGCTGCGGGTGTACAGTTTGCCGTCGCTATAAGTGCCAGCTCCGCCTTCCCCAAAACAATAATTACTTTCCGGGTTGAGGATTCCTTCCTTATTTAGCATAGCCAGGTCTCTCCTGCGCGCCCGTACATCTTTTCCTCTTTCAAGTATGATGGGTTTGATGCCTTTTTCCAGCAACATGAGGGCGGCAAAAAGCCCGGCAGGCCCGGCCCCGATGATCAATGCAGATCGGTTGGATTTTCGTACATCCTGAAATACAAAATTTGGTTTGGGGTCAGGTTGATAGGGTTCCCCTGCAAAAACCTTCAGGCTCAGTTGGATCATCACCTGGCGGCCTCGGGCATCAATGGATTTTTTGATGACCTGGTAACCGCTGATCTCCGTTGCACGTATGTGCAGGTGGCCGGCTATTTTTTGAATGACTTGTGACTCGCTGGCTGCATCAGCCGGTGAGAGACGGATGGTTAAAGTTTTTTGCATGATGTGTTAGGAGTTTATCCTAAAAACATAATCCGCCGGATCTTTAAAACGGCAGGTCGTCAACCGCGTCTGATGGGCTGGATCGGAATGTATCTAATGGCTCCAGGTATTCATTATCCACGCCTTCCTTCTTACCGCCCTGAAGAATTTGTTCAATCCTCCATGCATCCAGGTTGGTGATATAGTTCGTACGGCCTTCTTTTTCCCACTTGCTGCCCTTGATATTGAAGTATACTTTGATCTCGTCGCCCAGGTTGACGCGGTCCACAATATTGGTCCTGTCCTGCACGCATTGAAACTTTACATAGTTTACTACCGTACGGCCATTGATGTCGTCGGTTTTCTCCACTACAAATTCGCGCGTTTTGAAGGTTTCAGAGCGCTGTACCGTGTCGTATTTGGCAATCAGTTTGCCGGTCAGTTCGTATGACATAAGTTCGTTGGTTAAACGGACAAAGCTACTTTTTAATGGCGAAAATCGGTGGTAATTTTATTCAGGAAAACGGGGTTGATTTTTTTTGGGGTCCGCTACAAAAAATAAACCTGAATTAAAAAAAAATTTCTTCAAATTTGCGCCCTGTTTTTCCCGATCTCATGCTGGCGTGAATTACAGGAAAAAAATATTTTTCGGGGGCTATGCCAGGGTGTTTTCACTGTAAAAAACAAATGAATAAAAAATTTTTTTTTCAACAATTTAATTTGATATTCGCTGACTTGTGAAACCGCCGGATGAAATGAAGATTTTTTTCTTCGGTTTACAGAAACCCCGGGAGAAATACTACCATATCTCAACATACTTATAAACTGCTTTTGGAATAATGGAGAAGACTTATGATAAAGTTTGGGGAAATTGTTTGGAGATCATAAAGGATATCGTAGAATGGCAACATTTCAAAACATGGTTCGAACCGATTAAGCCGGTCGCGCTAAAAGATAAGGTTCTTACAATTCAGGTACCCAGCCAATTTTTTTATGAATACCTCGAAGAGCATTATGTATCACTGCTCGCGAAAACATTAAAAAGGGAATTAGGTAAAGAGGCAAGACTGGAATACCGGATCATGGTCGACAGTGGCAACAGCAAAAACAAGCCTTTGACCATGGACATCCCGGGCAACGGGTACAAATCATTTGCCAATAACGAAATGGATTTCCCACTGGTGATCAACAACCCGGTGAAGAACCCCTTTGTGATCCCCGGTCTGAAGAAAATGCAGATCGACCCACAATTGAACAGCGCGTATACATTCGATTCATTTATTGAAGGCGATTGCAACCGTGTTGCCCGCAGGGCCGGTAAAACCGTTGCTGAAAAGCCCGGTACCACTTCATTCAACCCACTCGTAATTTATGGTGGTGTGGGGTTGGGAAAAACACACCTGGCCCAGGCCATTGGCAATGAAGTCAAGCGCCTGTATAATAATAAAGTGGTGCTATATGTGAGTTCGGAAAAATTTATTAACCAGTTTATTGACCATAGCCGGAATAATGCCATCAATGATTTCATCCATTTCTACCAACTCATAGATGTGTTGATCATTGATGATGTGCAGTTTTTCAACCGAGCAGAAAAATCGCAGGACGCGTTTTTTTCTATATTCAACCACCTGCACCAGAGTGGCAAACAACTGATCCTTACCAGCGATAAGTCGCCCAAAGACCTTGAAGGCGTTCAGGAGAGGCTGCTCAGTCGTTTCCGTTGGGGGCTTAGCGCCGATTTGCAGTTGCCAGATTATGAAACCAAGATCGACATCCTGGATACCAAGATGAAGAACGATGGCTTCGATATGCCGCGAGAAGTGGTCAAATACATCGCGTATAATATCAACAGCAATGTGCGCGAACTTGAAGGCGCCATGATATCTCTGCTGGCACAATCTTCCTTGAACAAGCGTGAAATCGACCTGGAACTGGCAAAGAAAGTGCTGAGGAATTTTGTGAAGTCATCAAGCAAAGAAATCACCATTGATGCCATTCAGAAAATGGTCTGCGAGTATTTTGATGTGCCATACGACAAACTCCTGCAAAAAACCCGCAAGCGCGAAATCGTCCAGGCACGCCAGATCACCATGTACCTGTCAAAAGCCTTCACCAAGAACTCACTCAAAACCATTGGGGAGCATTTTGGTGGCCGCGACCATACAACCGTGATCCACAGTTGCCAGACCGTAAAAGACCTGATGGATACCGACAGCCTCTTCAAAGAGAGCGTACTGGAGCTACAGCAGAAAGTACAGCTTGCGGCCATGTAAGAAGTATATCAATCCAGAATATGCTATCCGGGCCCCTGAAGCCCGGATTTTTTTGATCTTGATTTTTATTTTGGGATTCAGTAATAGGATTGTATTTTTGCAACCCCTGAAAAGGGATAGTTCTTTAGGAGAGGTGCCTGAGTGGCCGAAAGGGCCGGTTTGCTAAACCGTTGTACGGGCTTAAACCTGTACCGAGGGTTCGAATCCCTCCCTCTCCGCAACGCAGAGAAGAAAAGAAGGAAGGTAGGGCTTAAACCTGTTCCGCCGCGGCGGATCGAATCCCTCCCTCTCCGCATTTTTTTACTTTTTTTTTTGAGTCGATAACCTTTTGTTCGGGATGTAGCGTAGCCCGGTTATCGCGCCTGGTTTGGGACCAGGAGGTCGCAAGTTCGAATCTTGCCATCCCGACAACATAAACCTTCCAACCGGAAGGTTTTTTTATTCCAGGAGGTCGTCCCGAAAATAATCGGGACCATCCCGACTACATAAACCTTCCAACCGGAAGGT
>DDTB01000016.1 GCA_002343985.1 Chitinophagaceae bacterium UBA2375 | reverse complement strand
CTCATACATCATAATTCATACATCCTAATTCTGTCTTATCTCAATATCATCTGCCTGTCTGAATCAAGCTTCACCAAAATGGATAAGAGGATGGTGAAGGTCAGGAGGGATGAACCGCCATAGCTCATGAGCGGCAACGTGATGCCGATCACGGGTGCCAGTCCAATGGTCATGCAGATATTGATAGCGATGTGGAAAAAAAGGATACCGGCTACCGAGTACGCATAGACGCGCGAGAATGTGCTTCGCTGCCTTTCTGCCACATATACAATCCGCAGGAGCATGACGAGGTAGAGGATCATAAGGACCGTGCTGCCCATGAATCCGAAGTTTTCGCCCAGGGATGTAAAAATAAAATCGGTGTGCTGTTCCGGCACAAATTCGCCCTGTGTTTGTGTACCCTTCAAAAACCCTTTACCAAAAACACCGCCGGAGCCTATCGCGATTTTTGATTGCTTGACGTTATAGTTTTCCTTATCGGCCTTACCCTTTTTCCCCGCAGCCAGGGGTGCTGTATTGCGCAGGGAATCGGCCACAAAGGGGTTGTCGCGCCCCACAAGGCTGAAGATCCTGTCGGCCTGGTATTTCTGAAACACATGCCTGAATAAAAAGGGTACTGCCACACCCACAAACAATACACAGGCCAGCCAGATGCCGAGGATTGGTATGAGTAAAGACTTATTGCGTTTGATGCGGCGCTTCATGCCATATATGACCAATGCAGCGATGACTGTGATTGCGATGAGCAGGCTTTGTGTGGGCAGCAGCAAAGTGAGTACGAGCAGTACGCCCAGCGAAGCGCCGACAACGAGGTATCCCGGGGGGAGCCCTTCGCGGTACATGGGTAAGAGGAAAGAAAAATATACCAGTGCCAGGCCGGTTTCATTTTGGAGGATGGAGAACACGACAGGCAGGAAACAAAGCCCGGCGGCAATCATCTGCGACCTGGGTTTGCTGAAATCGGTGTCGTTGCGCGAGAGGTATTTAGCCAGCGCCAGCGATGTGAATATTTTACAGGTTTCCACCGGCTGCAGGTTCATGAAGCCCATGGGGATCCAGCTCCTCGACCCATTGATGGTTTTGCCCACAAAGAATGTGGCAAGCATGAGGAGTACGCCGAATATGTAAAACAGGTTGGAAGTGGCCGTAAAAAATTTACTGTCGGTCAGCAATATAAAAATCGCCACGACGATGGATATCATCAGGAACAGGAACTGCTTACTGTAATTTTTTTTAAAGTCGAACAGGTCGCCGAAGAAATCATCATTGGCTTTAAATTCCACCGAAAAAATACACACGAGCCCGATCGACACGATGACCAGGTAGAGCCATATCAGGACCCAATCCTTTCCCTTCAATACCTCCGGTTTCTGCTGATACATAAATTTCGATCAATAAATGTTATGTTAAGGCATTAGGCTACTATCCCTAACCGTTAGTGTACGCCTCGGTTCCTGCGGCAGGATGCCCTCCGTTGGATTGCCGCGGTTGCTGCTGTCGGCCGGCGGCGGCAACGGTTTCCCTTCCTTCGATTTCTTCAGTTTATCCAACGCCTCTGTATCGTCTTCCGATTCAAGCCCGATGGTATCCCTGACAATCTTGATATACCCTTTCGCGATCAGGTATGCCGAGTCGCGCGCGTGCATCAGTGAATCCTGTTTGCGCATGGCCTGGTAGATGCGCGGCGGGATCAGGTTCAGCTTCGACAAAGCTTCCGCTTTCGCTTTCCGGTCTTTACCGGCAATGGAATCATTGAGGTATTTCTCAATCATCAATCCCACTATCGGCGCGGCATAAGTGCCACCGAAGCGGCCGCTGTTTTCCACGACGCACATGATGGCGATCCTTGGATTATCGCGTGGCGCGAACCCGCAGAAAAAGGCGTGGTTGGGCTGCTTGACCGTGCCGATATAGTTTTCCACGGTCCCGGTTTTTCCGCAGATGTCAATGCCTTTCACCCGCGCGTTCATACCGGTACCCCTTTCCACCACCAGTTGCATGCCATCATGCACGGCTTCAAAAACGGAATCAGGGATTTCAAACGCGACATGCTTTTCCCGGAATTTATTGAGCATGCCAAACTTATCGCCCCCTTCAATGGAATCCACAATATGCGGTGTATAAAACCAACCCTTGTTGGCAATGTATGCCATTTCGTTGGCAACCTGCAATGGCGTGGTGGTTACTTCTCCCTGTCCGATACTTACAGATCGGAAAGTGCAGTAATTCCATCGCCCTTTTCCATACATCTTATCATACAAAGCCGGTGAAGGGATCAGCCCCGATTTCTCGGAAGGCACGTCGGCGCCGAGTTTGCGGCCAAGTCCGAACCCGTGCATATACCTTGTCCAAACAGACAATGACGAATCCACATTCGGGTATTTCGGGTTATCCAGCACGCGTTGCATGACAATCGCGAAATAGGTATTATCCGATAAAGTGATGGCATGCCGAAGGTCGAATGTACCCACGTCGAGGCAACGCATCGGCCTGCCGCGGCCACAACCATAAAACGCGCCGGAACAGGAAAAGCGGGTATCGGTGGTGATCACACCTTCGTGCAACCCGATCAAAGCCTGCAGGGTTTTGAATGTGGAGCCGGGTGAGTATGTGGCGCTGACGGTGCGGTTGAGCAAAGGTAGCGCGGGGTTGAGCAGAAGTTCCGCGTAATGTTTTTTTCGTTCTGATCCTGTGAGCAATCGCGGCTTGTACGTTGGGCTACTAACCATGCACAGAATGCCGCCGGTACGCGGATCGATGGCTACGATGGAACCGATTTTATTTTCCATCAGCTTCTCCCCGAACTCCTGCAACTCAATATCAATTGATGTGTACATGTTTTGCCCGGCAATGGCCGTGGTATCGTACAGGCCATTTTCGAGGCGCCCGATTAAACGGTTTTTATTGTCGCGTTTGTAAAACTCGATACCGCGCTGGCCCATCAGCACTTTTTCGTATGTGCGTTCCAGCCCGGCCTTGCCCGCGTAATCGCCCGGCTGGTAACCCTCGTCGGGATGGCGTTTGAGGAATGAGCTATCAACCTCTGACAGATAACCCAAAATATTTCCACCTGCATCGTACGGATAATCCCTTACGGGCCTTTCCTGCAGGAAATATCCCGGCGCGAATTTGTACATGTTCTCATTGAGCTTGGCCATTTTTTCATCTGTCAACAACGCTTCGAATACGGATGGCCGGTAGCTTTTATTGCGGATGATGGCGGTGATGATGCGTTTGCGGAATTCGGCGGTGTCGATGCCGAGGATATTGCAGAGCGCGCTGGTGTCGGTACCCCTGATTTTTCCGGGCACCACCATGAGGTCGTAGATGATGGTGTTTTGCAGGATGGCCCTTCCTTTGCGGTCGTACACGATACCCCTGTCGGGATACACCACTTTACGGAAGATGCCCTGGTCGTCGGCGAGTATCTTGTATTTGCTGGTTACCACCTGCAGCGTGAAGAGCCTGGCGATGATCACCACAAAAAGGGCGATGAAGGCCAGTTTGATGAAATTTTTTCTTGATTGGTTGAACGCAGGCATAGAGGGTTTTCCGGTACAGGAATATATTGGTAAAATTCAGGGAAAATTCGGGAATTATATCGTGTTGGTGCGGAATTTTTGTTTGCGCGAAAAGAGGAATTCCGTTGCCAGGATGAGCAGGATGCTAATGGCGGTTGACAACAATGTTTTCACGAGGAAATACCAGGCGTCGCCAAACTGCCATGCTTCCAGTAAGAAAAGCCATGTATGGTGCAGCAGGCTGAGCAAACCGGCATAGAAAAGGTAAGGAACGAGGCCGCCCATACTCTGAATGGAAGGTTCTTCATAATTTGTTTCCGCGCCTTCCTGCGGGATGAGCAGGTTCACGAGGAAAGGGCGTATGTACGCGATCAGCACACAGGCGGCAGCATGGAAGCCCGGGTGGTGCCTGAACCCGTCGAGCGTAAACCCAAGGATAAACGCGAGCAACATGAGCAACGCGCGGTTCATGTGGAAGGGCAGCCAGAGGATGAAAATAAAATACAGGTATGGGGTCACCATCTGGTGCAACTGGATTTTATCGAGCACGTATACCTGCACCAGCATCAGCAGGATGAACCGAACGATATTTTTGACCAGGTTGCTCATTGCTGTTTTTTCAGTTTATCAAGGATTTGGTTGACGGCTTCCTGGTGTTTGTTATCAATGGCATACACATACTGCAGGTTATAAAAATTAGCAGCGGTATGCAGTTTTACTTTATAATAATTGGAACTCGGATCGGTATAGACCCCTTCTACCCTGCCTATCAGCAAACCCTTTGGAAAAGTGGTGCTGAAGCCACTGGTGATCACAGAATCGCCTACAGCGGGCTTGGCGCTTTTAGGGATATTGGTGAGGGTCACAAGGTTGGGCAATTTGCCGTCCCATATCAGTGTGCCCGTGTATCCGCCTTTGAGGAGTTTACCACTGATGCGGCTGTCTTTGTGCAACAAACTCATCACTACGGCATATTCGTCGGTGAGTTCTGTGATGATGCCCACCACATTCCGGCTGGGGTCAACCACGCCCATGCCCTCGCGCAACCCGGCTTTGCGGCCACGGTAAAGCACCAGGAAATTATTTTGCGTACTCACGGAATTCGACACCACTTTGGCGTTCAAATAAGTGATGCTCCTGTATTGGCGGAGTGAGTCAATGATGATGGTATCCACTTCGGTACGTGGCAATGAATCGGGGAGTTCATAATTTTCCCTGAGCAGGTTGTAGAGCCGTTCGTTGGCAATAATGAGCGAATCGTTGCTTTTCTTCAGGTGAAAATATTGTTCCACTTTGTTGTATTGCCGGTTGATATCGCCGGTCATTTGATTGCTGAAGTTTCCGAAAGCGGCTTTATGGTAATGGCTGTAGCTCACAATAAAGTAAACGCATAGTATCTGCAGGACGATGAACAGCAGAAAGTGAAAGTATCGCCTGATGAATAAAAAGATATTGCGCACGGGCTACAGAAAATTTTTGGTGATAGCGGATGCCGGCTTACCTCATTACGAAGGGGAACCTGTCGTAGTTTTTGAGGGCGATGCCGGTTCCGCGCACCACGCTTTTGAGCGGGTCGTCGGCAACATGTACCGGCAGTTTGATTTTATTGGTCAGGCGCTTGTCGAGTCCGCGCAGCAGGGCGCCACCTCCGGTGATATAGAGGCCGCGGCGGTAAATATCGGCGGCGAGTTCGGGCGGTGTGGTTTCCAAAGCTTTGAGGATGGCTTCTTCAATTTTGAAGATGCTTTTATCGAGGGCTTCGGCCACTTCCTGGTAGCTGACCATGACCTGTTTGGGGATACCGGTCACCAGGTCGCGCCCATTGACGGGGATATCATCCGGCGGGTTCTCGAGGTCTTTCATGGCTGCGCCCACCTGGATTTTAATTTGTTCGGCGGTGCGTTCACCAATCAGGAGGCTATGGTAGCGGCGAAGGGCTTCCATGATGTCGGCCGTGAATTCGTCGCCCGCGATGCGGATGCTCTGGTCGCACACAATACCGGCGAGGGCGATCACGGTGATGCCGGTGGTACCGCCACCGATGTCGATGATCATGTTGCCTACGGGTTCTTCCACATCAATACCGATACCCAGCGCGGCTGCCATGGGTTCGTGGATGAGGTACACTTCCTTGGCGCCGGCCTGTTCGGCGCTGTCGCGCACGGCCCTTTTCTCCACTTCGGTGATGCTGCTCGGGATGCAGATCATCATGCGCCAGCTTGGGGCAAACAAAGGTTTTTTGGGATAGATCATTTTGATCATTTCCCGTATCATCAGTTCAGCAGCGTTAAAGTCGGCGATTACGCCATCCCGCAAGGGCCTGACGGTGCGGATGCTTTCGTGTGTTTTCTCGTGCATCATGAGGGCTTTTTTGCCCACGGCCAGGAGGTTTTTCTGGTTGTTGCGGTCGAGTGCCACAATAGAAGGCTCGTTCACCACAACTTCATCGTTGTGAATGATCAGTGTATTGGCAGTACCCAGGTCAACTGCGATTTCCTGGGTGAAAAAGTTGAAAATTCCCATATATTAAAATGAAGGGTAATCAGAAGGTATCAATGTGGGCAAAGTTGCCATAAATAATTGGATTAAACAACGTAAAACCACTAATTTCTCCACATATTCGCGGGCTTTTGGAAGCTTTCGCAAAAGCGGGTGGATCAGGCTTCCGGGGCTTTGTCGGACTCCCGGAATTCATAACCGATATCCGGGCGGAAATACATGTCTTCGAAATGCAGTTGCTCGAGCATGTATGAGGCCAGTTCCACCGCGTCGCGGACATCATCCCCAAACGCCGTTGCTGCCAGCACCCTGCCCCCGTTGGTGAGCACTTCGGAACCATCGGCTGATAAAATTGTTCCCGCATGAAACAGGATGCAATCGTCGAGCGGCGCCTGGTCGAGGCCGCTGACCGGCAACCCTTTCCGGTATTCCCCGGGGTAACCGCCGCTGACGGCTACAACGGTAACGGCTGTACGAAGATCGAATGACAATTTCATCCCGGCAAGGCGGCCTTCGCATGCCGCGAGGAGCAATTCAACCAGGTCGTTCTGCAAACGCGGGACCACCACTTCTGTTTCCGGGTCGCCCATGCGGCAGTTGTATTCTATCACATAAGGTTCCCCGCCCGATATCATCAATCCAAAGAACACGAACCCGGTATAGTCCATCCCTTCTTCGCGTATACCCTTCACCGTTGGTTCAACGATGCGCTCAATCACTTTTCTTTTCAGTTCCTCATCATACAGCGGCACGGGGCTTACAGCGCCCATCCCGCCTGTGTTCAGGCCGGTATCGCCCACGCCTACCCGCTTATAATCCTTCGCCTCGGGCAACAGCACATATTCGTTGCCGTTAGTAAGCGCGAACACGCTCATTTCAATGCCTTCGAGGAACTGTTCCACCACCACTTTCTTACCCGCCTCCCCGAATTTGGCGCGCATGATCATCAACTCAAATTCAGCCAGCGCTTCAATATGGTGATGGCAGATCAAAACGCCCTTCCCGGCGGCCAACCCGTCGGCCTTAAGCACAATTGGCAGCGGATGGTTGCGGATATACGCGACACCTTCCTCATAATTCTCTGCTGTGAACTCCCTGTACCCGGCCGTAGGGATGCCGTTGCGCTGCATGAACGCTTTGGCGAAGCTCTTGCTTCCTTCCAACTGGGCGGCTTCCGCAGAGGGGCCAATGATCTTAAGGTCTTCGAAACCCGCCTTGCCCCTGAAATAATCCGTGATGCCTTTCACCAGTGGCTCTTCCGGGCCCACGATGAGCAAGTTGACCCGGTGCTCCCGGATAGCCTTTGCCAACGCGTCAAAATCCGTTACTGCTATAGCTAAATTCGTGCCAAGCGCGGAAGTGCCCGCATTGCCGGGTGCAATCAACAAATGCCGGCAAAGATTGCTTTGCGAAATCTTCCAGGCGAGGGTATGCTCTCGTCCGCCTGAACCAATAATTAAAATATTCATGCCTGGGGTCTGGGGGTTACCGGGTAAAGCCATGGGGGCGAATTTAGCGGACTACCCGATCAATTCCATGATTTTTTTTACGGATGGCATATCAACCTGCTGATCCGGCAACATATGTGAATCATGCGTCATGTACAGCAATAATGA
Source organism: Chitinophagaceae bacterium UBA2375 (assembly GCA_002343985.1). Taxonomy (GTDB): domain Bacteria; phylum Bacteroidota; class Bacteroidia; order Chitinophagales; family Chitinophagaceae; genus Ferruginibacter. The sequence goes on along the minus strand of DDTB01000016.1, from coordinate 97,811 downwards.
TAAATTCACTATTTTGAGCCATTAAACCAAGTTTCAGACTAAAACCAACTGATATGCAAGAACCCGTTAAAGCCGGAAAGCACCCCAAGGCCCTGTATGTATTATTCTTAACCGAAATGTGGGAGCGCTTCGCATACTACCTGATGGTGGGCATCCTGTTGTTGTATATGATTGACAGCACCACAGGGGGCAAAGGATTTTCACAAAGTGTAGGCGCTGATATCGTGGGCAGTTTCATCGCCCTGGTGTACCTCACCCCATTTATCGGTGGATTGATCGCCGACCGTTACCTCGGTTATACAAAATCCATTTTTATTGGTGGTTTCCTGATGGCGGCCGGTTACCTCGGACTGGCATTGCCCGGAAATACGGCCATGTTTATTTCACTGGCGCTGATCATTGTGGGCAACGGTTTTTTCAAACCCAATATCTCCGCGCTGCTGGGTAATATATATAACCGTGAAGACCTCAAGCCATTAAAAGATAATGCGTACAACATCTTTTATATGGGCATCAATATCGGTGCATTTGTCTGCAATTTCGTGGCCGCTTACCTGCGCAACGCGTATGGCTGGGGTTACGCTTTTGCCGCTGCCGGCGTGGGTTTGCTGATTGGCCTTGTTGTGTTGGCCATGAACCTCAAGCATGTGAAAATGGGCGATGTGAAGAAGTCTGCCCAGGCGGAAGACATGCCTTTGTCGAAGATATTCAGTTATGTATTCCTGCCCGCCATTATCGCGGCCCTGATTGGATGGTTTGTGCCGAACCAGCTTTTTGGCAGTACCATCATGGGCACACCGGCCAACGACGCGTTCATCTTCGCCTGTTTACCAATCATCGCTTTTTACATATCGCTTTGGGTAAAAGCCACCGGGCAGGATAAAAGGGGCATTGGCGCTTTGCTCTTCATTTTTGCCATCAGCATTATTTTCTGGACCATCTATAATCAGAACTCCACCGGCTTAACCATCTGGGCCGAAAAGCATACAGACCGCGTCGCGTCTGAAACAACAGCCAGGCTCACAGGATCCATCTTCCCCTTGCAGGAAGTAACGGATACGCCCAGGCTGGTGAATAAAGTGAATGAATACCTGGTGAATGTCAAGGACGACAGCGGCAAAGTGGTGCAGGTGATGGGCCCCGATCCTTACTTCAACAATGTGCCTAAAGAAGAATGGCCGAATGGCAAACAGGTAAAATTGGTGAACACCGAATTATTCCAAAGCATCAACCCATTGTTTATTGTATTGCTGACACTGGTGTTTGTGCCACTTTTTGATTACCTGCGTAAAAGAGGCAAAGAGCCCACTACAGCATCGAAGTTTGGTATGGCCTTATTTATTTCGGGCTTGTCGGCTTTGGTGATGGTCTTCGCGATCATGTCTGTTCCATCCATTTACGGATACAAAACAGCTCCGGCCTGGTTATGGGGCACCTACTTTGTGTTCACCGTGAGTGAAATTTTCCTGAGCCCGATTGGTTTGTCGCTGGTGTCAAAACTGGCGCCCGCCCGGTTGACGGCCCTGTTGATGGGTGGCTGGTTCCTCTCCACATCCATTGGAGGAAAAGTGGCCGGTGTAATGACGGGATTCTGGGATGATTTCACAGATAAAAAAATATTCTTCCTGATCCTCACCGTCGCTGCGTTTATTGGCGGTATCCTTATTTATTCCAGGATCAAATCGCTGAACGCCATTGTAAAAGACAAAACCGGATCGGCATAAGATAGTTCCATAACGAAGTATCGAAGGGTGGTATCTGAGAAATGATATCACCCTTTTTCTTTATCTTGACCAGGCAAAACCAACTGTACATGACGGATAAAAAAACATTTCAACCCTTTGTGCCGGCACAATCGTCTATGAAGGAACTGACCGTGAAATCGATCCTGCTGGGAAGCCTGTTTGGCGTGATCTTCGGCGCGGCCACGGTTTACCTCGCGTTAAAAGCCGGTTTAACGGTATCGGCTTCCATCCCCATCGCCGTTATTGCGATTACGCTTGGCCGTAAGTTTTTCAAAACCACCATCCTCGAAAACAATATCATTCAAACCACGGGCAGCGCGGGCGAGAGCATCGCGGCGGGTGTGGCCTTCACGCTTCCGGGTTTCCTGTTTTTATCGTCATCCGACAGCGCCGAATACTTTAATTACCTCACCATCCTGATCCTGGCCATTGTGGGCGGTATGCTGGGCACCTTACTGATGGTGCCGCTGCGCAGGGCATTGATCGTTAATGAACATGATACGCTCCCATATCCCGAAGGAACGGCCTGCGGCGATGTGTTGAAGGCCGGGGAGAAAGGGGGCGATTTCGCACGAACCGCATTCTGGGGGCTGGGCGTAGCGTTTGCGTATGCCATACTGCAAAAGATTTTGCATGTGATCGCGGAGACACCGTATTGGGTGACCAAGCAAACAAATAAATTTTTTCCATCCGCGAAGGTCAGCGGGGAAATCACACCCGAATACCTGGGTGTGGGCTATATCATTGGCCCGCGTATTGCGGGTGTACTCGTTGCCGGCGGCGTGTTGAGCTGGCTGGTGCTGATACCTTTGCTATCATCCATCGTACCTGCCGATACCATCGCCATGCAATTGGTTAAACTGGGTTATCTCGCGGATATCGCAAAAGATGGCGGAAAGGGCGGATGGAACGCAGCGACTCACACATTCAATGATTATTCCACAGCTGTGTATTATGCATTCATCCGGCAGATAGGCGCAGGCGCGGTTGCGGCCGGTGGCATCATCACCCTGATCAAAACCATTCCCACCATTATCGCATCAATTAAAGGCAGCATCGGCTCAATCAAAAATAATAATGCCGCCGAAGGGCAACAGGTATTGCGTACGGAGAAAGATTTGAGCATGAAAGTGGTGGGACTTGGCAGCCTTGGACTGATCGCGATCATTGCCATATTGCCGCAAGTTCCGGGCGACAGTATTTTACAGAAATTACTGATCGGTGTATTGGTGATTGTTTTCGGCGCTTTATTTGTAACGGTATCATCGAGGATTGTGGGGCTGATCGGATCATCCAATAACCCCATCAGCGGCATGACCATCGCTACCGTGATGGGCACCAGCCTGATTTTTATGGCAGTGGGCTGGACGGGCAATAGTTACGAACCTTTGGTGCTGGTAGTAGGTGGCATGATCTGCATTGCAGCCGCCAACGCGGGCGCCACTTCGCAGGACCTGAAGAGCGGGTACATTGTGGGCGCTACGCCCAGGAACCAGCAGATCGCGTTGTTTGTAGGCGCGATTGTTTCTTCCATCGTCATCGGATTAACGATTAAATTCCTCGACAAGCCCACGGCCGACATGGCCGCGCAAGGCATACAGCATGCCATCGGCACAGAAAAATACCCCGCGCCACAAGCCACTTTGATGGCCACTTTGATAAAAGGAATTTTATCGTTTAACCTCGACTGGCAGTTTGTATTTGTGGGCGTATTCCTTGCCATTGTGATGGAACTCTGTGGCATCAAATCGCTCAGCTTCGCTGTGGGTGCCTATTTGCCGTTGTCGACCACACTGCCCATTTTTATTGGCGGGGCAATAAAAGGCTTGGTAGACATGAAAAAGAAAAAAGAAAAAATTGAAACCAATCCTGAAGAAGAAGAGTTGGGCAAGGGCAGTTTGTTTGCCACCGGACTGGTTGCGGGCGGCGCGGTTGCCGGCGTGGTCATCGCCTTTATTTCGGGTAGCGATGGGGGTGAGCGTTTCCTGAAAACCGTGAGCATGGAAGGCGCGCTGAGCGGCAGTTTCGGCGAACATGGCTACTTCCTGTTAGGCGTGTTGTTCTTCGCGCTGATGGGATGGGTACTGTACCGGACAGCATTGAAAAAATAACCATACACATGCAAACTGTGCAGAGGCAGCCTTCGGGTTGCCTTTTTTATTATCTTACCAGCGCATTTGTCATTAAAAGAACATCAGCATGTGGAAAAATCATCCTAAGGCATTACCGTTTTTATTTTTCAGTGAAATGTGGGAACGCTTCGGCTATTACCTCATGATCGGCATTTTTACTTTTTACCTGAAAGACGCCACAGCGGGTTTCAATATGGATGAAAAGGACTCTGCCAGTTTATATGGTACATTCATCGCGCTGGTTTTCTTCACGCCATTCCTTGGCGGTTTATTGGCCGACCGTTACCTGGGTTACCGCAGGTCGATCATACTCGGCGGCTTGCTGATGGGCGCAGGCTATTGCCTGATGAGTGTGCACAACATCCAGGTGCTGTATATTTCCATGACCCTGGTGATCCTTGGCAACGGGTTTTTCAAACCCAATATCTCTACATTATTGGGCAATGTTTATTCTACGCCGCAGCATAAAGCACAGAAAGACGAAGGCTATAATATTTTTTACATGGGCATCAATATCGGCGCCTTCATCTGTAATTTCTTTGGCGCCGCATTGTACACCACCATCGGATGGGGCGCGGCATTCATCGCGGCCGGGGTGGGTATGTTCATAGGGGTGATAACATTTATTGCAGGCACAAAACATTATAAGGAATACGACACGCGTAAGCCGCTGCAGCCGGGCGATATGCCGCTCTGGAAAATCCTGGCCATGGTGATTTTACCTTCTGTGATATTCGGCGCGATTGGCTGGTTCATGAAAGGCAATGATTTTATATTCGACTCCAATTCTACAGACGCTTTCATCTTTGCCTGTATCCCCGTTTTGGTTTTTTACGTGATGCTTTGGTTCCGCAGCAATAAAGATGAACGCCCGGCATTGGCTGCCATGTTATCCATCTTTGCGGTAGTGATTTTGTTCTGGGCGATATTCAAACAAAACGGTTCCGCGCTCAACACCTGGGCCAGCAGGTACACAGAGCGCCATGTGGAAGGCGGGAGTGAAAAGGTTTTATCGGCCGTGAAGCTCACGGAATCTATTTATTATAAAAAGGATTCCGTCACTGCTATGGACAACCAGTTCCGTAAAATCAAAGTTGACGGACAGGAAACCAAGGAATGGAATTATCCATCTTATTTTAAAAATATGCCGGAAGCTTCCGCAACCTTACAGGAAGGCGATGCCGTAAAAGCTTGGGTGCCGAGTTTGAGCCAGTCGATCAACCCGTTTTGGGTGATTGTGCTCACGCCGCTGGTGGTTGCGTTTTTCACCTGGATGCGCCGAAAAGGCAAGGAGCCATCCACACCCAGCAAGATTGCTTTTGGGTTGCTGATTTCCGCTTTATCTGTTTTGGTGATGGTGGGCGCCGTGTATGCGGGGGAAAACGGATCGGAAAAAGTAAGCGTGTGGTGGCTGGCCGCGAGTTACGGTGTGGTGACCATCGGTGAATTATTTTTAAGTCCGATGGGGCTCTCCTTAGTATCAAAACTAAGCCCGGTGCGCATCACATCGCTCATGATGGGCGGATGGTTTTTATCAACCTCCATCGGTAATAAACTCAGCGGCATCCTCGCGAGCCAATGGGATAAGTATGATGATAAAGCCAATTATTTCTGGTTGAATTTCATCCTGCTTTTTGCCGCAGCGATGTTCCTGTTTGTGTTATTGAAATGGCTGAATAGAATAATGAGGGAGAAGGGGGTTAATTAAATGTATGATATGTGATGTATGATGTATGATGTGTGATGGATGATGTGTGATGGATGATGTGTGATGGATGATGGATGATGTGTGATGGATGATGTGTGATGGATGATGGATGATGTGTGATGGTTGATGTGTGATGGATGATGTGTGATGGATGATGTGTGATGGATGATGTGTGATGGATGATGTGTGATGGATGATGTGTGATGCGTGATGTGTGATGCGTGATGTGTGATGTGTGATGTGTGATGGTTGATGTGTGATGGTTGATGTGTGATGGATGATGTGTGATGGATGATCTGTGATGGATGATCTGTGATGGATGATCTGTGATGGATGATCTGTGATGGATGATCTGTGATGGATGATCTGTAATGGATGATGTTATTAAGTAAATAAACATACATGGGTATCCGGTTCATAAAATACCTGTCGCCTGTTAGCTTTTACATCCTTGCGGTATGGGCCTTTCAGTCGCATGGATGGATGGCCTGGCTGCCTATGTATTATGCCTGGATATTGATCCCATTGATTGAATTGTTCATCCCGCCCGACGCGCATAACATGAGCGAAGCCGAGGAAGAACTCGCGCGGAAGAACCGCTGGTACGACCTGATGCTATACATCATCGTACCTATGCAGTTCCTGGCTTTATACTTATTCCTGGTATCGGTACAAGAACCCGGCTTAACGGGGGCCGACCTGGCAGGGCGCACCATCAGCATGGGATTACTTTGCGGTACATTCGGCATCAATGTGGGGCATGAACTGGGCCACAGGTCCAACCACTACGAGCAGTGGATGGCGAAAGCGCTTTTGTCCACTTCACTCTACATGCACTTCTTCATTGAACACAATAAAGGCCATCATAAAAGGGTGGCCACGCCCGAAGACCCCAGCTCGGCACGTTTCAACGAACCGGTGTACACGTTTTACCTGCGCACCATCATCTACTCATATCTTTCCGCATGGCATATCGCTTCAGCGGAATGTCGTAAAAAAGGATATGCCGTGATGGGATGGCGGAATGAAATGATACAGGCGCATGTATTGCAGCTCCTACTCGTTACCGTTATATACTTTTTTGCAGGGGCGGCCGCTACGTTTTATTTTTTGCTCGCGGCATTAATGGGGATACTGCTGCTGGAAACAGTAAATTATATTGAACATTATGGGCTAAGCCGCAAACCCACAGCCACAGGTTACGAAAGGGCCATGCCCTGGCATAGCTGGAACAGCAACCATGTACTGGGGCGCATCATGCTGTTTGAACTCAGCAGGCATAGCGACCATCATTATCTTGCCAGCAGGAAGTACCAAATACTGCGCCATCACGAACAGGCGCCTCAACTGCCCACGGGGTACCCGGGCAGCATGCTCCTCTCGCTGTTGCCACCATTGTGGTTTAAAGTGATGAATAAGCGCATCCGCCTGGTTGAACAAGGCCATGCTTCATCATCTGCATAAAAATCATTTCTGAATAACGGGCGCGCCAAAATACTTGTGCAGTACGGAAGGAAGTTTAATGCCATCCTCCTGTTGGTTGTTTTCGAGCAGGGCCGCCACAATCCTGGGCAGTGCCAGTGATGAGCCGTTGAGGGTATGCAGCAACTGTGTTTTACCCGCCTCATCTTTATAACGGATCTTCATGCGGTTGGCCTGGAAGCTTTCGAAGTTGGACACAGAGCTCACTTCCAGCCATTTTTGCTGCGCGGCGCTGTACACTTCAAAATCGAATGTGAGCGCGGAGGTGAAGCTCATATCGCCGCCGCATAAACGAAGTATGCGGTAAGGCAGTTCCAGGAATTGGAGCAGGCGTTCCACATGGTTGACCATTTCCTCAAGAGCATGGTAGCTCCGCTCGGGCTTGGTCATTTGAATGATCTCCACTTTGTCGAACTGGTGCACCCGGTTGAGCCCGCGCACGTCGGCGCCAAAACTGCCGGCTTCCCGGCGGAAGCAGGGCGTGTACGCGGTCATTTTTATGGGGAGTTCCGATTCCTTCAGGATTTCATCGCGGTACACATTGGTAACGGGCACTTCGGCTGTGGGTATCAGGTAAAAACCATCAGCCGTTACATGATACATCTGGCCTTCCTTATCGGGCAGCTGGCCGGTGCCGTAAGCCGTTGCTTCATTCACCATCAGCGGCGGCAGGTATTCCACATATCCCGCCTCGGTGTTATAATCGAGGAAAAACTGTATCAGCGCACGTTGCAGCCTGGCGCCCTTTCCTTTAAAGAGGGGGAAACCGCTGCCCGTGATCTTCGCGCCGGTTTCAAAATCAATCAGGTCGTACTCCCGGATCAACTCCCAGTGCGGTTTCGCGTTGGCAGGCAACTCGGGCATCTTTCCACCTTTTCCATCCACCACATTATCAGCGGCCGATTTACCCTGCGGTACCGATTCGTGGGGGAGGTTGGGAAGGGTAACGAGCAATTGATTCAGCGCGTCTTCAAGGCTTGCTAGTGCAGAGGTTTTTTCGGCCATGCCTGATTTCAGGGAGGCCACTTCCTGTTTTTTGGCTTCGGCTTCGTCGCGTTGCCCTTTGCCCATCAGCATGCCAATTTCCTTCGACAAAGCGTTGATGCTGGCCTGCATGGTTTCAGTCTGGCTTTTCAACTGGCGCAGTTCCTCATCCATCCGGATCAAATCATCCACCACCCCCGGTTGCGCAAAATGTTTAACGGCGAGGCGCTCTTTCACGAAATCCCGGTTTTGCCTGATATAGCTGATCTGTAACATGAAGCCCGAATTTTTAATTTTTGTTAAGGGGGCAAAGATAATCGGGAAAAGCTTATTCGCTACATTTGCGGCATGCAACACACGGAAGAAGACCTGACGATACGGTGGCTGAAGTTGCGGATCAAGCTAAAAGAAAGGTTTGGCATTAAGCCTGATATGAACGGGGTGCTGATGCTGATCGGCGTGCAGGAACTGGGCCAGGGCCCGCAGGAATTCAGCAAGGAGCAGAAGCAGGACCTGATGCATATCGCGGTATGTACCATTTTAATGCCCGGCGGCTATTACAGGAACGATGGCCTGGATGAGGAAGGCTGGCCGCATTTCACCCAAATAAAACCACTCCCCGAAATGCCTGTACATGAACAGGAAGATTTCCTGAAAGATTATATATTGCTGTACTTTCAGGAACAGGGATTTATATAAAACACACATAAAACCAACCAATTGATATGAATGTAAGAGTTTTCGCGTCTGTAGCCCTGCTGTGCATTATTGGCTGCGCCAACAGTTTCGCGCAGGTGAAAAAAACAAAACCCGCTGCGCCCCCATCAAAAAAAGATGCCGTACAAATCAGTGAAGCCATCGAGGCAGACCCCAACATGGTGAAAATCACCACCGATTCAGGGGTTATCATTGTAAAGTTATACGACGAAACACCATTGCACCGGGATAATATCATGAAACTGGTGAAAACCGGCTTTTACGATAGCCTGATGTTCCACCGCGTGATTCCTGCCTTTATGATCCAGGGCGGCGACCCAACAAGCAAGCAGGCGACCCCCGGTTCAATTTTGGGCATGGGCGGCAGTAACATGGAGCGTATACCTGCGGAGTTCAGGCCTAACCTGTTTCATAAAAAAGGTGCATTGGCCGCGGCACGTGATGGCAACCCGCAAAAAGCCAGTAGCGCCTGCCAGTTTTACCTGGTGGAAGGCAAAGTTTATAACGACCAGGAACTCAATATGATTGAACAGCAAAAAGGTGTCAAATTCACGCCTGAGCAACGGGAAGCATATAATACAATTGGCGGTACGCCATTCCTCGACCAGGATTACACGGTGTTTGGCGAAGTGGTATCAGGGCTTGACGTGATCAGTAAGATCGTGAATGTGCCGAGGGACGCGAATAACCGTCCGCTGGGCGATGTGCGCATGAAAATGGAAATGCTGAAATAATATTAAGTCAGGCTGCGATCCGCATTTTTCCGTTAAATTGCAGCCGATCAACGAAACATTAACCAGAAAAAAATAATCGATGAATTATCCGGCCAATCTGCGCTATACCAAAGACCACGAATGGGTTTTGCTGGAAGGAAATACGGCTACCGTTGGCATCACAGATTTTGCCCAGCGGGAATTGGGAGATATTGTGTACGTGGATATCAGCAGCAAGGGAAAAGCCCTGAACGCGGAAGAAGTTTTTGGCACGGTGGAAGCGGTGAAAACCGTGAGCGACCTGTTCTTACCGGTTGCCGGTACAATCGCGGAAGTGAACCCGGCGCTGGAAGCCAACCCCGAACTGGTGAACAGTGACCCTTATGGCGAAGGATGGATGATTAAAATGACGGTGAGCAACCCCGATGATGTGGCATCCCTGATGAATGCCGACGCGTACGCGGCCATCGTAGGTTAATGAACCGACCTGCCCATGAAACCCCTCACCCTGAAAAGCTTTATACCGGGCATTATTTGGTTCCTGGTAATTTTAGTGCTGATTTGCACCCCCGGAAATGAACTGCCGGAGCCAAAAGGTTGGTGGCAATGGATCAACCTGATCCATATTGATAAGTTGATCCATATGGGTATCTTTGCCGTACTGGTGATTCTATTTTCCTGGCCGGTTGCAAAGGGCCCTTTCAGCAGAAAAGAAAAATGGCGTATCTTTTTATGGATTTCCCTTGCTGGATGCGCCTGGGGGCTCGGCACTGAACTGATTCAAAAATTTTTTATACCCAGCAGGAGCTTTGATATGATGGACTGGACGGCAGACAGCATCGGGGCGCTGGCCGCGATATTTTTTAATAAGGCCTTCCTGCTGAACCGGTTTCCACATGCCGCAGGGCGCTGACTTTACAAAAGGTTACGTTAAACGGAAAAAATAGCAGCACAACATTTTTATGGAATATAACACTACGAGGAATTACCTGATCATGAAAGAGTATGGCCGCCATATTCAAAAAATGGTGGAACATTTACTCACGATTAAAGACCGTGAGCATCGCCAGCGCCAGGCCAACTACGTAATTGAACTGATGGGTTTCTTAAACCCGCATCTGAAAAACGTGGAAGATTTCAGGCACAAACTCTGGGACCATCTTTTCCTGATCAGCGACTTCACTTTGGATGTGGACAGTCCCTACCCCATCCCCACACGTGAAACGCTGAAGGCAAGGCCGGAGCGATTGCATTACCCGAAAAAATACCCCAAGTTCAACCACCTCGGAAAGAATATCGAAACCGTAATAGACAAAGCCCTGAAAGAGGAAAACCCGGAAAAGAAACAGGGTTTTGCCAATGCCATCGCTTATTACATGAAACTCACGTACAGCAACTGGCATAAAGAACTGGTGGCTGATGATACGATCCAAAGCGAACTGAGCGATATCACGCACGGACAACTGGAGTTCACCAACAAGCCATTTGTCAAACACCGCGCCGACAACAGGCCCGACCGTGATGATTACAACACCGGCCGCAATCAATACCGGCAAGGGTATGGCAACCGCGGGCAAGGTGGCCGTGGGCCGCAAAACCGGGGCAACCAGGGTGGACGCGATAACCGCAGCGGCAACCGCAATTTCAAGAAAAGATATTAATGAAGCGGCTCCATGCTGAGCTATTGCTTATACAGACGCACACAATTACAGGATACCTGCACGCATGAATGTATTTGAAGTAAGGGGAGGAAAAAAGCTATCGGGGGAAATCACCCCACAGGGCGCGAAAAACGAAGCCCTGCAGATCATCAGCGCGGTATTGCTTACCAATGAACCGGTCACGATTTACAATATCCCCGACATCATCGACGTAAACCTTCAGATTGAATTGCTGAAAGAGATGAATGTGCGTGTGGAGCAGATTGACCGCAACACCTACCGTTTCCAGTCTGACGCGGTGAATGTGGAATACCTCAACAGCGAAGCGTACCATAAAAAAAGCGGGCGTCTACGCGGCTCCGTTATGCTGGCCGGCCCCTTGTTAGCCAGGTTCAAAAGGGCTTACCTGCCCAAGCCGGGCGGGGATAAAATTGGCCGCCGTAGGTTAGATACGCATATCATCGGCTTGCAAAAACTGGGCGCGGAATTTTCGTATGAAGAAAACAGCGGTTTTTTTAAGCTCAGCACAAACGGTCTTAGGGGCGCATACATGTTGCTTGATGAACCCAGCGTAACGGGTACGGCGAATATCCTGATGGCCGCTGTACTGGCCAAAGGCACAACAACCATTTACCACGCGGCCTGTGAACCCTATATCCAGCAATTATGCCTGATGCTGAACCGCATGGGCGCGCGCATTGAAGGCATTGGCAGCAATAAGCTCAGCATCACCGGTGTCGACAGCTTAGGCGGCACGGAGATCACCCTCTTGCCGGATATGATTGAAGTGGGCAGTTTCATCGGGCTTGCGGCGATGACGCAGAGCGAGATCACCATTAAAAACGCGGGCATCGATTCGCTGGGCATCATCCCCGAAAAATTCAGCCAGTTGGGTATCCAAATGGATTTCCGGGGAGATGACATCCACATCCCCGCGCAGGACTCATACAAAATAGATACATACCTGGATGGTGGCATCCTCACCATATACGACCATCCCTGGCCGGGCTTCACGCCAGACTTGCTCAGCATTGTGCTTGTCACCGCCATCCAGGCGCATGGCAGTGTGCTCATTCACCAGAAGATGTTTGAGAGCCGGTTATTTTTTGTAGATAAGCTCATCGAAATGGGTGCGCAAATCATCCTCTGTGACCCGCACCGGGCAGTAGTGATTGGCATGGAATGGGAAAGAAAACTGCGCGGCATCACCATGAGTTCGCCCGATATACGTGCCGGCGTGGCCCTGCTCATCGCGGCACTCTCCGCCGAAGGCAAGAGCATCATCCAAAACATCGAACAAATCGACCGCGGCTACCAGAACATCGACGGGCGCTTACGGGCGCTGGGCGCGGATATCAGGCGGGTGGAAGGCTAATTGCCTCAACCAGTAGATGTTCTTTACAGAATCTTCATCTTGAATTTACGGGTCCATTCCCATCGCATCGGTTTTCTCCGTTTCTTTGCCTATGGAATCCCCCTTTCAAAAGCTCATCATCATCACAGCGCCGTCAGGAGCCGGCAAAACATCCATTACCCGATACCTGATGCGCGAATTCCCCGTGCTCGAATTTTCCATTTCTGCAGCCACGCGCCAACCCAGGGGCAATGAAAAAGACGGGGTGGATTATTATTTTATCAGCCCGGATGATTTTCAGCAAAAAATCCAGCAAAAAGAATTTGCCGAATGGGAAATGGTGTATGAAGGAAAATATTACGGCACCCTGAAATCGGAACTGAAACGCATCTGGAATAAACAACATGTGCCGGTGCTGGACATCGATGTGAAGGGCGCCATACACATACAGCAGCAATACCCCGAAAATAAACTCAGCATTTTTGTTGAACCGCCTTCGGTGGATGAATTGAAAAAAAGGCTGATGAGCCGGGGAACAGAAAGCGAAGAGTCGCTGCAGGCCAGGGTGAACAAAGCTTCATATGAATTGTCGTTTAAAGACCATTTTGACGAAGTCATATTAAACGATAACCTCGAAAATGCCTGCCGGAAAGCCAAAGAACTCGTGCAACGCTTCCTGCAAAGCTGATGACATGGTTCCAGCTTGCGTTTTTTGATTAGTTTTGATAACATTGCAGCAGCAAATATGGACTGGATTGCCATCATCGCCATTCTCATTTCCCTGCTCCTGGTGGGTTTCTTCACCGGCATAGAAGTGGCATTTCAATCGGCCAACAAACTATCCATCGAACTCAATAAAAAACAAGGTACGCTCAGTGGAAGGACCTGGGGCGCTTTTTCCGACGAACCCGCGAAGTTCATCGGCTCCCTGCTTGTTGGACTCAATGTAATGCTCATTATTTACGGGCTGCTTATCGGCGACATGCTCCTGCCCGTTTGGAACTGGATTGAAGCCAAACTTCCCGCCTCCATGGCCGGTTATGTCATGTTCATCCGCCTGCTCGTGGAAGTGGTGCTGGCCACCAGCATCATACTATTTGTGCGGTTCCTCGGCAAAGCTGTGTTCAAGGCCAGGAACAACCAGGCCATTCAATCGAACAGCATCAGCTATATCAGCGGTTTTTTATATTGGCTATTCGCTTCATTGAGCGGGCTTTTCATCAGTATGTCGGAATGGGTGTTGAAATACGTTTTCAACGTAAAGCTCAGCCAGAAAAAAGAATTGTTCAGCAAGGTTGACCTGGAACATTTTGTGAGCCAGAGCAAGAGCATGGATGAAGAGGAAAACCAGGAACTCAACAAAGAACTTTTTGAAAACGCTTTGTCACTATCCGAAACCAAACTGCGCGAATGCCTGATACCGAGAAAAGAAATTGAAGCGGTTGACCATCGCACCGACATGGAAACCCTTCGGCAGAAATTCATCGACAGCAAACTGAGCAAGATAGTGGTGTACGAAAATAACATCGATACCATCATCGGTTATGTGCACCACCTCGACATGCTCAAACAACCTGCACAGATCAAAGATATCCTGCACCCTATCCCCACGGTGCCCGAAAGCATGAGCGCGACCGATCTCATGAATAAATTCAGCAGGGAAAGGAAAAGCATTGCCTGGGTGATTGACGAATTCGGCGGGACTGCCGGTATTGTGACGATGGAAGACCTGCTGGAAGAAATTTTTGGAGAGATAGAAGATGAATATGATGTAAAAGAAGAATTCATCGACAAGCAAATCTCCGCAGATGAATTTATTTTCAGCGGAAGGCTGGAACTGGACCAGATCAGTGAAAAATATAGGCTCGACTTTACAGATAACGATGGCGCGGAAACCTTATCAGGCTATATCATACAACACCACGAAGCCATCCCCGAACCCAAAGAGCGCATCATTGTGGGGAATATGGAATTCGATATCCTGAGCGTCAGCGGCACCAGGATCGAAACCGTAAAAGTAAAATTGCTCCGATGACTTTTGCCGCACACATCTCCATCGGTGAGACTCCGGACGATGTACGCAGCCTCTTCAATTACGAATGTATGACCCGCATCGCGGCGAGAAGGCCGGACGACCATTTTATTTTCATATTCGACAAACCCTGGTCAGACACACTCATCAAATCCAAAAATATTACACCGGTATTGCTGGGGCCGGCTTTAAAAAATAAACTTCTGCAACATTACTGGTACCAGTTTAAACTGCCCAGGGTATTGCAGAAATACCAGGCTAATGTGTATGTCAACCAGGATAAATCGGCTTGCCTGCAATCGAATATCAGGCAGGTGATGGTATTGGAAGACCTCGCGTTCCTGGATCCCTCAAACCTTTACCCGGCGCGGGACCGTAGGTACCTGAAAAAATTCTTCCACAAGTTTGTGCAAAAAAGCCAGTGCCTTGTGCTTTGCAATGAATCATTATCGCCGGGCATGCCGCCGTCTATTAAAAAACACATTCGTGAATCTATACACATCAAGCCGGGCAAGCCTGACATGCAGCCTGTGCGGGAAAAAGCCTTGACAGACGTTCAGGAAACATGCGGCGATAAGATGTATTTCTTATATCCCGTTACCGCATCCACATCCACGCAACTGATCACTGCTTTAAAGGCCTTTTCGATTTTTAAAAAATGGCAGCAATCGAATATGCAATTCCTTATCGCGTCACAACTTCCACCGGGCGCGCTACCCTTGCAGGAATTGTCAAATTATAAATACAGGACCGATGTACAGGTGCTGTATTACAACGAAACGCTGCGGCCCGAAGAAACCCTCTCACAGGCTTATGTATGTGTGTACTTGCCGTCAACCGACCAGCCGGAGCGCATCCCGGCCCTGGCTGCCCAACTGGGCGTCCCGCTGATCAGGCCCGACCGGGCCTTTCAGTATGCTGAAAGCGGTGAAGGATCGGCCTATTGCGCAATCTCGGAGAAGTCGATTGCCGACCAGATGATGCGCCTCTATAAAGATGAAGCGCATCGTGCAAGCCTGCGGCAAAGCGCACTGGCCATGGCCCGGGAACTCGACTGGGAAGAAAGTTCCCGAAGGCTTGAAGATGTACTCACAGGCGGGAAAGATCGTACCTTTGCGCTTCACTAATGAAGCAAGACATGCAACAATCTACCATCAGCATCGACGTACACCTCGACAACAATAAAATACCCGAACTCATCACCTGGGCTGCCAGCGACTCCACCGCCGAAGTCAAGCAAAAAGCCAAAGCCATGTGCCTGGCATTCTGGGACGGGCAAGACAAATCGGCCCTCCGCATCGACCTATGGACAAAAGACATGATGGTGGATGAGATGGGCGATTTTTATTACCAGATGCTCATGACAATGGCCGATACCCTGCAACGCGCCACGCGGCAGGAGGCACTCTGCGAAGAGATGAAAACCTACGCGAAGGATTTCTTTAAAAAATTCAGGGAAGCGCAGATAGAAGAGCAGGGCGCTTAATGAATGTATGAATATGTATCTTATGTTGTTTGTTGACACAATGCATTGAAGTCATCAATCATACATCACACATCACACATCACACATCATACATCATACATCACACATCATACATCACACATCATACATCACACATCATACATCACACATCATACATCATACATCATACATCACACATCATAAATCACACCTCTTATGTCTTTAGAATCAAAAATCATGGAAGCCATGAAGGAAGCCATGAAATCGAAAAACGAATCGGCATTGCGCGGGTTGCGTGCCATCAAGGCCGAGATCATCAAAGCGAAAACGGAACCAGGTGCGGGAGGCGATATTGATGAAGCCACCGAACAAAAATTCCTGCAAAAAATGATGAAGCAGCGCCGCGATTCGCTGGAGATATTTGAACAACAGGGCCGCGCCGACCTCGCGCAGAAAGAAAAAGAAGAAATGGCCGTGATCGAACAGTTCCTCCCCAAACAACTGGGCGAAGATGAAATACGCGTAGTGGTAAAATCCATCATCTCCGAAACAGGTGCCGCCACCGCGGCCGACATCGGTAAAGTCATGGGTGCCGCTTCCAAGAAGCTGGCCGGGCAGGCGGATGGAAAAACCATCAACGCCATTGCCCGTGAATTGCTGGGCGCGTAATGCCGGCAACCGTTTCCGCAAATCATCCGCATGACCCTCGATTTTATCATAGCCATACTATTGGTGGCAGCCTGCATCAAAGGCCTGCGCAAAGGCCTCATCGGGGCCCTCTTTGCATTATTCGCCTATATTATCGGGATTGTAGCGGCACTGAAACTTTCGGCGGTTGTGGCCAACAGGCTGGGCGAACATGTGAGCGTATCCGCGAAATGGTTGCCCTTACTCTCCTTTTTATTGGTATTGATTGCAGTAGTGCTCATCATCAACTGGTCGGGCAAACTCCTGCAATCAGCCATGGAAACCATGATGCTGGGATGGGTAAACCGGGCCGGCGGCGCTTTATTCTTTACCCTGCTATATGCACTGTTTATCAGCGTGGCCTTGTTTTACCTGGTGCAGTTGAAGCTGATTGGTGATGAAACCATCGCGGCCTCCAACCTTTACCCATACCTGTCGCCACTAGGGCCCTGGGTCACGGAGGGCATTGGAGGGATCGTTTCACCCGTGAAAGATGTATTTGCGCAACTGGAGCGGTTTTTCAGCGATCTCGCCGTAAAATTGGAGCAATAAAGCCCATTCATCCGTATTTTTGGCTGATTTACCGTAATTTTAGCCTTACAGCACGGACGTATTCAAAAAAGTACGAAGGCGTTTTCGCCCAAAAGTTATTGCAGCATGAGTTACGAGATTAAACAAGACGGAAAGTTCAAATTCATTGAGGAAGGCAACGGCGAACCGTTGGTCCTTTTACATGGGTTGTTCGGCGCCTTGAGCAATTTTAATGAACTCATCAGCCATTTCAGGCAAACCCATAAAGTGGTGGTGCCCATGCTGCCCCTGCTCGACCTCGACCTGCTCCATACCTCTGTGGGCGGATTGCAGAAATACGTGCAGAAATTCATTGAACACCGCGATTACAAAGGCATCCACCTGATGGGTAATTCCCTGGGCGGACATGTGGCCCTCGTACATATCCTCAAACAACCCGAACGCATCAGCTCCCTGATCCTGACGGGCAGCTCAGGCCTGTTTGAAAACGGGATGGGCGATACATATCCCAAGCGGGGCGACAAAGAATACATCCGCCATAAAACCGCGCTCACCTTTTATGATCCGGCCATGGCCACCGATGAACTGGTGAACGAAGTGTTTGAAATCACCAACAACCGCCTTAAAGTGATCAAAATCATCGCCCTGGCCAAAAGCGCCATCCGCAACAACCTCGGCGAAGAACTCAGCCAAATCAAACAGCCCACCTGCCTGATCTGGGGCAATAACGATACCATCACCCCACCCTTTGTGGGAAAAGAATTCAACAGGCTGATCCCCAACAGCGAACTGCATTTCATCGACAAATGCGGACACGCCCCCATGATGGAAGTGCCCGGGGAATTCAACAAAATCCTCGGCGGGTTCCTGAGCAAACTCAAAACCCCCGCTGCAACAGTTTAACGAATTATTTTGTCTATTCAGCACAGGCTTCCCTATTTTCGTAACAAATGCCCAATGGCATCTTCCTAAACCTGGCCTTATGCTGACCACCGACATCATCAACCAGAATATCCCAAGGCTTCGATTAGCCGACACCGTTAGTAAGGCCCGCCAGCTTATCAACGATTTTAAAGTGACACACCTGCCGGTGATATCTGAAGAGAATTTCCTGGGCCTGATCAGCGAGGAGGACCTGCTCGACGCGGAAGATGAAAAAGCCCCGATCGAACTCCTCCAAAACCACTTCATACCGGCATTTGTGCCGGATGATGTGCATTTTCTCAACGCCGTCAACAAAAGCATACAGTTCGATACCAATATCATCCCGGTGGTGAATAAAACCGGGCAATTCCATGGCGTCATCACCGCGTCAGACTTATTAAAAACACTGGGCGTCTTTGCCGGTGCGGATGAAATCGGCGGGATCATCGTGCTGGAAATGGAAAGGACGCAATTCGCGATTTCCGAAATCAGCCGTATTGTTGAAAGCAACGACTGCACCATCCTGCACCTGAACAGCACCACCAATGCCGCCAATGGCCTGCTAACCGTTACGCTTCATATCAATAAAAAAGAAATCGCCACCGTTGTCGCCACATTTGAACGATATGACTACGATGTAGTGTATTTTTATGGCATTGAGCATTTCGAAAATGAAATCGAAAGCAATTACCGGAATCTTATGAATTACCTGGATATATGATATCTTCCCTCATGCTGTCTGCCCTACAACCGGCATTGGAGATGCATTCGTCAGGAAATTAAGACAAGTTTGTTCAGCATGAAGGTTGCCTGCTTTTTCTTACTGGTCATTATGTGCGTGGGATACCCGCTGTCGTCCCGTGCGCAAGACAGCAGCCTCATCAAACAACCCATCACCGATTCGCTGGCCCGCATGGCCCTTCGCGAAATACAGGTCATTGGCAACCAGAAAACCAAAACCTTTATCATACTCCGCGAAATACCCATCAAACCGGGCGATTCCATACAGGCTTCCCGCATTTATGAAACCCTCGAACGCTCAAGGTTCCTGATATACAATACCAATCTCTTTTCTGAAGTAAATGTATACCCGGTGTTTGTCAACGGCTCCGAGTTCAACATCTTTGTGATGGTCCGCGAAAGATGGTACATCTACCCCACTCCCCAATTCAAACTGGTTGACCGGAATGTGAACGAATGGATCAACATCCATAATGCCAGTTTCAACAGGGTAACCTATGGCTTGAAATTCGCGCATTATAATTTCAGCGGGCGCGCCGACCAGCTCAGGGTGTTTCTCCTGAATGGCTTCAACCGCATGCTGGCCGTGAGTTACAGCAACCCATACAGCAACGCCAAACTCACCGAAGGCTTTGGCTTTACCGCCAGCATCACACAGTCGCGCGAAGTGCAATACAAAACGGATAACAGCAATAAACTCCTTCGGTTCACCAACGATAAATACGTTCGTACCGAACTCCTGTTTCGGGCCAATTACCAGTTGCGCAGGGGTTATTACCGCAGGCATATCTTTTTTGCAGGATACCATCATCATGACCTGAACGACAGCATCAAACGCCCCGAGTTCAACCCGCAGTACCTCAATAACGGGAGAAACTATGGAGGTTTCCCTTTCATCGGGTACACGTTCCAGTATATCAACACAGACAACGTCAATTACCCGCTCACAGGCAAACGGTATACGGCAACCATACTAAAGCAAGGCACCGGCTTCACGGGCGGCATGAACCTCCTGCGCATCGACGCGCAGTACAGCAAATACACGCCATTCGGCAAAAACTGGTATGGCAACTGGGATTTTTATGGAACCGTGAAAGCGCCGTTCCGGACAGCCTATATAAACCAGCGCGCGATGGGCTACCAGGATTTTTACATGCGCGGCCTCGAAAATTATGTGATCGATGGATATGCCGCGGCCATTGCCAAATACACGGTCAAAAAGAAAATCGTTTCCTTCCAGATCCCCCTTCCCTGGAACATCAAATCGATTCCATACATACCCTTCGCCTTCTACGCGAAAACCTATGCTGATATCGGGTGGTCTGAAAACGTGAGCGAACTCAATAACCGCCTCAACAACCGCTTTCTATATTCAGGCGGCATCGGCATTGATATCATATCTTTATACGACATATTCCTGCAGGTGGAATACAGCATCAACCCATTAGGCGAAAAGGGTTTATTTTTACATACGAAAACCAATTTCTAAGCCTGTATGAAAATAGCCATATACAGCCGGGGCGTTGACAGTGAGCAGTACAACGACATCAAGTTATTGCTCGACCTGCTGATCGCGCACGGCGCGGAACCGGTTTTCTTCCAGGATTTTTTCAACCAGTTTTACTCTGCCATAGAAATCAACAGCCCTTATTCCACGTTCAACGAATCCACACAACTCGATACATCCATCGATTGCATGATCAGCCTTGGCGGCGACGGTACCATGCTCGATACCGTCACGCTCGTAAAAGATACCGGCATCCCCGTACTGGGCATCAACTACGGCAGGCTGGGCTTCCTCGCCAATATCGGTAAGGAGGATATTGAAGTGGCCGTTGATGCCATCATCAACCGCAAGTATGTACTCGACCAGCGCTCCTTATTGCACCTCGATGCTAATATCCCGCTCTTCGGCGAATCACCTTACGCGCTGAACGAATGCTCGATCCATAAAAAAGACAGCTCCCCGATGATCAAGATCCACACTTACCTCAACGGGGAATTTTTAAACACCTACTGGGCCGACGGGCTAATTGTAGCCACGCCCACAGGTTCCACAGGGTATTCGCTGAGTTGCAGCGGGCCCGTGGTGTTCCCCGACAACAGCAGCTTCGTCATCACGCCCGTAGCGCCCCACAACCTCAACGTCAGGCCCATCGTGGTGCCCGATAACACCATCATCTCCTTCGAACTCGAAGGCCGCACCGACGGTTTTCTCTGTACACTCGACAGCCGCCGCGAAATCGTATCCAGGGAAGTACAAATCGCCGTGCGCAAAGAAAGTTTTGGCATCAACCTCATCCGCCTCAACGAAAATAATTTCCTGCAAACACTGCGGAACAAACTCTCCTGGGGGCTCGATAAGCGGAATTAGTTCCATGTTATGGTTGCATGGGCAACGGATCATGCTTCCACATTGTTGCGTCGCACACTTGTACGGCATACCTTTGCTCATCCTTGCTTATGCCCGCTAAAACAAAAAAAATACGGTCGATTTTTGTCTTCTACTGGTTCCTGCTGGCCTATATCGTGGCCGCGCTGATCTGGTGGTATATCGCGCTGAGCCGCCAAAATGAACAAATGACCGCTTACAAGCTGGCCGACCTCCACGCCAACGACCCGGCATACCTCGCCAAACAGGAAAAAATTGAAGAAGAGAAAAAAAGAAAAACGGCGCAATACATCGGCGAAGGGCTCACCTTCTTCCTGCTGATCCTCGCCGGCGCCATTTTTGTGTACCGCTCCGTAAAAAAAGAACTCAACCTCAGCAACCAACAACAGCGTTTCATGGTTGCCGTTACCCACGAACTCAAAACGCCCATCGCCATCGCCAAACTCAACCTCGAAACCCTCCAAAAAAGAAAACTTGAGGATACACAACGGGAACGCCTACTCGAAAACACATTGCATGAAGCCAACCGCATGAACGCCTTGTGCAACAATATGCTGCTCTCCTCCCAGCTCGACGCGGGCGGCTACCGCTTCACGCTGGATGACATAGACCTTAGCGCCCTGCTCGAAGAATGCCTGAACGATTTCCGGCAGCGCTATCCCAAAAAAAATATTGAGGCTACCATACATCCGGGACTGCATATCCAGGGCGACCAACTGCTGCTGCAACTGGCCGTGAACAACCTGCTCGACAATGCCATGAAATACACACCAAAAGATACCAGCGTCAGCCTGTCGCTCCAACCAATCACAAACGGCACGGAACTGGTGGTGGCCGACCAGGGCGCAGGCATACCGGATGCCGATAAAAAAAATATCTTTGAAAAATACCGCCGCCTCGGCAACGAAGCCACAAGGCAGTCGAAAGGCACCGGCCTCGGCCTGTACCTCACGCAAAAAATCATTCGCCAGCACAAGGGAAAGATTTTTGTAACCGATAACGAACCAAGTGGTGCAAGGTTTGTCATACAATTGCAGCACACATCATAAAAGCATGAGCGAAAAAAAATATTCCATATTGCTGGTGGAGGACGAAGAGAACCTCCAGGAAGCCCTGAAACTCAACCTCGAACTCGAGGGCTATGAAGTGAGCAGCAGCTTCACGGGAACCGAAGCCCTCAATATGTTCAGGCAGGAACATTTCGACCTCCTCATACTCGATGTGATGCTCCCCGAACTGGATGGCATCGCCGTTTGCGAAACCATCCGCCTCCAAAATCCAGATATCCCCATCCTCATCCTCAGCGCCAAAAACAGCAGCGCCGACCGTGTGCTGGGCCTGAAAAAAGGCGCCGATGACTATCTCACCAAACCTTTCAACCTCGAAGAACTTTTACTGCGCGTGAATAAACTCATCCGCAAAAGCGGACAAATGAGTACCGGCAAATCCGTAGCGGATGAATACCAGTTTGGTAAAAACCGCATCGACTTCAAAGGCCTTCAGGCCGTAAATAAAAAGGGAAAACAAATTGAACTGACCAAAAAAGAGGCGATGCTGCTCAAGCTCCTGATCGAGAACAGGAATGAAGTGGTAACCCGCGAAAAAATCCTGCAGACGGTTTGGGGTTATAACGTGTACCCCACCACCCGCACCATCGATAATTTCATCCTGAACTTCAGGAAGTATTTTGAAGAAGACAGCCGCAACCCGCAGTATTTCCATTCCGTACGCGGTGTGGGCTATAAGTTTACCGATTCCTGAGGTAAGGGTTTATCTCACTGATCAAATGTTCTGCTTCCTCCAGTAACCTCGCCGGTTCCACCTGTTGCTGAAACGGTGAATACAAAATCCTTTGCAGGTCCTGCATGAATTGCTGCGCCCTTATTTGCAATACTTCGGGAATATTTTTCCCCTTCATTAATACCGGCACCTGCGAAGGCTGTAAACCGCCGGCATCTGCGCCAAAAGCCTCACCCAAATAATGCCTGAATTCCCGGTGCAGGCTGCTGTAAAACAGCGCGGCCTGGTCGTTACGCAAACAATCCCTGCTTTCCTGCAACGGGTCAACATATACCTCTTTTGGCTCCGGGTTTGATTCATTCTCCCGTACTTGTTGCGCATTAATATTTTTTGTTTCCGCGTCAGCACGTTTTTGCTTCTTCCGGTCGGCAAGTACCCATAGCAGCAAACCGGCAATTACCAGTCCGGCAATCAATACAATGATCCACCAGCGGTGATAAAACATCCTGTTCAGGAAGCCCTTTGTTGTTTTCTGATATGGCGAAGTTGTGCCGGCTACCGCAGGATCAACCTGAACCGGCAGTTCAGGTGTTTGCAGCCGCATATACCTTGCCGTGAACGGATCAAAATAACTGAACTCGAACGAAGGCAACACATATTTTCCGGGTTGGCCAACGGAAAAAGGGAAACGGTACAGCTTACTGCCACTAACCGGCACCGTTAGTTTGTCTGTTTCATCCTGTACTTCGGGTTCAAAACCTTCGACCCCTGCGGGCCAGCTGATTTCAGGGGCAGTGAGCCACTGCAAATTCCCTTTGCCACGGATGCGGATGCTGAGCAAGCCCGATTCGTTGGCAGGGAATCGGCCGCGTTCAAGGCTGGCTTCAATATCAAATTGTCCAACCGCGCCGGTAAAACTTTCCGGCTTATCTTTTCCCGGCAATGGCTTCACCTGGATCAAAACAGGCTCATTGCGCACGGGAACCGTTTGCCGTACCATCGCTTCCGGCGGCAGCATGGCCAATGCATATTCATCCATCCATTCGCCCATACCATGAGTTTCGAGGTAATCAGACCTCACAAAGGCGACATCGTTCTCCACTTCGGCGGGCTCTATTTCCACGGTACCGGCTTGTAAAGGATATATCTGCGCTTTGCGCAACGTGTACGCGTTAAATGCCATCCCATCCAGCTTACGAACATCTGGCCTCATCGGGTCGGCGCCCGGAAGGTCAATCACGGAGAAACCGTTGAATGAAGGCTGCTTCGACATCCGGCTCTCACTGGGCAATCGTGAAAACAATTGATAAGTGGCCACCACCGGTTCACCTACATAGCATGCTCGCTTGTCAACCTCTAATACCATGCGCAGGTTTTTTCTTGCTTTGGCCATCGCGTCCTCACCGGGTTTGACCAATTGGTCTTGCCAGAATGAGCCTGTCGCTTGTGTTGAGGGATTTGCCGTAGCCTGGCCCCGCGAAGCACAATCTTTCACTTCCACTTCCACCTGATCAGACTGGTATTTTTTACCGGCAATCATCGCCTCCACGGGCGAGAACCGGAATCGCCCGGTTTTTCGGGGCTGCAATGTGTACGTCCAGGCCATATAGGTTGTAACCTGTCCGTTCACCGTTTGCCGGCCTGTTTCACGCGATGGGCTGCCAATCACGCTGAAATGTGTAAAGGAAGGGAGCTTGAAATTGGGCGTTGCAGGGCTGTTCTCGAGGATGATGCTGTACTCCAGCAATTCATCCCGGCAAATAACCGGCGGGTTCGGACTAACGGCTAACCGTAAACGAACCTGTGCGGATAAGGAACCGGTAAACCCCATGAACATCCACAGGATGAAAACAAGCCTGAAGCCTGCCGCAGGTATGGTTGGTTTTCTCTGCATGAACAATACGCAAAACTATTACAACAGGCAATGGGCAACCTGTTAAAATGGCTGAGCGGTTGAATCAAGGTTTTTTATAGATCGCCCAATTGGGGACGAATGACAATATCTTCCACGGTTGCCGCGGCTGACAGTTTGCTCGCTGCCAGCAGCATGTCTGCTATGTCCTTTGCTTCCATGATGCGCTGTTTGCTGTTATCAAAATCTCCCCAGGATGCGGTCATCACCGCGCCGGGGAACACCGACGTCACTTTGATGCCATATGGCTTCATTTCTTCGCGCAGGTTTTGGCTAAATCCATGCAGGGCGAATTTACTGATGCTGTAACCACCTCCGCCGCGGTATGCTTTCAGGGAAGCTACGGAGCAGATATTGAAAATATGCCCGCTTCTTTGATGCATCATCGCGGGTAACAAAGCCCTGGTCAGCCGGTACGCGCTGAACAGGTTGGTATCCATCATCTGCTCCAGGAAACCTTCCGCTTCGTTGTGCACATCTCCAGGCAGGTACACGCCGGCGTTATTGACCAAAATACCGGGCGTGCCAAAACGCAGGCACCATTCCGCGAAGGCGGATACATCCGGAGCCTTCGACATATCTGCCGCGAAAACCTGCACATCGGCATGCGGCATCGTTTCACGTAAACGTGTTGCAGATGCCTGTAAAGGCTGCTCCCGGCGTGCGCAAAGAAGGAGCCTGTGGCCCTCACGTGCGAAAGCTTCCGCGATTGCGAAACCAATCCCGTCACTCGCCCCGGTAATGATCACATTCATACATCAAATATTTTTAGCATAATAAAGACTAAATTTGCAGCGTTGTAAAGGTAAATAACCCCTGCATTCCACATTGGTTCAACCCAAATCCGCATATCAGCATTTATTTTTTGACCTGGACCACACGTTGTGGGACTTTGACTTGAATGCCAAAAGCACCCTCGAAGACTTGTACGAGGAATTTGGGATGGCGAAAACAGTGACCCCCTATTTCGACGATTTTTACCAGAAATATTTATACCACAACGAAACGCTCTGGAATAAATACCATAAAGGTTTGATTACCGCGGAAGACCTGAAATGGAAAAGGATGTGGCGCACCCTGCTCGAATTTAAAATCGGGCATGAAGCCATGGCCCGCGAACTTAGCCAGCGATTCCTGGAAATATTGCCCACCAAAAAAGGGCTCTTTCCCTATACCATTGAGATCCTGGAATACCTGAAAAACAAAGGTTACCATCTGCACCTCATTACCAACGGTTTCGAGCAAACGCAATGGAACAAATTACGCACCAGCGGCCTCGATCCGTATTTCGGGGAAGTGGTCACTTCCGAATCGAGCAATAGCGTAAAACCCCAGAAAGAAATTTTTGATTTCGCCCTGCATAAAACCGGCGCGGGCCTGTCTGAATCCATCATGATCGGCGATAACCCCGACGCGGACATCTTAGGCGCCATCAATGCGGGAATGGATAGTGTTTTCGTGAATCACCTCAGGATCGACATTCAACAAAAACCCACATACGCCGTTCATCATCTCTCGGAACTGGAAAATATCTTCTAAAAAAAATCCCTTCTTTTGAAGGGATCAGCTTTTTTACATTTCAGCAGTTTTATCTGACTTTTTGCAGCAGGCTTTAGCTGTTTTTGAGCAGCAGGATTTACCTTTTGCGCATTTCTTCTTTTTCTTGCCTTTGTCAGTGTTGTCGGCAAAAGCCAGGCTGGTCATCAGCAACGCGGCTGCAGAAAATAAAACGAGTTTTTTCATGTCTCTGTGTTTAGTGTGTAACGTAAAAATAAGCGATTATATTTTAACAACGGCACTGTCAACTGTTAAAACCGCAAACAGATTAAATAAAATCAATATGTGGCAATAACAGTAACCCCTCCCTTCACTACCTGGTTCAGGCTCACTTCCACTTTGGTTCCGGGCGGCAACAGGAGGTCAACCCGGCTCCCAAACTTGATGAAGCCCAGTTCTTCGCCCTGCCTCACGGTATCGCCTACGTGCAGATAGTTGACAATGCGCTTAGCCACAGCGCCGGCTATTTGCTTCACCAGTACTTCCATCCTGCCCTGGCGGATCACTACGGAATGCCTTTCGTTTTCGGTGGATGACTTCGGGTCCCAGGCAACCAGGTATTTGCCTTTATGGTATTGGTTATACAGCACTTCCCCGCTCAGGGGATTTCGGTTCACATGCACATTGGCCGGGCTCATAAATATGGAAACCTGGAGCCTTTTGTCTTTGAAATACTCCACGTCATGTGTTTCTTCAATCACCACCACTTTGCCATCGCAGGGCGATACTATAGCGCCATCGCGGATGGTCAGTGTTCGGGCAGGGATTCGGAAAAAAGACACGATGAACAGGAAAAACAAAATGGAAATAATCAAAACAGTTGTGCTAAGCCAGAGCATGGAAGCCCCGAGCAGCCAGAAAATCAGCAGGTTGAGCACGCCCAGCACCAGCATGGCGAGGGCAATGGTTTTATATCCTTCCCTGTGTATGGTCATAATTTGGGATCTAAGGCCCAAAGGTACAATGGGCACATAACTTTCCGTGTATTTTATGCGAGTAATTTCAGGTAGAGCCAAACAGGCGGTACGGCCAGCAGCAATGAATCGAAGCGGTCGAGGAAACCGCCGTGGCCGGGCATGAAATGGCCGCTGTCTTTAATCCCGGCCATGCGCTTGAGTTTACTTTCGAGTAAATCGCCCGCTGTGCCAAATACGGCGCATATGCCCGCGATGGCCAGCCAATGCTGCCAGGGCTGTGTTTTGGCAGGCCCGATCAGGGTTCCGAGCAAAGCGATGACAACCATGCAAAGGATGACACCGCCAATGGTGCCTTCCCAGGTTTTTTTGGGCGATATTTTTGAGAAAGGCGTTTTACCAATGAATGAGCCAACCAAATACGCCATCGTATCGTTGATCCAAATGGAAAAAATAACAGCGCATGGATATAAGGGGGAATAATTTCCGGCGTGCAGCCCGGACCAGCCTTCCGTTAAAAACCGCATGCCCACTGCCATATCGGCCAGCAAAACCATGGGCAGCACAATGTATGGTACCGCCCAAACCATCTGGAACAGGTATGACTCTCCGTAAATGATTTTATTGATCCGCGCGAACTCATATATGCCGCCGAACATAATAACTAAAAGCAGGAGATAAAAAAGCCAGGCATGCAGGAATAAACCTGAGAGCATCACCAACACAAAAAAGAATGCCGTGATGGCCCTTGTTTTAAATGTTTGTACATGAAATGCCAAGGCTATTGGGTTTGTTTGTGAACAAATGGGGGCTCGTTGCTTTCCGTTTCCATCAGCACCTGGTACCTGGCCTGCACACGGGAGCGGTTCAGGTCGGATATGCGGTTCAGGTAACGGAACAACACAACCAGTGCCACTAAAGCCAACGCGCCAATCCACCATTCCATTTTTGGGTCTATCTGCTCCACATCAATCTTACCGGTTTTCCGGCTCAGCACATAGAGTTGTGTCAATGCCAGGAAATTATTCAGGAAATGCGCGATGACGCTGACCCAGATATTGCGCGTTTGATGATAGATCAACCCCAGCGCGAAACCAAGGGCCGCGCGGCTCAGGAACAGGTATACCGAAGAATGGATCAGGCTGAACAACAATGAGGTAACAATGATGGCCAGCAGCGGCAGTTTCCACCAGCGCACCAATAAGTTTTGCAATGCCCCGCGAAAAAACATCTCTTCAAACAATGCGGGAAAAAAAGCCATGATCAGCACCGCCACCAGGTATTCCTTCCAGTC
Organism: Chitinophagaceae bacterium UBA2375; assembly: GCA_002343985.1. Taxonomy (GTDB): domain Bacteria; phylum Bacteroidota; class Bacteroidia; order Chitinophagales; family Chitinophagaceae; genus Ferruginibacter. The sequence continues at coordinate 69,126 of DDTB01000016.1, read as the reverse complement.
GTGCAGGTTGCTCAGGATGGCCACTTGTTCGTTGTACATATTTTCCAGTTCCCTTGCCTTGGCATCCAGCGAAGGCAGGTATTGCATCAATGCCTTGCTCGCATCCGCCAGCGGGCCGGCCAGGATATTAGCGGCGAAAATGATGAGGAAGCCAATCATCACCTGCCGGATATTAAAGTAATGGTTGAATCCCAGCCAGAACCATTTCGGGCCATTAACCACCCTGGAAAACAGCCATGCCGGGATACAGAGCAGGAAAAAAGTGCCCAATACCTGCGAAAGCCTGGCCACATCTACATTCCGGGGGTCTTTAAACGCCTTAAGCATGGCATCGGCGATATCATTCATCGATGTGCCTTCGGGTACAACCCGGAATGCCAGCGCGATCTGCACAAACCCGGCCAGGATGAAGCCAAGGCCTAAAAACACCATCAACAATCCTAACTGGCCCGACCCGGTATAACCTTTTGCACTATGATATGGCATAAGCGTGGTAGATGTTGTATTTTTGCGCCTGCAATATACTAAGGCATGCCCAATATTGGCCCCATACAATTACCGGAGTTCCCCTTGCTGCTGGCGCCCATGGAAGACGTCAGCGACCCGCCCTTCAGGGCTGTTTGTAAAGACAATGGGGCCGACCTGATGTACAGCGAATTCATCAGCAGCGAAGGATTGATCCGCGATGCGATGAAAAGCCGTAAAAAACTTGACTTCACCGAAGAAGAAAGGCCATTTGGCATCCAGATATTTGGCGGTGATGAAGAAGCCATGGGCATGAGCGCGCGCATCTGCGAAACCGTAAACCCCGATTTGGTAGACATCAACTTCGGCTGCCCGGTAAAAAAAGTGGTGAGCAAGGGAGCGGGTGCCGGTGTGTTGAAAGATATCGACCTGATGATCCGCCTCACCGAAGTGGTGGTCAAAAGCACCAAGTTGCCGGTAACCGTAAAAACCAGGCTGGGCTGGGACGACCAGAGCAAGAATATTGAAGAAGTAGCGGAACGCCTGCAAGATGTTGGCATCCAGGCGCTGACCATTCATGGCCGCACACGTTGCCAGTTGTATAAGGGCGAGGCTGACTGGACCCTGATTGGAAAAATCAAGAACAATCCGCGCATCAAAATCCCGATTTTTGGAAATGGCGACATTGACAGCCCACAGAAAGCCCTCGAATATAAAAACAGGTATGGGGTGGATGGCATCATGATTGGCCGGGCCGCCATCGGGTATCCCTGGATTTTCAGGGAAATCAAACACTTCCTGAACACCAACAGCAGTATGCCGGCGCCAAGCTTACAGGAGCGCGTGGATGTATGCCGCAAGCACCTCGACCGTTCCCTCGAATGGAAAGGCCCTGTAGTGGGCATCAACGAAATGAGGCGCCATTACACCAATTACCTGAAAGGCTTACCGGGCATCAAGGAATTCAGGTACAAACTTGTTACGTTAACCTCACGGGAAGCCATACACGAAGTATTGGACCAAATCCTTGAGCATTATAAAGATTACGAGTTTGAGCGCAGCCCGATTGAACTGATCAATTACCACGAAAAATGCCCGCTCTAAGGGTATCTTGACTGGAGATTGGTTTATTGCTCAATCAATTGACAAATTTCCTTTGACAGCGGGTCAACCTGCGGGCCAAAATAGGCCAGGAGCCTGCCTTTTTCATCCAGGAGGTATTTGGAAAAATTCCATTCCGGCGCTTTGTCATTCCATCCATTCAACCCTTTGCTCGTCAGCCAGCGGTACACCGGGTGCTGGCCATCGCCCTTTAATACATTTGATTTCTTAGACAAGGGAAACTGCACACCATAATTTACCCGGCAAAACTGCAGTATGCTTTCGTCATCTGCCTTTTCCTGTTCCTTGAATTCATTGGAAGGGAAGCCGATGATCAGGAGTTGATGCGGATACCTGGCACGCAGTTCTTCCAGCGAAGCATACTGGGCGGTATAGCCACAATCGGATGCCGTATTTACCAGGAGTAAATTTTTACCTTTCGCCTGTGCTAGTGGGATGTTATTTCCGGTTACATCCTCCACATGAAGGTTATAGATCTCCGCCGGTGGGTTTGGGGGATCCTTGTGCAACCGGATGCTTTTTCGTGCAACCGGTGCCGTTAGTTTCATTAATATCGGGTAAAATAATTTGAGGATGCGCTGTCGTATGGTCACGTTTGATGTATAATTATGATGTCATGCCCCGGTTGCTCTGCCAGGAACCGGAAATATCTAACAACACAAAAGCCCAAATGTTTTCACTTATGGTCAACGTACCAACCATTTCAGCCATTTCAATTTGCCGGCAAAGGGGGGATACTTGATAAAGGGATCAAACCAGGTGGGGGTACGCATGACGGATTTCAGGTGACTGAACCTGTCGAACCCCGCTTTTCCATGATAAGCCCCGATGCCACTGGCGCCGCGGCCACCAAAGGGCAGGTTGTGGTTGGTAAGGTGCCAGCTCACATTATTCACGCATGCACCGCCCGCCGGTACGGCGTTCAGCCATGTATCCGCTTCGCTGCGGCTATTGCTGAACACATAAAAAGCCAGTGGGTTCGGGTTACGTGATATAATTTCCAAGGCTTCCTCATCACGGTCATACACCATGATGGGTAAAATCGGGCCAAAGATTTCATCCCGCATAATCGCTGCATCCTGGGTGGTTTCCATCAAAGTGGGCGAGATATACAACTGGCCGGCATCCGCATCCCCTCCGTACAGGATCCGCGCACCTTCCAGGTAAGCGATCAGCCTGTCGAACTGGCGCCTATTGATGATGCGGCCAAAATCGGGAGAGGCTTTCGGGTTATGGCCAAAGAATTTTTTTATGCATGACTGCAGTTCATCCAGCATCCGGTCGCGCACAGACCGGTGTACCAGCAGGTAATCGGGCGCCACGCACATTTGCCCGGCATTGGAAAATTTTGCAAGGGCAATGCGTTTAGCCGTTACCGTTATATTTGCATTACCGGTAATGACGGCAGGCGATTTGCCGCCCAGCTCCAGGGTAACGGGTATTAATTTTTCCGCGGCATACTGATAAATGAGTTTTCCCACCTGGGTGCTGCCCGTAAAAAAAATATGGTCGGGTGCATGGTCGCGGATCAAACCCGGCAGTACCTCATGCCCCTCGCCTTCCAAAAACAGGATATAGTTTGGCGGGAAAATCCCTTCAATGATCCGCTTCATCACGGCGGTGGATGCGGGCGCATGTTCAGGCGCTTTCAGGATGACGCAGTTGCCGGCGGCCATCGCCGAAGCCAGGGGCAGTAACAATAATTGCAAAGGGTAATTCCAGGGCCCAACAATCAGCACAAGCCCCAATGGTTCCGGCCTGATTTCACTGGAAGAGGGCCAGTTCAGCAAATTGGTGGCCACCGGTTCGGGGCTCATCCAATGCTTAAGTTGGCTCAGGCAATGCCTGATTTCAGATTGCAGCAACGCGATTTCCGTAACCCAGGTTTCCTCCCGGCTTTTCCGAAGGTCATCATGCAAAGCTTTGAAAATATCTTCCTCGAACCGGGTCAGCGCGCCGGATAACTTGCGCAATTGTTCTTTCCTGAATGAAAGGGGGCGGGTGGCCCCGGAGGCATAAAATTGCCTGAGTGTTTTTACCTGATCGGCCAGCAACATTACCGTACATTTGAATAAAGTTACTGAGAAATGCAGACGGATGAGCATTTTATGCAACTGGCCATTAAGGAAGCCATGAAAGCATATGAACAAGATGAAGTGCCCGTTGGCGCTGTGCTCGTGATGAACGGCCAGGTGATTGCGCGCGCGCACAACCAGGTGGAACTACTCAACGATTGTACGGCACATGCGGAGATACTGGCACTCACCGGAGCCTTTCAATACCTCGGGAGCAAGTATTTGCCCGATGCAACCTTATACGTAACCGTAGAACCCTGCCTGATGTGCAGCGGGGCCTTATACTGGAGCAAGATCGGTAGCATTGTATTTGGCGCGTATGATGAAAAAAACGGATACCGGAAATCAACCGGGGGGCGCTCTCCATTTCATCCCAAAACCCAACTCAGGGGCGGCGTGCTGGAAGAAGCCTGCAGCGAACTGATGAAATCATTTTTCAAGCAGAAGAGAACGTAAACGCAGGTGCAGATGGCAACAATTAACCAGCGTAGCTGTTATATTATCGAAATGCGAAACAATCAACAGCCACTGGCCGAATCCGGCGGGCAACCTGTACCTTTGTTATCCGAATTTATCACCATATAAATATCTTCACTATGGCATTTACATTACCGGCTCTTCCATACGCGCATGATGCGCTGGAGCCGCATATCGACACGCAAACCATGCAGATTCATCATGGCAAACACCACCAGGCTTATGTAGATAACCTGAACAATGCCATCAAGGGCACAGCCCATGAAAACGAATCGTTGGAATCACTGGTTGCCAAAGCGGGCAGCATCAGCGCAGCCGTTCGCAACAATGGCGGTGGCCACTGGAACCATACGTTCTTTTGGGAAAGCCTTGCGCCTGCAGGCAAAGCAGGAAGCATGTCTGATAAACTGTCTGCACTTATCAATGAAGCATTTGGCTCATTCGACGCGTTTAAAGAAAAATTCAACCAGGCAGGCATGACGCGCTTCGGCAGTGGCTGGGCCTGGCTGATTGTTGGCGCTGATGGAAAACTTGCCATCAGTTCTACCCCTAACCAGGACAACCCATTGATGGATGTGGCCGAAGTAAAAGGTACGCCAATCTTAGGTGTTGACGTTTGGGAACATGCATACTACCTGAAATATCAAAACCGCCGCGCGGAATACCTGGGCGCTTTCTGGAGCCTTGTGAACTGGGATAAAGTATCGGAGCGTTTAGCCGCCACCGTTAAGTAATCAGCGGGGAATTACCGAACCGTACCTGTATAAGCAGGTACGGTTTTTTTATGCACAATGATCATTGGATGCTGTAGTGTCGATTTTGATGGATGGTATAATGCAGTTGCATCAACCCGCTGTCATACGTTTTTGCCTGAACCAGTTTCAGTTCCTGCTTTGGCCTGTCATCCCGAAACAGTTTAACACCATTGCCCAGCATCACCGGAATGATCGAAATGATGCATTCATCAATTTGCCTGTGCCAGAATAAATCATGCAAAATTTCTGCTCCTCCATCAACCAGTATTTTTCCACCGGGCCTTAACCTCAACATATGTATGAGCAATGCGGGATCGCCCTGGTGAAAATGCAGTTTGCCCCTACCTTCAAATGATTGCCGGCTTACAACATATGTTTCCCGGTCACCATATGCCAGTTCACCATTTATACGCATGACCTGGTCGTACGTCCTTCTCCCCAACACAACTGTATCCACTTCATCCATCATCAACCTGTACCCATAGTCTTCACCTTCCCGTTCTACTTGTCCCAGGAAACCCAGGTCATCGCCCGGGCCAGCGATATAGCCGTCAAGGCTCATCGCGATAAACATCATCACCGATCTTCCCTGCATCTTCATCTTTGCTTTCTTTGGTATTGTGAGGCTGGATGGTACACATCCCGCAAAGCACAAAACTACCGGTACTTGCAAAGCCAGGCAATCACATAATGATGTGATGCGAACAGCGCATATCAGGATAGCATCGCCCAATCCGAAAAATACCGGAGCCAGATCAGGAGCGATAACATTAAAATGGTGATGACATAATAAATGCCCAACTGGATAGCCGACAATTGCCTGTTTTCAAAATACCGGATTTTTGGCAATAAGCCCGGCTTAACCATCAGGTAGATGATGCGGATAACATGCACCAGGATGATGAAGCCAAAGAAAATCAATGGCAGGTAACCTGTAATTTGACTCATGGTATTTAATGGTATATATTGGTGTTGATGTCGATCTGATTACCACCAGTCCATGCAGGAACCCAGCGAATACACCGTTGCCAGGATCGTCCATGCCGTGGCAACCCGCTTCAGCGCGAACTTCAGCGTTTTGATGATGCTGGCCGAGGTGGCGCCAGCCATGAAACTGTTGTAAATGCCCTGGATCTCATTGATACTCAATAAACCGGAAACGGCTGAAACGATGCAATCCAATGGGTCAACCGGTGAAGGCGCGGGCCTCTCCAACTGAATGTCCTTCACTCCGTTCTCCTGCAAAAAATAGAGGTACCCATACAATATGGCCAACTCATACTGCTCCCCCACTTCTTTTGATATATCCTTTCCATAACCTTTCCGGATGGATTCTATCAATTGCCGGCCAAGTTCTTTGTAATACACCTGTATCGCAACGGGGTCTTCAGCCGACATCAGCGATTTCAGTTTTTTAGGGTCCAGGTTTTGAAAAATGGGCGTCACAATGCCTTGCCATGTTGCCGGTGCCTGTGTTTCTGTAAGCACCGGGCGCGAAGCTTTTGCATCCATCATCAACGCCATGGACCCAAGCAACAAGAAAAAAATAATCCGTTTCATAAGGGATGGTTTAAGTGATTAACGATCACTCAAACCTATGGCAGGCAGTCAGGCATTCCTTGTGTAAAAGAACAGGAACCGGCGATTTTTTCATCGCTGAAGTCAAAACAGATACACTGAATTTATGCGGAGGCTTTATGGTTTGAAACAGCCAGTGCAACGAATTCATGCCAGATGCGCGGGTTATGATAATCAATCCTGCGCTGGGCAATATAGGGTTCGAGGATGGTATGCCACCAGCGGATGCGGCCATAATGGATTTCGCTAAAGACTTTCTCATCCACCAATCCAAAGGAATACGCGATAGAGAGGTTTTGCAGATGATTGAGGAACATATTCGTCACCAGTGTCGCTTCCATATCGTGCGCGATCTTGAACACATCATCCGCACTCATAGGCTTGCATGTTTCGGGGAATGAGTAAATACCGAGGCGCACATACACATCATATAATCTTTCCTGCAGCGACAACTCTTCACCTATGCCGATGAAATTATATGAGGATTGCAATTTCTGCCATTTGTTGTCGCGCTTGTATTGAATAATCAACAACACCAAAGATATCAAACCCGATAGGGAGATCACGAAGTTTAATAAGGGCAGGTAATCTTCATTGAATAATTTCAAATCCATATCATCATGTATTTATCACATTCATCAATCAAAACTTGCCATGTCAAATGCTATGAAAGCCTGATCAGCTCGCCCTTCCGCTTTACTATATTTTTATAATCCCACTGAATGCCCTTAGCCTTTAGCAGCCAGCGTTTCAGCGATTCCGCGTCAACCTGATCCGGGCTCGTGTACCTGAATTCGGCCGCTTTAAACTTTCCTTCCGGGGATAGTTCAGGTTCATTAAAACTTTGTCCGCTCCAAAACAATAGCCGCACACAGTTTTTCAGTTTGCTGTACCCCACAATGGGGTTTCCTTCTATAAACCAAACCGGGTGCGCATGCCAGACCTTTGGTTCTGCCCCTTCTAGGTGTTTGCTGATCAACGCGTACAACACATCACAAATAGCTTTATCTGCATCAGCCTGCTGGTTATGGTATTGTTGGATATCGGCCTCCATGGCTTTTACTTTTTGAGACTTGATAAAATGGAATCTTCTTCAGCGGCTTTCAATGAAATCACGGTGTCGATTATCCGGTTGGGTATGGTGGTTGATAATACGTACTGCCTGATTTTCCACTCATCGCCGATTTTAGCCAGCACACCCGATCCCCTGCAAATTTTCATTTGCGTATTCAGCAATTCATCAAACCAGGCCATGCCGCCATCCTCCGAAAAATAAATATCCCTTTGTACAGAGCTGAAATTCCATGCCCGGCCCCTGTCGAAATAAGGTTTTGACCAAACCATGAAAGAATCTTTTGTCCAACGCTCTGTGGCATCTGTGCCAATGAATATGGCGCCTGAATCATAAAACGAAAAATACCGGTTGAAGTCAGCGCGTGCCGCCGCCACGTTAAAGGAGTCGAGCATGGCGGAGATGGAAGCTCTTTCCTTTGACAGGTCAACAACTTTTTTTGGCGGTGCCGAACAGGAGATGAGAAAGGCCGGAATGATGATGGCCAAGTGCAGTAAAAACGTTTTCGGATTTACCTGGTTTGCTTGCATGTTGGTTGATTTATATGTTGTTTGCTATGGGTTGAAGGATGATGGTACGGTCTTTCACTTCCGCACCATTGGCGATAACCGTGCGTAAATCAGATTTGTACCTGACGCTTAATCCATATTTACTGAACACAGGCATTAATTCCGCCTCATCGTAAAAATACATATGGACCAAATCGCCTTGGCTCCCTGTTTGCGGGCCTGATGTATGATATGGCGCTTCAATAAATGATAGGTACACATAACCATCAACCGTCAATTTTTCTTTTATTCCCCCAATCAGTGCACCTGCTTCCGCCCTGTTCAGATATGGCAGTAAGAATGATACCACTATGGCATCATAGCTGCCCGGCAATTTGTGCACGAGCCTTGCATCCATCACGGAAAAGCCGGCTTCCGGGTTGGCAACAGCAGCCAGCATGACCATATTCTCCGATAAATCGGAACCGGTTACACGAAGATCAGGCCTGTGGCGCAAGAGGTAGTTCGACACATTGCCCGGGCCGCATGCGAGGTCGTGCACAACAGCGCCCTGCTGTAACCTCGAAAGCAACCATTGCAAATCATCCGCGTAAGCATCCACATTCATGTACTTCTCCTGGTACAGCGAAGCCAACCGGTCAAAAATTTTAACCGCCTCCAGGTTGTGGTCGATATGATGATGGGGGTCCATGATATGGGTTATTTCGAATGGGTAAGTTACGGAATCTCTGCGTTAATGCCTTAGCGGATGAGATAAATGGCATTTTACTTTGTTTTTCAAAGTACTTTTATATATTTGCATGCCATGACTGTTCATTAAGACAAACCAGGCATGGAAATGAATATGGCGGCTAAACATACCATCACAACAATACTGAGCGGCGGCTTTGGCATCATTGCCGCAATAATTGGCATCATCAATATTGGCTGGGGAAATGATCCATTCTTCGGCGTATTCATATTGCTTTTGTCCGCCCTCTTCTTTTCACCTGTTACCGGGAAGATCCGTCAGCGTACAGGTATCGCTTTTCCCATTTGGGCAAAAATCCTGCTCGCAGTATTTATTCTATGGGCCAGCCTAGGCGTTGGCGAACTGTTTGATAAGGTTGATATGATGCTGCATGACCTGTCATCATAACTGCAACTACTCCTCTTTGCAAGCGAATAAATCCTCTTGAATCAAGCCTGATACGGATTTTATCTATTCCGGCATTCAATAAATATGAAGGAATTACGTTATACACGTTATAACTGCTTCAACCTATGAAATACATCAGCTATTTGCTCATCGCCATCGCATGCCCCTTACTGTCGAAAAGCCAGGATATTACAGGGCTTTGGAAAGGGCATATCACCAACGATACCACCCGCGAACAACTCGTATACGAGGTGTTGATCAGTAAAGAAAAAGGCCGGTACAACGGGTACTCACACACCTGGTTTAAAATTGGCGACCAACAATACTATGGCGTTAAAAAATTAAAAATCCACATTGCAAAGGATAAAAAGATCATCATACAAGACTGGGAATTGCTCGAGCATAACTACCCGATGGATCCGCATAAATATGTGCGCCAGCTAAACGTGTTAGACTTGGCGGCGGCGAATGAAGAACTGGCCATGAGCGGCCCTTTTGTCACGAACCGGACAAAAGAATACAAGTCGTTGACCGGACAAGTATCATTGAAAAAAATGACAGACCAAAGCCAGGGCGAAGTGGTAAAATACCTGGCGAAATCCGTGAATGGAAACCTGGCCACTGTAAAGAAGAAATAAACCAACACTTTAGTCAAAAAGTCCCAATGGCTGTGGTTTGGCAGGCATGATGCATCATTGTAATTTAGATGCCGTTACTGCTGTCAAACATCAACACATGCATTGGATCACCCTCATCATCGCGGGATTATTTGAAGTGGCATTTGCTTTTTGCCTGGGCAAAGCAAAAGAAACAAGCGGACAAACCATGTACCTCTGGTATGGCGGTTTCTTAGTGTCGCTGGGCATCAGCATGTGGTTGCTCGTGAAAGCCACACAACATTTGCCTATAGGTACCGCTTATGCTGTCTGGACGGGCATTGGCGCTGTTGGCACAGTATTGGTTGGTATCTTTGTTTTTAAAGAACCCGCTACTTTCCTTCGCTTGTTTTTTATTGCCACGCTCATTGCTTCTATTATCGGGCTTAAAGCCGTATCGCAGTGATAAGTTTTGGCAAGATGAATGATTGATCCAACCCCATTATTGCAAATCCATTAAATATTGCACGAGGTTGACTTCGGTGGGCAAGCCGATTTTTTTTCGCAGCCGGTACCGGCTGATTTCTACGCCCCGCAGCGAAATGCTCATCAACGGGGCTATTTCCTTACTGCTCAGGTTCATGCGTAAATACGCGCAAAGCCTGAGTTCGTGTGGCCTCAACGATGGAAATTTCGTTTTCAATATCTTCAGGAAATCGCCATGCACGCTGTTGAAATGATGCGAAAAATTATCCCACTCCTCATCCAGCTTCTCCTCTTCAGACAATACTTTCAATAATCTTTTCAATTCCTGGTTTTCCTCTTCCTTTGCCCCTTTCTGAAATTGCTGCAAGGCCGTTTTCAATTTCAAGATAAATTCCTTTTTATGCACGAGGTTGAGTGTAGCGCTTGCCAGTTCTGAGTTCTTGAATTCAATTTCCGCTTCCAGTTTCTCTTTTTGCACCCGCATCAGGTCTTTTTCCGATTTCTCCATCTGCAACTGAAACTGGTATGCCATCTGCTTTTGCTCTTCCTTGAACTTTTGCTGGTCGGCCTGCCTGCGCGCTTCCTGCCTGCGTTTATGCTTGCGCGATTGCATCTTCATTAACGCATACACACACATGATGGCCAATATGCCGTACGCCAGGTACGCCCATGTTGTTTTGTACCATGGTGATGCCACCACAAATTTGAATGAGTACACTTCAGACAGGTGTGAAGGGCTCCGTCGCGCGCGGATGTTAAATGTGTATTTGCCTGCAGGTAAATTGGTGTAATCTTTTTCAGGATTGATGACCCAGGGGCCCCACCCATCATCAAACCCTTCCAGGAAAAAGCTAAACTCCATCGAACTGTGCTGTCCGAACCAGGACGCAGCGCCCGCGAAATGCAATGAGTTGGATTGATATGGGATCACTAAAGGGTCCTTTCCATGTATCTGCCCTTCACCAAAACCGCCAAACAAAATGCTGTCCCGGCTGCCAATAAAACTCAGTTCCGATAAGTAAGCCTTAAACGGCCTGATGCGTTCGCGATATGCACGATAATTGATATGGTAAAACCCTGATTCGGCGCTGATCAATACATTCTCCTGGTCGTAAGGATAAATATTTTCAAAGCCGCTTAAAATCCTGTTGTGCAATTCGGGGATATAATGAATGACGGCTGAATCGCCGCTGTAATCAACCACCGCCAGCATTTTATCCTGCACAAACCAGATGTTGCCGCTATTGTCTTCTTTCAGGTACCGCAACGGCAAAGCCCCAAATAGTTTCTCATATGCTGGTGCTTTCACAATACTGTCCCTGCCCGCATCATACGCATACAATCCCCTTGATGTGGCAAACACAATTTTATTGCGCAGCTTGAATACATGATTGTCCAAATCAGAAGGGAACCCTTTTTTTTGTCCATACAAACGGATCTCATTCGTTTTGCTGTTGATCCTGAATACACCGCGGTAAGGATGCGATACCCAGACACAGGAATCATCGGCCTCCATATACCGGCTCGATTCCGCGAATCCTTTCACCGGGCCTTTGTCTGTTAATCCCTTATCGGACACTTCCAATTGACGGATCCCCAGGTAATTGCCAGCCGCCAGCAAGGGCGGGTTTGATCCGGGTACAGGGATACAGCCCCAGAAACCGGTATCTGAAAGGATTTTTTTAGCGCGGTTTTGCTCAATCAACCATAAGCCATCATCCCTCCCGGCTAATAACTGGTTGTTGTAAACCGACAACTGCCAGGTCAATCCCCCGGCTATCGGGATAGGCTCTGTTCTGACTTCGCTCAGGTCGCGAACCCCCTGGATCGGCACATATTGCAAACCGGTCGACAGCGCGAAATACAAGTTTCCCTGGTGTGACTTTACCTGGTATCCGGCCCCTTTGTTGAATGCGGGCGGATTGATATGCCGGACATGATTATTATATGAATACAACGCTAACCCATTATCCAATCCAACCCAGGCATTGCCTTCCTGGTCGCTGTAAATCACCCTGACCGTATTATTCGGCAAGCCATTTGAAGTAGACAGTTTATCCAGGATTTGCCCTTCGGCCGACATATGGAAAGCGCCATTGAAATAGGTACCCACCCAAAAACTACCATCCGGGGCCTGGGAAACAGAGGTCATATGCTGGTCGGGCTTGATGGAAGCAGACCGGATGGTAAATGGCAGCAGTTGGTTTCCTGCCATTAGCATCAACCCGTGGCCATTACTGCTCACCAGGCTTGTATCCTTCCGGAACGGGGTGATATCGGTAACCTGGAAGCCATCCGGTAAGCCTGAAGCAGGTATCCAGGGTTTCCAGGCACCCTGTTCAAATACCAATAAGCCGGTTTTATCGTCCTGTGCCAGCACCTGATTTTGGTGCTGATGCAGGGAAACCCAGGCGGAAGGAGCGGGAAAAACAAGGAACTGCTCATTTTCCCACCTGAAAATATGGTGGTTCGTCCTGAAAAAAACAACATTCCCTTGCATCTCCAACTCCCATACATCAGCAAATCGTTGCACCGAAACGGGTAATTTTTCCCTCAGGGAGTTATAGCGCAGGCAACCGCTGGCATCAGGGGCAAAATAACCCAGTTCATCCTGGGCGCCCACATATATACGGCTATCGGCAGCAACCCCAACCGACCTGACAATCGTTTTATTGGGCACAGGATATACCTGCCACCGGGTGCCGTCAAAAACCAGCAAACCTTCATTGTTGGCAAATAAAACCCGGTTGTTACCGTCTTGCGCGACCGCCCAGTTTTGCGAACCTGCCCGGTACTGATTATGGGTAAAAACCTGCACCTCCTGCTGGCTAATAGGATCCTGGGCATATGATTGGCTTATTGCGGCTACAGAAAGCTGCAACAAAAGGCGGATTCTCCGAATACCCCGCCAGAGAAATCCACAATATTTAGGTTGATGTAGTATAGATGTAGCAGATTTAGCCTCAAATTAGGGTTTTTCTTTGTTGGTTGTAGTACTGTTGTGGTTGATTATTTGTTGATGAGGTATCAATTGATGTACTTTTAAAGGATCAATTCTCCCTGAAAACTGTGTTAATCCGGCTTCATTACCCTCCAACCATTCTTTCGTTTTGAATTCCTTCAGATTTTGAGGGTTTTCCTTCAACATATGAAGATTTTATATACCGGATCATTAAAACTTGCCATTATGAGAAAAAAACTAACGCTTTTTCTTGTCCATGTTTTTGTATGGATCAGTTTCGTTCAGGCCCAGTCGGACCGTGTGGCGGTGAAAAGCTCCCCCCAGGGCTTTACCCTCCAGGTGAATGGGAAAGACTTCTTCGTGAACGGGATGAATTGGGATTATTATCCCATCGGAACCAATTACTCTTATAGTTTGTGGCAGCAGCCCGATGATGTTATTAAAGCGGCGCTTGACCAGGAAATGCCCCTCCTGAAAAATATGGGGGTCAACGCCATCCGCCAGTACATCGGCGTACCCGCCCGTTGGATTAAGTATATGTATGAGGAATATGGTATTTTCACCATGCTGAACCATTCCTTTGGCCGTTATGGCCTCACCCTTAAAGGCAAATGGGAAGCCAATACAAATTATGCGAGCCCCCTGGTTCGCGAACTGCTCCTGAAAGAAGTGAAGGAGATGGTGGCCGAATACAAAAACACACCCGGCATCCTCCTGTTCCTGTTGGGCAATGAAAATAACTATGGCCTGTTTTGGAGGGGAGCGGAAACGGAAAACATCCCAATGGCCGACAGGCAATCAACAAAAGACGCATACCATCTCTATAAATTATTCAACGATGCGGCGGTCCAAATGAAGGCAATCGACAACACGCATCCTGTTGCCATTTGTAACGGTGACCTTTTATTCCTCGACATCATCGCCCGTGAGTGCAAAGACGTGGACATCCTTGGTGTGAACAGCTACCGGGGCATGACTTTCACTGATTTATTTGACCGGGTTAAGAATGAATACAATAAACCGGTACTCTTTACTGAATTCGGATCCGATGCATTCAATACCATCACACAATCCGAAGACCAATTGTCACAAGCCCGCTACCTCGTGAGCAACTGGAAAGATATTTACGCGCAGGCAGCCGGATTGGGAAAGACTGGGCTCAGCATTGGTGGCTTTACGTTCCAGTTCAGCGACGGATGGTGGAAATACGGACAAACCACTAACCTGGATGAACATGATATCAACGCCTCATGGTCGAACGGAGGTTACTTGTTTGATTTTGTAGCCGGTGATAATAATATGAATGAAGAATGGTTTGGCATCTGCGCCAAAGGGCCTACCAATGAAAGGGGGCTTTACCAGTTATACCCCCGTGCGGCTTATTACGCATTACAAGAGGTACACCGCTACAACCCCTATGCCGGCGACGCCCAGGCAAAAATCAGCAGCCTGAGCCAGGTACAGTTGGCTGATGCCACTTTAAGGGCGCGTGGTGATAAAGCGGCGCTCGAAAGCCAGTCGAAAGGAAAATTATATCTAAGCGACCTGCAGGCCAATTTCAGCACCTACCATACTGGTGGAAGCCTGATCGCCACGCCCCGCGAACCAATTCCTAACGGTACCACCTACCCGAACAAACTCGGTTTCGACCACATGCAATCATTCAACATAGGTGTCACCGCGCGCCCGGCGCCAAATGTGATGGCCAATGTGCAGTTTAACGTGTTGGGCAATGTGGCCGAAAACCCGATTGATGAAGTGTTTTACGAAAACAGGGGCCGCAAAATTACCGTGAATACTCCCAACGGCCAGCAACTCATCAATTCAAACAACAGGCTTCAACTCTACAGGAGCCAGTTTAGCTGGAACAGCAAATACTTTAACCTGACAGGTTTTTACCGTACCGGGCATTACCATTGGGGTTATGAGGGCGATTTCTTCGGCCTTTACCCTGAAGCCAACTATGGCCCTAATATTGATATCTATAACGGCGAAGCGCCATTTGGTTTTGAGATCGAAGGAAAAAAACAAATCAAAGGTTTGAAACTCGCTTTCGGCCCTGAACTCTGGTGGGGCGCCAACCCTGCTATATTGCTGAAGTACAGCCGCACCGTCGCCAAATTCAATGTTACCGGTATCTTCCACGAAGACCTCACGCAGCGCAGCAACCTGCAAAGTTCATTCGCGGTACCGATGCCCAAAACAAGAAGGGCTTCACTCGCCGTTTCACGCAAATTCGGTAACCTGGGTGTTGACCTCGGAGGGTTATGGGGCGGCCAACCGCTGAACGGGCGCGTATTCCAGCTTACACGCGACAATGTAGTGTACCAGGACCAGATCAGGACGGAAGATAATTTCGGGGGAAAAATCAAACTGACCTACTCTGCCGGAAACATCAACTGGTACGGACTTGCATCATATATGGGCCTGGTGGCGAATGGCGGCATGGACCAAACCAGGACTTTCACCGGGTGGCGCTTAAAAGATGCTGGCAGCGGTAACATGTATAATGTACTGAGTGGTTTTACCGTGAATGTGGGCAAGTTCCAGTTTGCGCCGAACTTCCTCTGGCAAAAGCCGATTGAGGGCCCGATCCCATCCGACCTGATTGCACCGGCAAGGCCAAGAAATATCCTGGATGACCCATTCTCTGTTCGCTCCAACCGCGAAACCGTGGGCGGCGAACTCCTGATCACTTACGACCCCACACCGGGCACCTGGATGTATGATTGGGACAACGACCGTGCGGAAGATGCCAAATTCGCGGTGAGCGCCGATTTTGTGTACCGCCACCTGCCAACCATCCAGGACGCGGCAATTGGTATCCTCGGTAACGGACGTACCACATTCGTATTCCCCGGTTCAGCGCCGGCGCAAGACCTCTGGGAAGCGAATGCGCGCATCGTGTCTAAACTCAATCCAAACTTCGGCATCATCGCGAACCTGTACGCAGGTAACGGACAGGCCAATGGCAATGACACGCGGACCATTAACAGGTATGGTATTGATGTGCGGACAATCTATAAGAAAACTAAACTGATCGCGATTGGAAAATTCAACGATTGGGGCCCATTCGACTACCATCGTGATTTCAACCTGACGTTCCCCTTGCAGTTGATCGCAGACCTTTCCACCGAAATCGGAAAGCCTGACTGGTTCATGCTTCCCGGCACCAAAATAGGTGTTCGCGGCACTTACCGCACGCTGAACAGGTATTCGCCACGTTACTCCCCGGTGAAAACACTTGACGCGGCCGGCAACTGGGTACCCGATCCAACAGCCATTGGATTCCCTGATGGCAACGAATGGGAAATCAGGACATACATTCAAATCAATATTGGAAAATAATTGCTCACGATTGCTTTAACTAATAAAGAGTTGTTTATGAAAAAAATAATCACAAAAACCCAGTGGTTCTTTCTGCTAACGGCTACGCTTATCCTAACAAGCCTGGGCTGCCGCAGGGATATTGATGGCCTCGTCGCGCCCGATTTACCGGCAACGGCAGAAGTGTTCATTGATGATTTCACCAGCGACCTCGCTTATGCCGCATTCGGTGGCTCGGATGTGCGTGCCTTCCAGGTAGACAACCAGGTAAGCTATGCGGGAACTGCCGCATCCATGCGCTTTGAAGTGCCCGATGCTAACAGTCCGCAAGGCTCTTATGCAGGCGGCGTTTTCTACAGCCGCACCGGCCGCAACCTCAGTGGCTTCAATGCCATCAGCTTTTACATTAAAGCTTCACAGCCCGCAACCATTGGCGTGATGGGCTTAGGCAACGACCTCGGAGAAAATAAATTCCTCGTGAGCCTGCAAAACACCCCGGTCAACAGCAACTGGAAAAAAGTATATATCCCCATTCCGGACCCGGCGAAACTGACCAATGAAAAAGGTTTGTTCTATTATTCCGCAGGCCCGGAAAACGGAAGGGGTTACACTATCTGGATTGATGAAGTGCGCTTTGAGCAAGTGCCTGACTTAGGCACTGTCACCGGCGTTATTTTCAATGGACAAGACCGTGTGATCGGCAATGCAGAAACGGGAGACAGGATCCAGGTTGACGGATTGGAAACCAGGGTAAACCTGCCTTCGGGTGTCAACCAAACAGTGGGTGTGTCACCTCATTACTTCACATTTACCAGCAGCAATACCGGCGTGGCAAGCGTGAATGAAACCGGGCTTGTACAGGTGAACGATGCGGGCACTGCCACCGTGAAAGCCATATTGGCCGGGGAAGAAGCCATCGGATCATTACAGATCACGTCTACCGGAACGCCCGTCGGGCCTACATCTGCGGCTCCCAATCCCACTCAGGACCCATCAAATGTTGTATCATTATACAGCAACGCGTACAGCAATGTGCCTGTTGATACCTGGAACACTCGCTGGCAGTTTTCAACCGCGGAAGAGTTCTTCATTCAAGTGGCCGGCAATGATGTCATCCGTTACCGCAACCTCAACTTCGTGGGTATTGAATTCAAAACACCACCGGTGAACGCGAGCGCGATGCGTTTCTTCCACATGGATTTATGGACACCGGATGCAACCAACCTGCCCAACAATTTCAAAATATTGCTGGTCGATTTCGGCGCGAACGGAGTGTTTGGCGGCGGCGATGATTCGCAACATGAAATCACCGTCACTAGTCCAACGCTGGTATCAAACAACTGGGTCAGTATTGATGTGCCTTTGTCAAGTTTTACAGGCCTGGCATCAACCGCGAACCTTGCGCAACTGGTGCTGTCTGGCAGCCTGCCAAATGTATATGTAGATAATATTTATTTTTATCGCAACCCGGTAACGCCGGCTACAGCAGCGCCCGCGCCATCTGCCAACGCAGCCAATGTGCTGTCTGTTTTCAGTGACAGCTATACCAATGTACCCGGCACCGATTTCTTCCCGAACTGGGGACAAAGCACGGTGGTTACACAAGTGCCTATCGCCGGAAACAACACATTGCAATACGCGAATTTCAATTACCAGGGCGTACAATTAGGCAGCAGCCAGAATGTGTCGGGCTATAATTACCTGCACCTCGATTACTACACGACAAATGCTTCCACGCTTCGCGTGTTCCTGATCAGCCCCGGCCCTGTGGAAACGCCGTTCACCTTAACGGTGCCTACATCCGGATGGAATTCAGTGGACATCCCGCTATCAGCATTCGCACCGGTTGACCTGAGCAATGTGATCCAGTTTAAGTTTGATGGTGGAGGTAATAGTGATATCTACCTTGATAATATTTATTTCTGGCGTTTGCCCATCACTCCGTCTGTAGCGGCGCCCGTTCCCGGTTACCCTGCAGGTGACGTGATTTCCATATTCAGCGACAGCTACACGAATGTGCCAGGTTCCGACCTGAATCCAAACTGGGGACAAGCCACTGTGGTTACGCAAACAGCTATTGGCGGTAACAATACATTGGTGTACACCGGCTTGAATTACCAGGGCTTGCAATTCGGCAGCAACCAGGATGTGTCTGGAAAAACTTTCCTCCACCTCGATTATTATAGCGCCAACTCAACCAGCTTGCGCATATTCCTGATCAGTCCTGGCCCGGTAGAAACACCGTTTACATTAAATGTGCCCACTTCAAGCGGATGGAACAGCATCGACATACCATTGTCGGCTTTCGCGCCTGTTGCACTGAACAATGTATTCCAGTTGAAGTTCGAAGGAAATGGGACCATCTACCTCGACAATATTCTGTTCAGGTAGGCATGTACAGGGTTAAAGACTATTACTTATCAAAAAAAGAAAACTATGCGAGCCATATATTTTAATAAAAAAAGTTTCCGGCTCTTAGCCGGCGGATTAGCCATCGTAACTGCTTCCTTTTTCCAGGGCTGCTCACGCGATGCCATGCAAACACTTCCCGCCCGGACATGGGAACTCACCTGGAGCGATGAATTTGATGGCGTAGCGGGATCATCACCGGATGCCACAAAATGGTCATTCGATATTGGAACAGGTTCGAATGGCTGGGGCAACAGCGAACTGCAATATTATACTGACCGCCCTTCGAATGTATCGCAGGATGGAAACGGCAACCTCGTTATCACCGCAAGGAGTGAATCCTTCGCGGGCTCGGGTTTCACTTCCGCGCGTATCAAAACCCAGGGTTTATTCGACCAGGCTTACGGGCGATTTGAAGCCAGGATCAAAACACCAACCGGCCCGGGCATCTGGCCTGCATTCTGGATGCTTGGCGCTAATTTCAATACCGTGTCTTGGCCGCAATGCGGGGAAATTGATATCATGGAGCAAAGGGGCCAGCAGCCTTCCATCACACATGGAAGCATACATGGCCCGGGATATTCCGGTGGCAATGCCATTACAAAATCATACGCGCTGACCAATGGCCGATTCGATACAGGCTTCCATATTTATGCTGTAGAATGGGGTACTGATTTTATTGATTTCTATGTGGATGATTTTCTTTATCAGCGCATCACTCCGGAATCTGTTCCCGGAGAATGGGTATACAACCAGCCATTCTTCATCATCCTGAATGTAGCTGTGGGCGGAAACTTCGTAGGCTTCCCCACAACAGGTACGCCGTTCCCTCAATCCATGATTGTGGATTACGTAAAAGTGTACAGGCAACGCTAAGCCTGTAGCTAAAATCAAACAAGGGCTTTAATCAGTTGCAATACTGGCGGGGCAAAGAAGATTTCAATCACTTGCCCTGCCGGGTTATGCCTGAATTTTTGATCAGTAAATCAACTGCACCGTGTCAACTACTGCCATCAAACCGGCGACTCAACCGTCAAACCAGCTTATTGAAGTGGAAATACAGGGAGAATGGTATTATAAAATTCCCCATGCAGATTCCATGCGGCCGTTCCTCATAAGTATGGTGAGCGATTCGAACCACTGGCTGTTCCAGGCCAGCAATGGCGGCATCACGGCTGGCCGGCAAAATCCTGATTATGCATTGTTCCCTTACGATACCGATGACAAACTCATTGATTCCGCCGAGCATACAGGGCCTAAAACCATCATCCGGATACAGGATGGAGAAAATACCATTACCTGGGAACCATTCTCTATCCGCAGCGAAGCGTCCTGCAAAACGGAACGCAACCTGTATAAAAGCCGATGGGGTAATGCCATCCTGTTTGAAGAAATATATCCGGCGGCGGGACTGCGCTTCCGGTATCAATGGAACAGCAGCGATACATATGGGTTCGTGCGGAAAGCATCCATCAGCAACCTCTCCGGTAAGCCCCAAAAAATCAGCATTATCGACGGGCTGCAGAATATATTACCTTATGGCGTTGGGCAAGACCTGCAACAAAAAGTCAGCAACCTAACGGACGCGTATAAACGCAGTGAACTGCAGAAAGAGGCTGGCCTGGGATTATACGCCCTCAGCGCGATTATAGTGGACAAAGCAGAGCCCAGTGAAGCTTTAAAAGCGAACATAGCATGGAGTATGGGATTGCCCAACCCCGTTTATCTTTTATCGAACAGGCAATTACAGGCATACAGGAAGGGGTCGCCGGTACGTGAAGAAATGGATGTGAAAGGCGAAAAAGGGGCCTACTTGATACAGAGCGATTTTGTATTGGAAGCAGCCGGCACAAAAGAGTGGCTGGTCATCGCGAATGTCAACCAAAGCCAGCCCGCAATCATCCGGCTCATGGATGAAATAAAAGCCAACAGAAACCTGCAAAAAGATATCCTCGCAGATATTCAAAAAGGCACCGATCAATTAATTAAAAGAGTGGCCGCGGCCGACGGGTTGCAACAAAGCGCCGACAGGCTCAAAAACAGCCGCCATTTCGCGAATGTACTCTTCAATATTATGAGGGGCGGCATATTCGACGATCAATACAGGATCGAAAAATGGGATTTTACAGCATACCTCCGACAGGCTAACGCTGAAGTATACACGAATGCAAAACCGGTTCTTGAAGGGTTACCCGAAAATTTTTCCTTATTCGAATTAGAAACCATCATCCAAAGAGCATCCGATCCTTCGTTCATCAGGTTAAGTAAAGAATACCTGCCCCTGACGTTCAGCAGGCGCCACGGCGACCCAAGCAGGCCCTGGAACCAGTTTTCCATCAACACCCGCAACGAAACAGATGGTTCAAAGATTTTAGATTACCAGGGCAACTGGCGCGATATCTTTCAAAACTGGGAAGCCCTCTCTTATGCCTATCCCGCGTTTATTGAAGGAATGATATATAAATTCCTGAACGCGTCAACATTTGACGGGTACAACCCTTACCGCGTAACCAAGGATGGCTTTGACTGGGAAACCATTGAAGCCGATAACCCCTGGTCGTACATCGGCTACTGGGGCGATCATCAAATCATTTACCTGCTCAAATTCCTGGAATTTTTACAAGCGTACCGCCCGCAGACTATGAGCAAGATGCTCACACAATCCGGCTTTGTATATGCGCATGTACCATACCGGATAAAGCCCTACCGGGAAATATTGAAAAACCCTAAAGACAGCATCCTCTTCGATCACCTGCAGGAAAAGAAAATCCTGGAACGGAAAAAATCATTGGGTGCTGATGCCGCATTGCTCCTCAATGCCACAGGCAAAATCCACGAAGTATCTTTCACCGAAAAAATCCTGGCAACTGTATTAGCCAAACTCTCAAATTTTGTGCCCGGTGCCGGCATCTGGATGAACACGCAACGCCCCGAATGGAATGACGCGAACAACGCGCTGGTGGGCAATGGCCTATCGATGGTGACGCTATACTACCTGCGCAGGTTCCTGACTTTCTTCAATCCTATCTGGGAATCGCACGCAGGCAAATCCATTGCATTATCCGCCGAACTGAAACATTGCCTGGGCCACATTGCATCGGCTTTCCAGAAATACAAACCCGCCCTGGAAAAAGGCTTGTCCAATTGCACCCGGAAAGAGATGCTCGACCTCCTGGGGCAAGCCGCAAGCGATTACCGCGAGGGTATTTATACAAACAGTTTTAGCGGACAAACAAGCATCATCAACACCGATGAACTGCAAATATTTTTCCGGGACGCCCTCAGTTTCCTTGAACAAGCCATTAATGCCAACAAAAGAACGGATGGCTTATACCATACCTATAACTTATTATCCATTCATGGCCAGGAAGCCGGGGTCAGCCATTTGCCTGAAATGCTGGAAGGACAAGTGGCTGTTCTCAGCTCCGGCTACCTGTCGGCATCAGAAAGCCTGCATGTGCTCGATGCGCTGAAAAAAAGCAGCTTGTTCCGTCCGGACCAATACAGCTACCTGCTCTATCCCAATAAAGAACTGCCCGGGTTCCTGCAGAAAAATACATTCAGCGTTGAAAGCGTACAATCGTCACCGTTAGTTTCAAAACTGCTGGCAGATGGCAATCGTGTGATAATGGAAAAAGATACGCATGGCACTATGCGGTTCAACGGTAATTTCCGGAATGCAGCAGACCTGGAAGTCGCCCTGGAAAACCTGGGAGGGCCCTACCGGGACTTGGTCAAAAATGAAAAAAGTTTTCTGCTCGGCTTGTTTGAAGAAGTATTCAACCATAAAGAATTCACCGGCCGGTCAGGCACTTTCTTTGCTTATGAAGGCCTGGGTTCCATTTACTGGCACATGGTGTCGAAGCTCCTGCTTGCCGTGCAGGAAACCTGCATGCGTGCAGTGCATGAAGGGGCCGACAAGGACACAATGCGACAATTGATCGCCCACTACTATGAGATCCAGGAAGGTATCGGCTTACATAAATCACCGGCCCTGTATGGCGCATTTCCTTCAGACCCATACTCCCATACGCCCTTACACAAAGGCGCGCAGCAACCGGGCATGACTGGACAGGTGAAAGAAGACATCATCTGCCGCTATGGCGAATTGGGTATCCAAATCCATGAGGGAAAGCTCCGATTTGACCCATTCCTGTTGCAAAAAGATGAATGCATAAAAAACGATGAAACAGTTTCTTATGTGGATGTATCCGGGAAATGGCAGCAAGTCCGCTTACAAGGCGGCCAACTCATGTTCAGCATCTGCCAGGTTCCTGTGATATATGATTGGAGCAATCATGAATCCATCATTGTTGAATATTCCATTGGCAATACGGAAAGCTTTGAAGGAAGGGAATTGCCGCCTGTACAAAGCGCTTCCGTGTTTGAGCGAAGGGGCGAAATCAGCATCATCAGGGTATTCATTCATCCATCCACATCTATCACAAACGAATGAAGACAAGCATGATACACCGGCTAACGGCAACCGCCATCATACCATTTTGTATGTTGATCAACAACACAACTCAGGCACAATCCACCGTGCAGATCGTGGAAACATCGGCCGCCGGCAGGAACATGCAAACCCTGCAACCGGGCGTAAAAATTCCGGGGGCACGCCAAATAAACATTTTGCCCGAAAAACGCTTCCAGGCCATCACCGGTTTTGGCGGCTCTTTCACCGAAGCCTCGGCCCACCTGCTCAACAGGCTGAGCAAACCAAACAGGGAAAAAATTGTAAACGCATATTTCAGCCGGGAAGGCGCCAACTATTCCTTAACCCGGACACATATCAATTCCTGCGATTTTTCCCTTAGCCAGTACGCGTATGCGATGACACCCGGCGATAAATCATTACAACAGTTTAGCATAGACGCAGATGCAAACGACCTCATCCCTATGATACAGGATGCCATGAAAACATCAGTGGACGGCTTCAAGATTATTGCTTCCCCATGGACGGCGCCACCCTGGATGAAAGACAATAACGATTGGCGCGGCGGTAAACTGTTGCCTGAATACCGCGATACATGGGCGCTCTACTTCTCTAAATACATCAAAGCATACCGCGCACAAGGCATACCCATCTGGGGCATTACCGTTGAAAACGAGCCCCTGGGCAACAGCAATAACTGGGAAAGCATGCACTTCACGCCTGAAGAAATGCGCGACTTCGTGCGCGACTACCTCGGCCCCAAATTGCATGCCGAAGGCCTATCAGACATCGTGATCCTGGGATATGACCAAAACAGGGGCGAAGAACTGGAACGCTGGGCCAACATCCTGCTCGGTGACCCCAAAGCCTCGTCATACCTGGGCGGCATGGCGGTGCATTGGTATGCCAGCACCTATGATTACTTCCCCGCTTCACTGGATCATACACACAAACTCGCACCGGGCAAACACCTCATCAACACCGAAGCATGCGTAGACGCGGAAGTACCCAAATGGAAAGATGATGCCTGGTACTGGAAAGCGGAAGCCACCGACTGGGGCTGGGATTGGGCTTCAGAAAAGGAAAAACACCTGCACCCAAAATATACACCTGTGTTCAGGTATGCGAATGATATTATTGGGTGCCTGAATCATTATGTGGATGGCTGGGTCGACTGGAACATGGTGCTCGATAAACAAGGTGGGCCTAACTGGTTTAAGAACTGGTGCGTTGCCCCCGTTATTGTTGACCCTGAAGCCGACGAAATTTATTTCACGCCGCTTTACTATACCATGGCGCATTTCAGCAAATACATCCGTCCGGGCGCCGTGCGGATTGGGTTTGATAACCCCGACCCGAATATCAGCATGACAGCCGCGCAAAACCCCGATGGATCAATTGCCGTCATTCTCTTTAATCCCGGCGACAAAGACATACCGGTGCATGTCTCCGTACATGACATGCAAACAAATACCATGCTTTCCGGCAAATCACTTCAAACCATCCTGATGCAACCAAAAAAATAAAAGATCATGACAAACCCATCAAGCAAGCATTCCGATAAGGTACCATTTGTACAAAAGCTCGCATTCGGGTCGGGGCACCTCGTCAACAACCTGCTACCGGGCGCATTGGGTGTTTTTAGTTTTTTCCTGCTCACGGCATTTGGCATGGACCCCTTTCTTGCAGGCTTGCTCGGTGGCTTGCCCCGCATCTACGACGCCATCACAGACCCGATCATGGGTTTCATATCAGACAATACGCAATCACGCTGGGGACGCCGCAGGCCATACATTTTTATCGGCGCCATCTTTTGCGGGATATTGTTTGCATTACTATGGCAACTCGATCCCACCAACACCCAATGGTATAATTTCTGGTATTTCCTGATTCTCTCTTTGGTTTACCTTACGGCCAATACCATCTTCTCCACACCATTGATCGGACTTGGTTATGAAATGTCATCCGATTACAACGAACGCACAAGATTGATGGCATTTTCGCAAACCATCGGGCAAATCGCATGGATGATTGTTCCCTGGTTCTGGGTCATCATTGCCGATCCGGATATATTCAACACTCAGGCTGAAGGCGTCCGCAAACTCTCTATCATCGTAGGTTCAATCTGCATCCTGCTGGGTGTGCTTCCCGCGATTTTCTGCAAAGAGGTTGACCAGACGCACCTGCAAAACAGGGCGGAACTTTCGATCAAAAACATCATGTCGAACCTGAAAGAATTGTTCCGGAATATGGTGAACATCACCCGCAACAAACCTTTCATGAAACTCTGCGGCGCCACTTTCTTGGTATTCAACGGCTTCCAGGTAGTGGCTTCATTCAGTTACTTCATCATCGTCTTTTACCTGTTCCGCGGCGACTATGGCAGCGCGGGCACATGGCCGGCCTGGTTCTCAACCATCAGCGCCTTTACTACGGCATTCCTCGTCATCCCAATCATTTCATATATGGCCAGGAAATGGGGTAAGCGGAAGGCATTCATCATATCCACCATCATTTCCATTTTCGGGTACGCGTTGAAGTGGTGGGGCTTTACACCCGGACAGCCCTGGATGATGTTTATTCCCATTCCATTGATGTCGTTTGGCATCGGGGGCCTTTTCACATTAATGATGAGCATGACCGCTGATGTTTGCGACCTCGATGAACTCTACAACGGCATGCCCCGCAAAGAAGGCACTTTTGGCGCCATCTACTGGTGGATGGTCAAATTGGGACAGGGCCTCGCGCTCGTACTCGGAGGCTGGGTGCTGAAAGTGGTGGGCTTCGACCAGTCGCTAACAGAGCAATCTGCCGCCACCATCATGAATCTTCGTATAGCCGATATCGTTATACCCGTGGTAACCGCCGCCCTGGCTATTTGGGTGATGTGGCGCTACGACCTGTCGGAAGAAAAAGCCCGCGAGATCAAACAGGAGCTTGTACGCCGCAGGGGTGAACTATAACCATTAAAAATTCAACATCATGTCGTTCAGGAAAGATTATACACTCTCGCTCCGGCCCGATGCCGACAGCAGCTATGTAGCCGGTGAAAGCGAAGAAGCCCTGCAGCAACTCTTCGCTGAAATCATGCAAAACGGTGTGCACGGGTTTTGTTTCTCTTTGTATGAAGAAGGGCAAAAGCCAGGAGATATCATCACCGAAGCACAGGTGAAACGCCGCCTCAGCATCCTGCGGCCGCATACCAAATGGGTTCGCTCCTTCTCCTGCATCGAAGGCAATGAATGGGTGCCCATACTGGCCAAACAAATGAACATGAAAACCCTCGTGGGTGCATGGCTGGGTAAAGACGAAGAAAAAAACAGGATCGAAATACAAGCCCTCATCAACCTTGCCAAAAACGGATATGTTGATGTTGCCGCGGTGGGCAATGAAGTGCTGTACAGAAAGGACCTGACCGAAGAACAGTTGCTGCAGTACATCCGCGAAGTGAAAGCCGCGCTGCCGGGCATACCTGTAGGATATGTGGACGCATATTATGAATTCACCGAAAGGCCCGCGATTACGGAAGCCTGTGATATGGTACTCTGTAATTGTTATCCCTTTTGGGAAGGTTGCCCGTTTGAACAATCGCTTGAATACATGAAACAAATGTACGCGCAGGCAAAATCAGCGGCGGGCAACCGGCCGGTAATCATCACGGAAACGGGATGGCCCAGTGAAGGGGAAAGCCTGCAAGGCGCCGTACCCTCAAAAAAACACGCGAGGGATTATTTCATCAATACACAATTATGGTCGGCCAACGAAAACATCCCGGTCATGTACTTTTCATCATTTGACGAATCATGGAAAGTGGGCTCCGAAGGTACGGTGGGCGCATATTGGGGCATTTGGGACACACACGAAAAGCTGAAATACTAATGACGAATTTTTTCGACCGCTATCAACTGCCACCCGGCAGGGCCATTTGTTATTCTGGCTTCCGCGAAGGCCAGCAACCGGGAGGCCAGTACCCTTCGTATGAAGAAGTGAAAGAAGATTTGCTCCTCCTCCATGGCCGCTGGCAATACCTGCGTTTGTATGACGTTGACGCGCATGCGCAAACTGTTATTGATGTCATCAAAAATGAAAACCTTGATTTCAGGTTGATGCTTGGCGCCTACATTGAAGCGGAGCGAAATAATTTCGGGTGCCCATGGGGCGGCGGCGTGTACAGCGAAGAACAATTAGACAAAAACATCATATCGAACCAGGAAAAAATCAACCGGCTGATAGAGTTGGCTAATAAATATCCCGGCATCATTTGTTGCTTATCGGTGGGTAATGAAGCCTGTGTTGACTGGACGGATCATTACGTGCCCGTACAACAAGTGATCCGGTACGCGCAGGATGTAAAAGCGCATTGCGCACAACCGGTGACCTTCTGCGAAAACTATGTGCCCTGGCTCAGTCAGCTCGAACCACTCGCCGAAGTGCTCGACCTGATTTCCATACACACCTACCCCGTTTGGGAATACAAACATATTCATGAAGCCATTGAATACAGCAGGCAAAACTATGAAGCCGTAGCCGCGAAGTATCCCGACAAACCGGTATTGATCACCGAAGCCGGATGGTCCACACAATCAAACGGCAGGGGCATCAATCCTGAACTCGTGAGCGAAGCATACCAGAAAATGTATTTCGAGGACCTCATGCAATGGACCGACGAAGCCCGGATCGCCACATTTTATTTTGAAGCTTTTGATGAATCATGGAAAGGCTCCCCCGACCCCCTGGAACCCGAAAAACACTGGGGCCTGTACCATATCGACCGGAGTCCAAAACTGGCCATGAAAAACGAATAATCCAATCACCCCTTCAACACCCCCAATTCCCTGCCCACTTTGATAAAACCCGCGATGGCTTTATCCAGGTGCTCCACCTCATGCGCGGCACTAAGTTGTACCCTGATGCGCGCCTGTCCTTTAGGCACCACCGGGAAGAAAAACCCGATCACATAAATGCCCTCATCCAATAACTGGGCGGCCATATTCTGCGCCATCACGGCATCATACAACATAATCGGCACAATCGGGTGGTCGCCAGGCTTAATATCAAACCCTGCTTCCGTCATCTTCTTTCTGAAATATATCGTGTTGCGCTCCAGCTTGTCACGCAGCTCCGTGGTTTCACTCAGCATATCCAGTACCGCGATAGACGCGCCCACAATGCTTGGCGCCAATGTATTGCTGAACAAATACGGACGGCTCCTCTGGCGCAACATGTCTATCACTTCCTTCCTCCCTGAAGTAAAACCCCCACTCGCGCCGCCCAATGCCTTACCCAGGGTACCGGTGATGATATCCACCTTACCCATCACCCCCCTGTATTCATGCGTACCCCTGCCGGTTTTTCCAAGGAAACCCGATGAATGGCACTCATCTATCATCACAACCGCGTCGTACTGGTCGGCAAGTGCACAGATCTTATCCAACTGTGCGATGGTTCCATCCATACTAAACGAGCCGTCTGTTACAATAATACGGCTGCGGGCGCCCGACGCTTCTTTCAACTTCACTTCCAGGTCAGCCATATTATTATGTTCATAGCGGAATCGCTGCGCCTTACATAAACGCACACCATCAATAATGGATGCATGGTTCAGGGCATCGCTGATGATAGCGTCCTCTTCATTGAACAATGGTTCAAAAACACCGCCATTCGCGTCGAATGCAGCCGCATATAAAATCGTGTCTTCCGTGCCCAGGAACGCGGATAATTTAGCTTCCAGCTCTTTATGGATATCCTGCGTTCCACAGATAAATCGCACACTGCTCATGCCATATCCCCGTGTGTCGATATAGCGCTTGGCCGCCTCAAGCACTTTGGGGTGCGAAGACAACCCAAGGTAATTATTAGCGCAAAAGTTCAAAACCGTTTTACCGTTTACCGTAATTTCCGCGCCCTGCGGACTGCTGATGATGCGCTCGGTTTTGTACAATCCCGATGTTTTGATGTCTTCAATTTCCGCCCCAATCCTGCTGACAAATGCTTCATTCATAGATATAATTTTATGTGTTTTTTCTTTTAATAATAGAGTTACGATTCCGGCAATTTTAAACACCAAAGCCATTAAGCCAAACAAAAACAAAGCTTATAAATTATTCAAGCCTGGTGGGTACAAATGTAATCTTCCCAACCGATTTTTAACAATTCCCACACATCTGAGTAACCTTTTACCTGTAGCTTCGTAATACTCCAAAACAACTTCATGCGGGAAAAACGCGATGTTTCCTTAATAGGGGCCCTGGTGCTGTTAAGCCTCCTGCTCCTGGCCCGATTTGCCGGCGCCGGTACAGAAAGCAATCGGAAAGAATCCTGCATTCCAGATAACCCCTCCCAACAAACCTGTCCAACATACCAGGAACCCCATTGGAACCCAGTTACCCGCGGACTGATGCATATCTGACAAAACCCACAACGAGTTGTTTATCAATGTAATATGTATTTATCTATGAACCTGGAATCCAATCATCGGTTCATGGCAATTGTACATGGGGCGAAAAAATTAAAAAAATATGGATTCTGTAACTTTATGGCCGCTCATGCGTAACAAGTGATAACAAGGCCAACCGCTGTATGACAGAGAGAGAATACAACGACTGCGTGAAACTGTTTGCGGATAACGTGTACCGCTTCATCCTGAAAAACCTCCGGCACGAAGAGGACGCAAGGGATGTGGTGCAAAGCGCATTTGAAAAACTCTGGAGAAACAGGCAGGAAGTGGAGGGTGATAGGATGAAAAGTTACCTCTTCACCATCGCCTATAATCAAATGATCGACCATATCCGGAAAAACAAAAGGGTAAGCCTGAAGGATGAATTCAGGGACACCGACCGTGGCGTGCAAACCCAACAACCCATGGCCCGCCGGGTTTTAGACGAAGCCCTGGCCCAACTGAATGAAACACAACGCAGCCTGGTGATGCTGAAGGATTATGAGGGATACAGTTATGTGGAGATCGGGCAAATCACCGGGCTAAACGAAAGCCAGGTAAAAGTTTACCTGCACAGGGCGCGGCTGCAACTGAGGGAATATATTGTGAAGATGGAAAACGTGCTTTAATACTGAACATCATGAACATCAATCGCCATAATTACGAAAGCTACCTGCTGCTTTATGTAGACAATGAATTGTCTGCCGCAGAAAAAAGCGCGGTAGATGTTTTCCTGGCCGACAACCCGGACCTGGCGATTGAACTGGAACTTTTAGCACAAACCAAACTCTCCCCTGAAATAACATCTCATGGCAACCTGTCTGCCCTGTTAAAGGAAGAACCTATCCAACCCGCGATGCTTGACCAGATGATGCTGAAACTCGATGGGGAATTGCCTGCTTCGGAAGCGTCACGCGTACTAAGCGAGATACAAACAAACCCAACAGCTAAAAAAGAGTGGGAGATCCTGCAAAAAACCAAACTGGATCCGGCTGAAACCATCCGATTCCCATACACAGAGGGCTTATACCGGCACAGCGGCTCCCGCGTGGTAGCCATGCGCTTCTTCCGGTACGCCGCAGCCGCAGCCATACTGGGTTTCGGCCTCTTTACCGGGTACCGGGCGCTTTATCCTGCCAATAATGCCCATGAAACCGAAATAGCGGCAGGCACTAACGGCAAGGCCAAAACGAAGATTCCCGGAAACGGAAACACAGCCGATGCTCCTCAAACCCCAACTGAGGCCACTGAAAATTTGGCTTCAGTACCCGAACAGGCTACCGGCCCTGAAAAAGCGGGCCAACCGGCTATCGCCGGCCCTGTTCCAGATAAAGAACAAACCTTTGCCGCATCCAACAATATAACGGAAAAGCCTACACGCAGCATCACACAGCCGTCTGTTAACAACCAGCCGGAAAAAGAAAACAGGCGCGACATCGTTTCAGAAAATATTAACAAACTTCCGCGTAACATTTCAGCACCTGAATCCGTAGAACTGGAAAAGAGGGCTTTGAACGAGAAAAAAGAAGCGATGCTGATTGCAAACAACAACAAAGAAGTTCCTCAAAAAGAAATCAAACCGCTGACAGCGCTCGACACCGATATCATGCAACCCTTACCGGTAGCGGGCGCCAGGACGGCATCCATAAGCAATGAACCGCCGGGCACTGAAGAAAACGATGTGTTGTTCCTGGATGACGAACAAGTGAAAAAATCAAAACTCAATGGCTTGATCAGGAAAATCAAACGCAACGTAGAAAGAAGAACCAATATAAAAACGGGCAACGGCATCAAGATTGCCGGATTTGAAATCGCCGCCCGGTAATCATTTCACCATAAAACCGACAACCATGAAAAGGCTAACGACCGTATTAGCACTGGCAGTAGTATGCAGCGGCGCCAAAGCGCAAACAGGCGACAGCACAGACGTAAAGAAACCCGATACCATCCGAATCGGAAACATCGTCATCATCAAAAAGAAAGGCGATGGAAAGAAAAGTATTGACATCAACAATGACTATACCAGTCATTCCCCCAAAAAGAAATCCCGTGTGAAAACCAACTGGGGCGTGATTGACCTGGGCTTCGCGAACTATACCGATAAAACAGACTACACTGCCGTAGGCAATTACCTCGTTAACCGCCCGGGCTACCCCGCCATTAACGGCAACGATCTAAAATTGCGAACAGGCAAAAGCGTGAATGTGAACATCTGGTTTTTTATGCAGCAACTCAGTTTGATCAAGGAAAATGTAAACCTGAAATGGGGCCTGGGCCTTGAACTCAACAATTACCGTTATAGGTCGGATATCAGTTATAAAGAAGATGGGCCCATCCCTTACAGCAACGGGCAGTTCAGCAATGCGCCTTTTATTTTCCGCGACTCCATTGGGTTTTCCAAAAACAAACTGGCCGCCGATTACCTGACCGTACCCGTCATGCTCAACTTTGCCACCAACCATAAGCCCGGCAAAAAGCCATTCATCATCAGCTTTGGCGTGAGCGCCGGTTACCTGTACAGCCAGCGCAACAAACAAAAGAGTGAAGCCCGCGGCAAAGAGAAAAACAAAGGCGACTACGACCTCGAAAAATTCAAATTCTCTTATATCGGCGAGATCGGACTGGGCCCGGTGAAGTTTTACGCATCCTATGCGCCTAAGTCGATGTATGAAAATGCAATGGATATTCGTCCATATACTTTCGGCCTCCGCTTCAGTAATTAAGCAAAAGTCCGGAAGCATCACATACTCTCTCTGACACCTTCGTTGGAAATGAATGTACATTCAAAACCGGCGAAGGTTTTTTCATGCCCATGATTGAAAACTGTATCTTTCCAACTTCAGACAAACCGCTGCATGAAGTTTGAAAATCATATCGGCCCATTCAAGGAAAGACTGAAATCGATCAGGCTTGATTTGTTGCCCGAACACCCATACAGCCTGCAATACCTGCAAAGGCTGCTGCGGCACCAGGATTATTACCTCTCTATTTACGCGAAAGCTTTCAACCTGGCTTGCAGCAAATCCAACATACCTGTTGCAGAAACCTGCCTACTCGATTACGGGTCGGGCAATGGATTGCTTGGGCTGTTCGCGAAATTTTCCGGGTTCGGTGAAGTGGTATTGCTGGACCATGACCGGGAATTCATGGAGGGCTCCATGGCATTGGCCAAACAATTACACATCGATATTTCAGCGGGCATCACAGGCGATATCAATGATTGCGGGCCATTTCGGCCAAATATTATCATTGGTACCGATGTCATTGAACATGTGTACAACCCTTCCCTCTTTTTCCAAACCATCCGGCAACTCAATCCGGAAATGGTTACGGTATTCAGCACCTCGTCGAACCCGGAAAACCCCATGCAGCGCCGGAAGCTGGAGGCTTTGCAGAGAAAGGATGAGTATGTGGGATTGTCTGACGCGGAAGCCGCGCGAACAGGTGACAGGCCACACCCCCCTTATTTACGCATGCGGGAGTTGATGATCCGAAGCATGGCGCCCCAACTAACGGTTCCGGATATACGAATCCTTGCCGAACTGACCAGGGGGATGCGAAAAGATGATATTTCAGAAGCCGTCTCCCTTTTCCTGCAGGACGGGTCCCTGCCGGCAACCCCATCGCACCCGTACAATACCTGTCACCCCAGGACCGGGAGCTGGACAGAGCGCCTGCTGAGCCTCGAAGAATATACAGGAATATACAAAAGTTCTGGTTTTCAACTCGAATGCCTGCCCGGGTTTTACGACAGCAGCAAAGCTTTTCCCCTTGGCAGCATGAACGCCGTCCGGAACCTCGGTGTCAATGCAATGGGGCTCCGTTTCGCCCCGTTTATATACCTGATGGGCTATCCCGGAATTTAACGATTCTGCAATAAATTATTTGCTAATTTGGGGGTCTGATGATTGAATCTGGCACAGGCTTTGAATGGTTAGAAAAGCCGAGCATCTATTGTTATGAAACACCCGATCACTTATTTTTCCGTCCTCGCTATGGTTTTACTGGCATCCATGGCATGGATCATCCCCAACCATCCGCTGCGCCACAACCTGCGCCCAGTTCCCATGCGGAGCGATTCCATTGGGCAATCTGTTTACATTGTTGTAGACAAAAGCGATTACGAATTAAAAGTATATGATGAAGATGGCTGGTATGCCACCTACCCGATTGTATTTGGCAGCAAAGACCTCAGCGACAAAATGAAGGAAGGGGATAAACGTACACCGGATGGCAGTTTTAAAGTGATCCTGAAAAAAATACATCCCAAATGGGGGCCGGAACTCCTGCTCGATTACCCGAATGATGAAAGTTACCGCCGTTTTGAAGAAAGAAAAAAACTGGGCCTGATCCCCCGTAATGCCCGGATCGGAAACGGTATCGCCATTCATGCTACCAGGCCGCAGGAAGAGTGGACGGTTGATAAATTCTATAACTGGACCGATGGATGTGTTTCCGTAAAATACACGGAGATGAAAGACCTCTACAGTTATATACCTGTTGGCACACCGGTTACGATTCAGCCATAATCGCTTCTTCCGAAAATTCCAGGTAAGAGCCATCGCCATAACTCAGGAAACGAAAACCATGCGACATGGCGTATGCATAAATATCCCGCCATTGCTTTCCTACCGCAGCGGCCACCAACAACAGCAATGTTGATTCCGGTTGATGAAAATTGGTCACCAGCGCTTGGGCAACCCTGAACCGGTACCCGGGCGATATCAATAGTTGTGTTTGCGCGAAGATGTTCTCCCTTCCATGCGCCTGCATCCAGTTTAACAAAGCCTGTAATGCTTCCTTTCGCGTGAACCGGGCATCAACTAACGGTGACTCATAGACGTCCCATTGCGCTAATGACAATTCTGTTAAGCCGGGTGATAATGCCGCTTTCACGCCCATCCAGTACAGCGATTCGATGGTCCGTAATGAGGTTGTGCCCACAGCAACAATCCCGCGGTCGTCCTGCATCAGTGAACGGATACTGTTTGCATCCACATCCATCCACTCCGCATGCATATCATGGCCTTCCATGGTCTCGGCTTTCACCGGCTTAAATGTGCCCGCACCCACATGCAATGTAACATACACCGGCTGTACAGATTTAGCGCTAAGGTTAGCGAGGATCTGGGGCGTAAAATGCAATCCGGCCGTTGGCGCCGCTACGGAACCCTCCTGTTCGGCATACACGGTTTGGTACCGGCCCTTATCTTCGTCTATGGTTTGCCGTTTGATATATGGCGGAAGTGGCACATCGCCCGCCTTATCCAGGATCTCCGCGAAATGAAGCTGCGGGGGCGTCCAGCTAAACCGGATGATATAATGGTCCGCATGCCTTGATAGTTTTTCCGCTTTCACCTGGATTTCATCGCTGCCATCATGTGAAGGGATAGCCAGCATGAGTGATTCTTCATCTTTCCATTTGGCGGCATTGCCTGCAAAGCATTTCCATACCGATGTTCCCTGCTGGCTCATGACCTGCTGGTATTCCCTTAGGTCACCGGCCGGCTCGAGGCAAAAAATCTCTACCACGCCGCCCGTGTGCCTGCGAAACCGAATGCGCGCGTTGATCACTTTTGTGTTATTGAAAACCACCAGGCTTCCCTCCGGAATAAACCCGGCGATATTTTTGAATACGTCTTCTGATATTTTTCCCTCTCGGTACAGCAAGAGTTTCGACGCGTCACGCTCCGGCAAGGGATGCAGTGCGATCCGTTCCGCGGGCAGTTCGTATGTATAATCTTTGATGGATATATTCCGGGGAGATTCCATAATAATTTTTGATGTCTTTACTGCTTACTGAATGATGGCATTGTACACGGCCTGCAACACTTTAGGCCGTACATTCATTTGATTCAGCAAACTGCTGCCGGAAGGATGCACGCGGTTGCTCAGGAAAACAACCACGATTTTTTTCTCCGGATCGGCCCATACACTGGTTCCGGTAAAACCTGTATGGCCAAATGTGCCCGGGGATGCGGATGCCGCCGGATATGGTTCCTGTCGGCCCGCGTTGTCTTTTTCAGGTTTGTCGAAACCCAGTCCACGCCTACTGTTTGGACTATTGTACCGCGTAAACAGTTCAATGGTTTCCGGCCTGAGGTAGCGCCTGCCATTCCACTCACCCCCATTCAATAACATTTGCATGAGGCAGGCCAGGTCGTATGCATTGCTGAACAATCCGGCATGGCCGGCAACACCGCCAAACATTGCCGCGCCGGGGTCATGCACATTCCCCCTTAACAACTGCTTCCTGAACTGCCTTTCTTCTTCAGTGGGCACTATCCGGTCGCGCGCCACATAATGCAATGGCAGAAAATGCATATTGTCGAGCCCCATGGGCTGGTAAAAATTTTTCTGTACATATTCATCCAGGGATTGTCCGCTGATGGCTTCCACAATTTTTCCAAGAAAGATAAAGTCATTGTCGCTGTACACATATTTTCCCTGTTGGCCCAGCGGGCTGCGTGCTATTACACGGTACATCGTATCCATCCAATCTTCCCTGATAAACAAATCATCCGCCACGCGCACACAAAATGAATCAATTGAATATGGCGTGTACAGTTCCTTTAATGGCGTGCCTGATGCATCCATGGTTGCCCTGTGAAAAGGTATGAATGGCGATAAGCCGCCTTCATGCAATAAGAGGTCGCGTATGCTGATGGAAGCTTTATTGGTGCCCAGGGTCCAGGGTATATGCGCGCCCAAACTATCGGTAAGGGTTAGACGCCCTTCGTCAAGGAGCTTCATAATGGAAATGGTTGTCGCCGCAATTTTAGTAATCGATGCCAGGTCGTACACAGAACTTGCATTGATGGGTTGTGTTTGTTCGTAGGTTTGATACCCAAAGCCTTTCTGGTAAACCATACGCCCGTTTCGCAGCACCAGCACCTGTGCGCCGGGCGTGGCTTTTCGGTCAATGGCTTCCAGGACAACCTGGTCAATTTTCGCGAGCTTCACCGGATCCATGCCGGCTTCGGCCGGGGAAGACTCTGGCAACCCTTGCAGCAATCCTGTTATTCCCGATCCTGCGGGGAAATTTTCGCATATACTTACGGGCAATGTCCCTTTATAAGTATGCTTACCCTGCAATAATTCAAGCGCTACACGATGTGTGGTTGAATCATCTTCATACGCCACCGCGAGGTTGGGCGCATAGCACCAGTTGGCCGCGGCATACGCGTTACCGAAAAGGAAGGTCATGCTGCGGGCCCTTTGCTGCAGGTTATTGACAAATGAAACGGCCTGGGGACTGATGCCAAAATTTGTGGATGGTTGCCGGCCGGTTGCGTGAACGCCAATCACCAGTTTCCGGTAATTCATCACTATTGAATCGGTCAGGCGCGCGATAGCCGCGGAATCCTTTTGTTTATAATCAAAATAAAACACATCGGCCTTATACGTTTTGCGCATGAGTGAGGCAAAAGTATTGTCAAAGCCAAGCCCTACACCTACATAAGCGATTTTATTGTATACATCATCTGCGCTGCTGTTGAGCGGGAAGAAACCCGCATCCTGGTGACTGAGCAGGGTGATCGCGTTTTCAGCCACCAGCCTCCGCATCGGGATCGCGTCTTTGTTCAGATCGGCCACCAGGTTTGTGGTATCAATGGGAGCCGTCCGGTTGCGTACATACACATATTTTGCATGAAGGATTTTACGCACATGCATTTCCAAGTCAGGCCAACTGATCTTATTTTGATCAATGGCTTTCCTGATCGCGTCGATCGCCCTTGGCACATCTTCAGGCAGGCAGAGCATATCGTTCCCGCCAATAATGGCTTCTACCGAAGACTCTCCGCCGGGGAAAAATTTCTTCACGCCCTGCATCTCGAGCGCATCGGTGATGGTGATACCGGAAAAGCCCATGGAATCCTGCAAAAGCCTGCGGATGTTGAGGTTTGAAACAGATGTGGGCCTGTTGGGCCGGTCATCAATGGAAGGGATGAAGAGATGTCCGACCATGATGCTGCCCACGCCCGCACGGATCATTTCGCGGAATGGATAGAGTTCGAGGCTGTCGAGTTGCGCCCTGGATTTGCGGATCACCGGCAGGTCGTAATGCGAATCAACACTCACATCGCCATGGCCCGGGAAATGCTTGGCACATGCCATCACATCAGCATCCTGCATGCCTTTCATGTATTGAATGCCGAGCCGTGCCACTTTATATTTATCCTCTCCGAAGCTACGGTCGTTGATCACAGGGTTTGCCGGGTTGTTGTTGACATCCACTACGGGTGCGTAATTAAGTTGAATACCCATGCGCCTGCATTGTTCGGCTACCGCGCGGCCATAGGCGTATACAATGGAATCCGCGTTCATGGCACCCAGCATCATTTGTTTAGGCAATGGTATCACGCTGTCGAGTAAACGCATACCCAAACCCCATTCGGCATCTATAGAAATCAAAATAGGTGTTTTGGCTTTGGCCTGCAAGGCATTGATCATCCCGGCCTGCAAAACCGGGTTACCCTGGAAGAGGCAAATGCCGCCGATATTGTATTGCTCTACCATCCTGCTCACGAGGGAATCGTAAAAGCTTACTTTCCTGCTTCTGCTGTCGATAGACGATAAACGCGCGACGATCAACTGGCCAATGCGTTCATCGGGGCTCAGGCTGGCATAGACGCTATCCACCCAATGTTGCTGTGCCTGGTCGGCTGAAGGTTGCGCCATAGCGGTAAAAGAGGAGAAAAAAAACAATAGGGCCAGGATATATCGCATAAACACCTAATGGGTTATAGTGAGGGGGATATGTTATTTTTGCAGGACAAATTTCATCATTTTGCCAGACATAATTCATTTATTACCCGATAACATTGCCAACCAGATTGCGGCAGGAGAAGTGATTCAGCGGCCGGCAAGCGCGGTGAAGGAATTATTGGAAAACGCGGTTGACGCGGGCGCCGATGATATCCGGCTCATGATACAGGATGCAGGCAAGGCATTGGTGCAGGTAATCGACAATGGCAAAGGCATGAGTGATACTGATGCCCGTATGGCTTTTGAACGTCATGCCACATCGAAAATCAGCCAGATCGACGATTTGTTCCGCATTCGCACGATGGGTTTCAGGGGCGAAGCCCTGGCAAGTATCGCGGCGGTGGCACAGGTTACGCTGAAAACAAAAAGGGCCGAAGACAGCAACGGTACCATGCTGGAGATTGAAAACTCCAAAGTAACCCTCCAGGAACCGGTGGCCACCAACAATGGTACCAGCATTGCCATGAAGAACCTCTTCTTCAACGTACCCGCACGCAGGAATTTTTTAAAAAGCAATGCCGCCGAACTCCGCCATATTGTAGATGAATTCACGCGGGTGGCCATGGCTTTCCCGCATATTTTTTTCTCATTGAGTTCTAACGGACAGGAAGTATTCCACCTGGAGAAAGGAAGCCTTAAGCAACGGATAGTCCAACTGCTGGGAAACCATTATAACGCAAGGCTCGTGAGCGTGCAGGAGCAAACGGACTATATGAATATCACGGGCTTTGTGGGTAAGCCGGAGACGGCAAAAAAAACCAGGGGCGACCAGTATTTTTTTGTGAACAGCCGCTTCATCAAAAGCGCCTACCTCAACCATTCGGTTATGCAGGCTTTCCAGGACCTGGTACCGAAAGACAGCTTCCCGATGTACGCTTTGTTCATTGACCTCGATCCGGAACAACTTGACATCAACGTGCATCCTACCAAGCAGGAGATCAAGTTTGAAGATGAAAAAATTGTGTACGCGTTTGTACAATCTGCCGTGAAACACGCGCTGGCTCAATTCAGCATCACGCCTACGCTCGACTTTGACCTTGATGTGGATATACAAAGGCTTGATTCGGTGAGCAAACCGGTTACCGATGAAAGCAGGCATATCGCTTCTTCATCCTCTCTATACCAGGGTTTTACCAAAAAGCACCAGGCCCATTTTATTGAACCGTCAAAGGAAATGGGGCACTGGAAAGATTTTTTTGAGCCTGCAAGCA
The DNA here is from genome assembly GCA_002343985.1 of Chitinophagaceae bacterium UBA2375. Taxonomy (GTDB): domain Bacteria; phylum Bacteroidota; class Bacteroidia; order Chitinophagales; family Chitinophagaceae; genus Ferruginibacter. The sequence goes on along the minus strand of DDTB01000016.1, from coordinate 29,304 downwards.
AACAGGCATCTTCTGCTGATCAATACCGGTTACCCATACACGAAAAAAAGGAAGCCAGCGCCGAAGGCATCAGGCCTGATACCGATTTTTACCAGGTACAGGAATCCTATATCATTGTTCCAACACATGACGGGTACCGGCTTGTACAGCAGCAACTGGCCCACGAACGCATCCTGTACGAGCGTTTCAGCCAGGCAGTAGCCGGCAAACCCATGGCTACGCAACAAAGCCTGTTCCCGGTTACCATGGAGATGGCGCCGGCCGACGCGGTGATCCTTGGGGAATTATTACCTGATCTGCAGCATGCCGGCTATTTGCTGGAACCATTTGGAAAAAACAGTTTTATAGTGCAGGGCACACCGGCCGATGTGGAAACTGGAAACGAAAAAGCGGCGATTGAAAAAATCATCGAACAATACAAGCATTTCAGCAGCGACCTGAGGTTCAGCAAAAGGGAAAAGCTGATCCGTTCACTGGCCTGGCAACATGCCATCAAGGAAGGCACAAGGCTTACCCAAAAAGAAATGCACCGGCTGGTGGAGGATTTATTTCACTGCGAAACACCAAATACAAGTCCGAACGGGCGCCCCACATACCTATCCTTCCGCAAACAGGACCTCGATAAAATGTTCGGGAAATAATCAATATTAATACCTGTTGATGATGCCGTGCAGGAAGGATTCGATCTTTCTGCGGATGGGGGCCGGCTTTCCGGGGTAATGGTTGCACATAACGGAGAAGGTTAAACGCTTTCCTTTTTGTGTGATGAGGTAACCACTCAGGGCCTGGTTATTGCTTAAGGTGCCAGTTTTCGCGAAGATGCGGCCACTATCTGATAGATACAGTTTTCGCAGGGTGCCCTGGTTGCCTGTTGGCAGGAGTTTCTGCATCCGTTCGGCACCGAATTTCACCTGCATCTCATTCAGCAACCAAACCATGGATTCGGGTGTAAACAAATTATACCTGCTTAACCCGCTGGCATCCGCCCAGCGCGGCTTTTGAGGCAGCCCGGATAATGGGTTCGATAATAAGCTATCCATCATCGCCCGGTCATCCATCCGGCCGAGGCGGTGATAGGCCGACATCAGCAAAACCTGTTCGGCCATGAAATTATCGCTTTCATGCATCATGGGAACCAGGACAGCATCCAACGGACGGGAATAGAAGGGCTTCCAATCACCGGGGATATCATAATCAATGGTCATGACGGGAACCCTTGCATACACCTGTAATTGTTTCGCATTAACGCTTCCGTCATCAAGACCCAACAACAAATTTTTATCGCCTTCGCTCCAAAATCCTTCGCGGTTGGCCTTTACCGGAAAAGCGGTTCGGGGTTCCGCATTGGCCGCCGTGATATCCTGTATCATCCAGCCTTCCCCATATAATGCGGGCTGGGTGAGTGATGACCGGACTATGTATAACCTTTTGAATGATTGCAGAAAAGTTAATGCGGGCTGATCGGCAAAATCGGGGTGCAGGAAACTGGGATCCGCGGATGGTTTGAGGTATATGACGGAATCACGAACCAGGTATCGAAATGTTTCAACGCTATCCGGTAAACTGTGCAAGGCCGCGTACAGGCTAAACAGTTTTACATTGCTGGCAGGGATGAAATATTGATGTGACTGTTGCCTGAGCCAATAGGATTTTGTTTCGGGCTCATACAGGCAAATCCCCACATGCGCCGATTGCAGGAGGCTGTCGGCTGCCAGTTCGTGCGAAGCCTTGTCAATCCACTGTTTTGAGGATGAACAGGATAAGCAGCAGGCGGCCCACCAAAATACAAATATGAGTCGCCGCAGCATATCCATGTAATTGAAATTTAGTTTCTTTCCTGAATGCGGAGCCAGCGTTCAGGTATTTCGTTGAGGCTCGCTTTCATGTAATCCTGGTAACTGCAGGAAACAAAGCGCCTGTCGGGCATTTGCATCCACCACCTGTTTGTTTTTTTGCTTTGCAGGAATATGGTATCCACTTCCGTAAACGCCGTATGGTATTCATAGAAAGCGGAACGGTCGTCGAGGCTGGCTTCCTGCTTGCTCCGGCTCTTGCCATCGATAAAATACCAGATCATTTGCGCGAGTTGCCGTGCGGTGAGGTTATGCTGGTCCTGGTCGGGATGAAAGCCATAGATACCGAAGCTGCCCAGGTGCGTACTCATGCCGGCATAACGGGAAAGCATACACGCTTCTTCGCCGGTAAGGCCATTCGGGCTTTCCAGGTTGGCAGGCGCATCGCTATGCCTTATAGCGCTGATATCGAAACTGAGCAGGTTGGTTGAACGGATGATGGGTTCCATTTCTTCGATGCGTTCGCGCACCACGCCCACCCTGAAGCAATCGAACCGCAGTTTATCCATTGTTTCGAGCATGCGCGGGTGCACAAAATAACTCTGGAACGCGATATGGTTATAATGCCTGACCATATTGGGTTCAGTGGTCAGCATATCCAGCAGAAAGTTTTCGCTGCGCAGGGGGCTTTCCCCGCGGAGGTTGATGCGCGCATCGATACCTGTGGCTTCGATAACCTGGTTCAGGCTTTTATACGCTTCATATTGCGCGAGGGTGAGGTCGTGCGAACCGCCGATGATCAAAACGGTTTTCCCCATTTGGATCAGTTCCTGTAAAACGGTTTTCAAAGCCGCGTGCGTATCGGCCAGGCTGGCACCCGTGCGGATATCACCCAGGTCGGCTATTCTTACATCCGAATGCCAGTAGTGCAGCCGGTAAAATTCCTTTCGCACCTCGGCCGGACCGTCTTTGGCAACCTGCGGTATACCCGCGCCGCGCATCTCCCTGACACCCAGCAAAACAATATCGGCTTCGCTCAAATCAGGTATTTCCTGAACATGAATCGCTATATGTTTGGCAAACTGCCCATCGGTATAACCACTTTCTTCATCCATTTCGGGTAGGGCTACGGGCATGAGAAAGTCCTGCAAATCCAGCATGCAAAAAAATTTGGGCAAACCTAACAGAATAATCGGAAAATGCCCCCGTCGTTCCGTAAAAATTTAAGGCGATTGTCTTTTTTTGCATACATCATCTGTAACTTAGTGTGCACTACAGGGTTATCCCTACAGCACCTTAACACCCATGACATATGAGCGACCATTCAGAAGTTTTGCAAGACGTTGTCATCAAATTTGCCGGCGATAGCGGCGATGGCATGCAGCTCACCGGAAACCAGTTCACCAATAACACGGCCCTTCTCGGCATTGACCTCGCCACATTCCCGGATTTCCCGGCGGAGATTCGCGCCCCGATCGGTACGCTGCCCGGCGTGAGCGGCTACCAGTTGCGGTTCAGCAGCGACCGCATTTATACACCCGGTGATGCCTGCGATGTATTGGTGGCCATGAATGCGGCAGCCCTGAAAGTAAACCTCGCGGCATTGAAACCGGGAGGGAAAATCATCGCGAATATTGATGGCTTCGACAGCAAGAACCTTCGCCTGGCCAATTATCCCGAAGGTGAAAACCCGCTCGAAGACGATAGCCTGACCAATTATGAAGTGATAAAGATTGATGTCACCAAGCTCACCCGTGAGGCGTTGAAAGACATCAGCATGGGTACAAAAGAAAAAGACAGGGCCAAAAATATGTTTGTGCTGGGCTTCCTCTATTGGATGTACAACCGCGACATGGCCAATACCCTGACCTTCCTCAAGGAAAAATTTGGCAAGAAGCCCGAGATCCTGGAAAGCAATATCAAAGTATTGCAGGCAGGCTATAATTATGGTGACACCGTCGAAACTTTTACCACCAGGTACACGGTGGAAAAAGCCAAAATGGAACCGGGCACCTACCGCTCCATCATGGGCAACCAATCCCTGGCTTACGGCCTGATCGCGGCTTCCGTAAAAAGCGGGTTACCCCTTTTCCTCGGCAGCTATCCCATTACCCCTGCTTCAGATATTTTGCATGAATTAAGCCGCTATAAAAATTTCGGCATCAAAACTTTCCAGGCCGAAGACGAAATCGCGGCAATCGCATCAGCCATTGGCGCAAGTTATGGAGGATCCATTGGCATAACCACCACATCGGGCCCCGGCGTGGCTTTGAAAACTGAAGCGATGGGCCTGGCCGTGATGTTGGAGATACCATTGGTGATTTGCAATATTCAACGCGGTGGCCCAAGCACAGGGCTGCCAACAAAAACGGAGCAGAGCGATTTGCTGCAGGCTTATTACGGGCGCAATGGCGAATGCCCAATGCCCGTGATCGCCAGCTCCACACCGAGCGATTGCTTTGATGTGGCATATGAAGCTGTGCGTTTATCCATACAACACATGACGCCCGTGATGCTCCTCAGCGATGGTTATATCGCAAACGGCGCGGAGCCCTGGAAATTCCCGCAAACAGCGGACCTGCCGGATATTGAAGTGAAGGTGAAAAAGGCATTATCAGATGCCGAACAAAAATTCATGCCCTACCTCAGGGATGAAAAACTGGTGCGGCCATGGGTATTGCCCGGCACACCCGGACTCGAACACCGCATTGGCGGACTCGAAAAACAGGATGTCACCGGCAATATCAGTTACGAACCGGAGAACCACCAGCACATGGTGAAAACAAGGCAGGCCAAGGTTGACATGATTGCAAATTACATCCCAAAGCAAACATTAGACAGCGGGCCGGCAACCGGTAAAGTGCTCGTTATTGGCTGGGGCAGCACATATGGTTCCATCAAGAGCGCCTGCGCGGAATTGCAAAGACAAGGCCATGCAGTTTCGCATGCGCATATCCGTTACCTCCGCCCCTTCCCGTCGAACCTGGGCGAGATCATCGGCAGTTTCGACAAAGTGCTCATCCCGGAAATCAACAACGGGCAACTGGTGAAAATCATCCGCGACCAGTTTATGGTAGACGCGAAACCTTTTAATAAAATAAAAGGAACGCCCATCACAAAAGGTGAGCTCATGGAAGCCATCCGTGAATTATTGTAATCAGTTGATTTATTTTTACGGATAATCGGTCTACGATTCATCATAGAAACTCCACCAAAAAAAGAACCCCGGCAATGCCAGGGTTCTTTTTTATATGATGCTGCAATCAATTATGGATAGTGCCTTTGGATGCCTACGCTCAAAGGTTGCTCTTTGGCGGTACCCGCTATGTACAATGAACTGATGCCGGTAGAACCGCCAGTGCCGGTTAAGGTAGCAGCGCTTAAAGAGAGTGGCGCGGCAATCAATGTTTGTGTACCTGCGAGTTTCATACGAAGTGCGTAGTTACCAATAGGCATTGACCTGAATGAAGACAGGGCATCCAACTCAGCCTGTGTAGGGTTTTCGCCGATGTAACCCATGTTAAAGAAAGTAATGCTGTCGGCGGGGGTCACACTGGTGCGTACCAGGGTAACGTCTACTGCAGGTGCGAATTTTGCCAGGGGCAGGAACCGCATTTTTACAAAACCTGCCGCAGGCAGTGTAAGTGTATCGTTCAGGCGTGCGATCTTAGCCCTGCCCGTGCTGTTGTTCACGGTATCATACACCAGGTAAGTTGATGCTTTGTTATATGCAAACTCCTGGCTTATGGCTTCGGCAAACACCGTACTTAAGTCTGCAGATGAGCGAAGTTGAATTGTCTTTGTACCGGGTGAGAACGCCAGGTATCCGGTAGATCCCCTGTAGCTCAGGTTTGACGCAGTACGCATTAATGTGTCTTCAAACACACGCATGGTCACCGCCGGTGAACCCGGTGGCGGAGGAGAGAATGGCACCACGTTCAGGAAATTGGCGGAGCCATAATCATTGGAATACTTTTCTACTTTGCCGCAGCTTGTCAGCATCGCTCCGGCGAGTACAATTCCAAGTATTTTTTTCATATACATGATATTAGGTTGTATGATTGGTGGAATTTTTTGTGGCGATTAATAACCATCGTTTTGTTGCATATTCGGATTGGCAAACACTTCCTGCTGTGGTATCGGCAAGATATATTTTGCATTGCTGGCAGGAAGGTTTTGAATGACCGTATTGTTGGCCACATCCGCCAGTTCACGGCTGATGGTCAGTTCACGGCGCTTCAAGTCAATATAACGCTGGCCTTCATAACAAAGTTCCTTGTACCGTTCCAGCAAAATCGCGTTGATCAGGTCTTCCTTAACCGTAATCGGTGTATGCGTATAGGCGGTGATGCGGGCTGCACGCAATGCGGCAAGGTCGTTATTGGCTTCCGTAAGCATATCCATTTCAGCATAAGCTTCGGCGCGGGCCAGGAGCAATTCTGACGAACGGATCATTTTAATATCGTATTCAAAGTTTTCTGGCACCATCAAGGCGTTAGGTACCACACCATATTTGGCAATCAGGTTTCTTGCACCAGCGGGTACAGTTGTGGGTGTGCGGAAGAACACACTGTAACGGACATCATTAGCCTGGTCAAAAGTATTCAGTAATTTGATAGCGGGTGCTGCCTGCTGGGCCCCGTTCAGGTCTTGCCAAAGCGAGCCGATGGCATTGCCGAGGTTGGCGGGCGTTACATTCAATTTCCAGATCACTTCGGTACCTGTAGCAGGCACCACTTTTGTGCGCCAGAGATTTTCATATGTGGTGCGGTTGGTTGTGATGGGCACATTGGCCAATACGGCGGATGCGCTGTCAACTACCTTTTGCCAGTTGCGTGTGTATAAAGCGAGACGTGCCTGGCTTGCGATTACGGCGTTGCGCGTGATGCGGCTGATGTCCGCATAGTTGGATGGTATCAGGGCGCGCGCCTCAGACAGTGAAGAGTCGATAAATGCAACCACTTCGGCCTGTGTGCTGCGCCCAGGGAAATAAGTGGCTACATCCTGCGCGTAGTTCCTTTGTGCTACAACACCAAGGTCGGATCCGCTGTATGAAGCCGTTGCCGAAAACAGGCGCAGTAATTCTATATGGGCCATGCCCCTGATGGCGAGCATTTCGCCGCGGATGCGTGATTTTAATGCCGCTTCTGTGGCATTCTCCGTTGGCACAGGGATCATGCGTTCGAGCACCCTGTTGGCCCTGTCGATCACCACATAGAGGTTTGTCCATACACCACCTGTTTCAGCATCGCGCCAGTCTTGTGAGTCAGACACATGCAGCCAGTTAAAGAGGATGTTTCCTATGTTGCGGTATTCGGTGCCGGTGCCAAGCCTCACTTCATCGGTCATAAACGAACTGATATAACTGGAGCGACGGGCCTGCCAGGTTCCATATACACCATTGGCAGCGTTATTCACGTCGTTCATGTTTTGAAAGGCCTGTTCTACAGGTATGGCATCGCTGGGCAATACATTTACCACGTCTTTGCGGCATGATACAATACTCATGGCCGACAAAAGCACCAGGGAAATACTAAGCAGCTTTTTCATTATGATTGATTATTTAAAATTAAAAATTGATATCTACACCAACAGAATAAGTGCGTGGGTTCGGGAACTCGTAAGTTGCGATATTGTTGCTTTCTTCCGGATCGAAGCCCTGCCACTTGGTCCATGTAAACAGGTTTTGTCCCTGTCCCCACAAACGGAAACTCCTGAACCATTTGGTATTCTTTGGTTCAAATGTGTATCCCACCTGGAGGTTACGGAAACGCACAAACGAAGCATCACGGATATCCTTGCTCGTAAACTGGCGGGCCGATGCTACGCGCTGGAAGTTTGTGAGGTCACCGGGCTTCTGCCATGTACCCAGCATATCTACACTCTTATTAAATGCTACGTTTGCGTTGGTTGACTCATAGAAGAATGATTCATTGTTGAAACGGTCAACACCCTGCGCTGTGGAGAACAAAGCGGAGATATCGAATTTCTTCCAACTGATTTCCAAACTCGCGCCGCCGGTAAAGCTTGGCAGGAAAGTGCCAAACTCTGCACGGTTGTTCGCCGCGGAAAACACGTTGGTAGGGTTGCCATTGATATCCTGGTAAACAGGCAAGCCTGATTGAGGGTCAACACCCAGCCAACCCACTACGAAATGCGTACCCAGTGGCTTGCCTACACGGATGATACCTGTACCCTGTGGGATTTCCTGAAGGCCGCCCAGGTCGAGTACTGTATTCTTATTGAATGCACCATTCACATTCACGGTAATGGTCAGATCGTTTTTGCGGATCGCGTCAACACCTACGGTGAATTCCATACCGCGGTTGCGCATCTTAGCCGCATTGGTTGCCAGTGCCGCAAAGCCAGAGGTACGCGACAGTTCCTGGTTGATGAACAGGTTACGCGACTCCTTATTATATACGTCAATGCCAACACGGAGACGGCGGTTCCACATACTGAAGTCGGTACCAATATTTGTGATCACCTGGCTTTCGAGTTTGTATGCGGGGTTACCCGGTGAAGTGGGGATGGTACCCGGAACGCCGGCATATCCGCCTGAACCATATGTTTGCAGGTATCCAAAGTCTGACGCGAAACCATTCACATTGCCCGTTTCGCCATGGCTGGCCCTCAGGCGCAATTCCTGGAAGATATTCTGGTTCTCCATGAATTTTTCCATGGCGATGTTCCAACTCGCACCGAGTGACCAGAACACGTTGTTGCGGTTATTGGCAGGAACCTGTGAGGGCTCATCCTTACGCAAACTTGCAGAGAAGGTATACTTACGGTTATATGTGTAATCAACCGTGGTAAACAGCGAGAACAAACCATTCAGTGATTTTCCGTTGCCTGGCAGGAATGCGCCGCCAAACTGAGGAATGAAGTTATTCGTGGGTGATCCCGGCGTGATGCCCGCAGGCGTATTTGGCAAGCGGGTGATGATACCAAAACCGGTTGCGCTGAACGCCCTGGTACGGTTGCGGATGGCTTCCACCATAGCCGATGCGTTCACAGAATGTTTGTTGTTAAATGTACGGTTGAACACCAGTCCAGAAGTGGTAATCAACTGCAGGTTCTCCAGGTTTCCTTCACCATAAGAACCTTGTGAACCCTGTGCCACCTGCGATCCGGCGAAAGAAGCAGGATCAATGAAACGGCTCTGGTTGTTGTTCCTCCAGTCAACACCATTGGTAGACTTAATGGCCAGTCCGCCAAAAAGGTCATACTGTGCCGTAATGGCGAGGTTGCCTTTGAACTGGTTGCTGGTAGCGGTAGTGGTAAAGATTCGATCGTACGCATTGCCGCCCGTTTTACCGGCGCCCACATCATTCTTGCCATTTGCCAATGTCAGCTTGCGATATGGCAATTCGAGGTATGCAGCGGCGATGGGGTTAGCCAATGCCACGCCCGCTTCCGACTCAATATTATTTTGAGAGCTGAAGCCAGCTGCGGAACGCACCGAAACGGTCAGCTTGTCTGTTTTGAAATCAAGGTTTGCACGGAATGTGTACCTGTCAAGCCCTGAACGGATCACGATACCTTCCTGCTTATAATAACCGAGTGATGTAAAGAAGCTCAGGTTCTGGCTGCCGCCTGAAGCGCTGATCTCCTGCTGGGTGAACTTGCCTTTCTGGAAGAAGATATCTGCCCAGTTGGTATTGATCTTGCGGATTGAATCAAGTAACAATGCTTCCGCTGCACGCTGTGCGGGTGATAAATTTTGATAGCGTGGGTTTTTCGGGCTGTAATCCCAACCCGGGAAACCGGTGATTCCGCCGGTTGGTAATATACCGGCCGGGCCACCAAGCACATTCTCTTCATACGCGAGCCTCTGCTCTGTATTCATCATCTTCAAATTATTCAAAGTGGGTGGTTCAGAATAACCTACCTGACCGCGGTACTGCAATTGCGTTTTGCCCGGCTTACCTTTTTTAGTGGTAATAACAATTACGCCATTGGCACCCCTTGAACCGTACAAACCTGCACCCGTCGCGTCTTTCAACACGTCAACCGTGGCAAAATCATTTGGGTTCAGGGAGCGGAACACGTTGGCTTCAATGGGGATACCATCGAGTACATACAGGGGGTCATTGCCACCGGAGATAGAACCCACACCTCGGATATTCACCCTCGCGGCTGTACCGGGTTGGCCGGATCCTGACGCAATGTACAATCCGGGTGCACGGCCCTGGAGTATTTGTTCAAATGAAGCAATGGGGACCTGCTCAATTTGCTTTGACAGCACCTTGGTGTTGGCACCAGTAAACTCCGTTTTTTTACGGGTGGAATAACCGGTAACAATCAACTCGCCCAATTGCTTGTCATCAACACGCATACCAACATTAACGACATTCCTGTTGCCAATGGAGATTTCCTGGGTTTGCATGTTGACCGATGTAAATACGATCACGCGGCCATTCTGCGGTACCGTGATGCTGTATGTTCCATCCGCGGCAGACGAAGTCCCCACGGTAGTCCCCCTGACCATGATTGATACATTGGGCAATGGGTTGCCTTTTTCATCTGTTACCGTTCCGGTAACGGTACGGGTCTGAGCAAAGGATTGAATCAGCAATAAAAACATCGCCGATATCAATAACAGGGCTTTTCTCATATCTTATTTTAGTTTGTATGGCAAATATATTAGATTAAAATATCCCTCTTTAACAGATTGACAACATATAAAACATAATGGCTGCACTTATCAACAGGAAAACCCTGAATGTGGATTAAATAAATCAGTCAGAAGGGCGCTGCTTTTTTCCCGATCCCAAAATAAGGAGCAAAACGGGAAGCAGAACCAAATTGGTGATGGTGGCCGTGAGCAAGGTTACGGAAGTGAGCCATCCCAGGGCGAAAGTGCCGCCAAATCGGCTCCCACAAAAAATGATAAACCCTGCAGTTAATACCAATGATGTGTATATAATACTCAATCCGGTCTGACTAACAGTACTGCGCACCGTAGCTTCGATATCATGTTTATATATAGGAAGGTCTTGCCGGTAATTCACCAAAAACCGGATGGTGATATCGATGGCGATGCCCAGGGCTACACTGAAAATTAATACGGTAGAGGGTTTTAACGGAACGCCCGCCCAGCCCATAATGCCTGCGGTGACTACCAGGGGTATCAGGTTTGGCAGGAGGGAACAAACCAAAATCCGGACCGACCGGAAAAGGTACAGCATGCACAATGCAATCAGCAAAAAGGCCCAGAAAATACTTTCCTTTAAACCATTGATGATAAAACGGCTGCCTTCGAGGAAGGTGATGCTTGTACCCGTGAGCGTCACTGTGTATTTGCTGCTGTCGAACAATTGTTTGCTGCGTGTATCGATGCTGTCAAGCAGAGCGGGCAAACGCTGTGTGCCCACATCCGCCATACTCACGCTGATCCTTGTGTACCTGCGGCTGCTGTCCATAAATGAACGCAGCATCCGCGTAAAATTGTTTTGCTGCCCATCGCCCTTGCCTGGTTTCAGGTAATCATTGAGGAAAGCACCATCAAAGGCATTGGGCATGCTGTATTGCGTGGAATCGTTGTCAAAAAAGCCCTGCTTTGCGAATTTGAGTCCTTCGGCAATGGTGAGCGGACGGTTCATGCCCGGGATCTGCCGGATATAATCAGACAGCGAATCCACTTTTTCAAATACCTGCAAAGCCCTGGAACCCGCAATACCATTACGTTTATTGGCATCTACCAAAATTTCCAAAGGCATCACGCCCTTGAAATTCTTTTCGAAAAATTGCAGGTCGGTATAAATAAGGTCAGATTTAGGGAGGTCATCCACGATATACCCCACCGATTTCAACCGGAACATGCCGGCCACCGATAATGCCAAAACCAACAGGGTAATGGCGATAACGGATTTCCTGTGGTGCAAAACCCAGGTTTCCACCCTCACCAAAAACCGGGCGATCCATTTGTTGTGAAGATATTTCAATTCCTTTGTGGCAGGCGGCGGCAAATAACTCAACACCGATGGCAGTAGAATAAACGACACCACAAAAATGATCATGATGCTGATGCCGGCCACGACGCCAAACTCTCTGAGTATTTCACTTCGTGTCAGTGCGAAAACAGCAAATCCAATCGCCGCGGTGATATTACAAAACAGGGTAATGATGCCCATCTTGCTCACCATGTTCACCAGGGCGGCATGCTTGCGTTCGGCAACTACCGGGTTCAGGTCCTGCACATAAGAACTATGGTATTTGTTGATGAAGTAAATGCAGTTCGGAATGCCAATCACCACCACCAGCGAGGGGATCAGCGCCGTGAGCAGGGTGATCTGGTATCCGCAGAGGTAAATGGTGGCAACCGTCCACACCACACCGATCATCACCACGGCCAGCGATATCATGGTAGTGCTAAACGATCGGAAGAAAGCGAATAAAATGAGTACGCTCAATACCAATGACCCGATCAGGAAAAATTTCATTTCCTGCTGGATACGGTCTGCCACAACCGTCCTGATCAAAGGCAAGCCACTTTGGTGCACGGAAATCCCCGTTTTCTGCTGAAACGCTTCAGTATATTTTCCAATCTCCGCGATAACCTTCGAACGGGCCGGGGAATTCAATACGTCGCGGTTGATTTTTACACCCATGAGGTAGGCATGCGTGCCGGGGTTATAGAGTAACGACCGATAGAACGGCAGGTTTTGAAAACGGTCTCGGGCGCTGTCGAGCTCCACCTGCGAAGAAATGCCATCGGGGAAAACCCTCTTCGCCTGCAATGTTTCCGTGGCGCTGTCTTTCAACAACATCACCGAACCCGGAACCGAAATGATGTCTTCCACTGACTTCACCTTGCGGATATCATCCTGCATCTGCTTGTATGCCTGGTAATTCCCGAGCTCGAAAAAGGTATTGGTTTGCACGCCAATGACCATCATATTTCCGTCGTCGCCAAACAATGACCGGAAAAACTGGTAATCTTTGTACCGGGGATTATCTGTGGGGATGGCTTTGGAAAACTCGTAGCTGAGTTTGACCTTTGACGCGAAATATCCCATAACAATGGTCGAGAGCCCAAGTAAAATCAATAAAACCAGCCTGTGCCTGATTACCCATTGTCCGAGTCGCTGCCACATCATATCGTATATTGCCTGTGTATTTGAATATTTGTGCAAAGAAAGCCCATTTGACCGGAATGCCCATCAATTCATTTAAGCGTTTATCCAACCCGACGGATGCCGCAGTAGAAATTTCTTTAGTTACGGATGACTTTTAAAACCAGGGCCATCATATTAAGGACCATCAAATATGGCGAAACCAGCCTGGTGGTTACCGCGTTCACCGAACTGTTCGGCACGCAAACCTACATGGTCAATGGTGTGCGTACGGCAAAACAAAACGGGGGCAAAGCCGCCCAACTGCAGCCCGGGGCCATACTTGCATTAGACGTTTACCATCAGCCCCTCAAAAATATGCAGCGCATCCGCGAGCAAAACTGGGGTTATTTATACGGCCATATTTTCAGCCATGTAGTAAAAAACAGCATTGCCATGTTCATGCTGGAACTCATGGCCCATACCATCCGTCAACCCGAACCACATGCCGACCTGTATGCATTCTGCGAAGAATCGCTGGTCAGCCTCGACAAGGCCGAAACAGGCGTTGCCGCCAACTTCGCGCTCTTCTTCTGCCTGCACCTCGCGCATTTTTTCGGCCACCGGATCTATGAAGGGGGCGCACCTAACGGCAACGGGCAAACGATGTATCTTGACCTCGCCGATGGTTGCTTCACACCCGACCGGCCGGAACATCCCCACTACCTCGAACCCGAAGCCGCAGCCATCACCGCCGATTTGCTGAGGGTGATGCAGCCCTCAGAACTTTTACAGATACCCCTCAACAGGCAAATGAGGCATTACCTCTTGCAGAAATACCTCGAATTCTATGCCCTGCATATCCCTGAATTCGGACAAATGAAATCGCTGAACGTGTTGAAAGAAGTGTTGGCTTGATGCCTTAATGCATAACCAGCCTTGCTTCATCGTTATGCACCTGTACTATTCCGGGTTGGGAACCCTTATGGAAACTGCCATACCGTTCCGATATATTAAATGCTTCCGCAGCCTGGCTGGTCACCCACTGCAATACAGATTGCTCAGGGATATCCGGAAAAGTTGATCGGATCCGACGAACCTCATGCCATAAGTTCAGGCTATCATTGCTTGCATAACTATCTGTGCCCACCAGCATCCTGCACCCCGATATCCACATAGCATACAGGTCCGGCATTCTTTCTTCGATAAACAAATTGGCCCCGGGGCAGGTGCAGTAATAAAAATCCCTGTGCAGGTCTGTGTGCCCGGCCTGGTATGCAATATCTGCTTCCGAAGTAAAACTGTTGTGAACAGAAATGATTTTTTGCCCCCTGTGCAAATAGGGCAACCAGCTTTGCAGGCTGCTTTTTCCGGTGGGCCGGTATGAGGATATGTCGATGCCCAAATGCTGGTACAGCCGCAGCAAATCGCCACGGCCTTCGGATATGAACAGATCTTCACCGGTTGTTTCCTGGTTATGGATGCTGATCAAAGCGCCATCCGTTTCCACATTCAGTAGTTCAAACAAGGCGGGCGATACGGAATATGCTGCATGCGGGCTGAGGCCTGATGGGAATTGCGGAAGCTCATTGCGAAAGCTGCGCAAAACACGTTTGCCTTCATCCATCCTTTGTATGGCCGTTGACTCCACAAATCCCGTAAGTTCAATAAAATTATGCCAGTACAACGGGCTGTGCCGCTTCAATGAAATGGAATCAGTGCCATTGCAGATATCGCCAACCGCCACGGTGCCCGATTTCAGCAATTCATCGGCAGCATCACGCATGGCCTGTTCTTTAGCATCTTCAAATGAAGCCCTCTTAGACATCAGGCTGAGCACAAAATCAACCAGTCCGCTGTGGCGGTCTATTTTGTTTTTTAGGTGGCTCAGCTCAATATGGCAATGCGCGTTCACCATTCCGGGCATGAGCATACCCGGCAGGGCCTCCACATCATCCCCGGCATCGGCAATGGGCACAATGTCCTGCACAACGGCCGATTCATTCAGCAGCAGCACAGAGCCCCCGGGCAGGAAATCGTACCCGTTAAAAATCCTATCTGCTGTGAATTTTCTATACAAGATGATTGCGGCTTATGCCCTAATTTTGCGGCCCCGACGGGCTTCAGGCCCCGCAAATATCGTCGGAAAAAAATAATAATAAAGCATGCTAGATAAATTGGATGCGATCAAAGCCCGTTTTGACGAATTGGGCATCGCGCTGACCAACCCCGAAATTGTGTCAGACAACAAAAAATTCAGCGCGTTGAGCAAGGAATACCGCAGCCTGGGAAAGATCGTGGATGTGCGCAACAAATATGTGAAACTGTTGGAAGATATTGATTTCAACAAGGAAGTGCTGAACTCCGGCGATGATGAAATGCGTGAACTCGCGAAAGAAGAATTGCCCGGGCTCGAAGAACAAAAAGAAACGCTGGAAAAAGACATCCGCACATTGCTGATCCCCAAAGACCCCTTCGACGAAAAGAACGCCATCCTGGAGATCCGCGCCGGCACCGGTGGTGATGAAGCCTCATTGTTTGCCGGGAACCTGTTGCGCATGTACCTCCGCTATTGCGAAAAAAGGGGTTGGAAAACATCCCTCCTCAGCGAAAGCGAAGGAACCGTAGGCGGTTACAAAGAAGTACAGGTGGAAGTGGAAGGAGATGATGTGTATGGCACTTTAAAATTTGAAAGCGGCGTGCACCGCGTTCAGCGTGTACCCGATACCGAAAGCAGCGGCCGCGTACATACCAGCGCGGCAACGGTTGCCGTCATGCCCGAACCCGACCCGGTGGATTTTGAACTGAAAGAAAGCGATGTAAAAATGGAAACCGCGCGAAGCGGCGGCGCGGGCGGACAAAATGTAAACAAAGTGGAAACAAAGGTTTTCCTTACCCATAAACCCACCGGCGTAACCGTGGTATGCCAGACTGAAAGGAGCCAGTTGGCCAACCGCGAAAAAGCGATGGACATGCTCCGCACCAAGCTATACGATGAACAAGTAAGGCAGGCCGAAGAAGCCATCTCCCGTCAAAGAAAAAGCCTCGTGAGTACCGGCGACCGCAGCGCAAAAATCCGCACCTATAATTACCCCCAGGGCCGTGTGACAGACCACAGGATCGGACTGACATCATATAACCTCGATGCCGTAATGAACGGCGAAATCCAGGAATTTATTGAAGCCCTGCAGTTTGCGGAAAACGCGGAAAAACTGACTGCACAAGCTCAGTAAAACCAACCGGATTGATACCTGAAAAAAATGAAAACCTGTGAACCAAATCACAGGTTTTTTGTTCTATTTATGTGGGTATGAGACAAGGAAACGGGTTTTGCAGAACATTAACAAAACCTATTTGGATCTGGCACCTGGTTTGATCTATTTTTAAGCATAACATAAGGTTTTTCAATTTTCTCATAAGCAGTTAGTTTTGGTAAGCGGCCCCTGTTTCCACAGGGGCTTTTTACATCACAAACCTTTCATCAAAGGATTCAAAACATATTTAACCGCACTGCGTTAACTTCGCAGGCAAAATCACACGCATTGGCCGTTAGTTCCAACGAAACTTCCAGCTTCCAGAGGGTGAGCAGCCCTGGCGACCAGCCCGGCGCGGAGATGAGTTTTATTGACCACCTCGAAGCGCTCCGCTGGCACCTCGTGCGCGCCGTACTGGTTTGGCTTGTGGCCACCATTGGCGTTTTTATTAAAATCGACTGGATTTTCGATAATATCATTTACGCGCCGGCACGCTCGAATTTTGTTACCTACGATTTACTTTGTAAACTGGGCCGGAAAATGCATATCGGCGACGCGCTCTGTATGCCACCTGTCGATATCCCATTGCAGGGCAATACCGTCAGCGGGCCATTCATGTCTGCCATTTCCATTGCCATGATCGGCGGCGTAGTGGTGGCCTTCCCCTTCTTGTTCTGGGAACTCTGGAAATTCATCAAACCCGCTTTATCACCCACTGAAATCAAATATTCCAGGGGAAGTATTTTTTGGGTATCGCTGTGCTTCTTTACCGGGGCCGCCTTCGGTTATTTCCTGCTCGCGCCATTCACGTTTAACTTTCTCGCCAATTTCACACTGGGTTCAGCAGGGTTGTATAAATACATGCCCACCCTCGATGATTATATCAGCACTTTGAATAATATCATCCTGGGTTGCGGGCTCGCGTTCGAATTGCCGGTGCTGGCCTATGTACTCACCAAAATCGGGCTCATCAGCGCCAATTTCCTGCGCACATACCGCAAATACGCGTTCGTGGTAATCCTGATCCTCGCGGCCATCATAACACCGTCACCCGACTGGACCAGCCAGGTGATTGTTGCCATCCCGCTCCTGCTGTTGTACGAACTCAGTGTGGTGATCGCGGCAAGGGTGGATAAGAAAAAGGCGAAGGAAGAAAAAGAATGGAGCTAAGCCATATGATGGCCTGATGGATAAATTGTATTTTTGCAACTTAACAGACCGACATCCACCATGTACGCATTCGACAAAACAAAACCCATCGCCATCGGCTGCGACCACGCCGGATTTGATTGCAAGGAAGACCTGATTTCTTTTCTCGAAGGCGAAGGCATGGCGTATAAAGATTTCGGTACCTACTCAAAAGATTCCGTTGATTATCCTGATTTCGCGCACCCTGTAGCCAATGCCGTGGAAACAGGCGAAGCCGCTTTCGGCATCCTGCTTTGTGGCAGCGCGAATGGCGTGGCCATCACCGCCAACAAACATGCCGGCATACGCGCCGCATTATGCTGGGGCGAAGAAATTGCTTCACTGGCACGCCAGCACAACGATGCCAATATCATTTGCATCCCGGCCCGCTTTGTGCGCGACGGCGACGCGGAAAAAATGCTCGATGTGTTTATGAACACCGCATTTGAAGGCGGCAGGCATGGCAACCGCGTGCAAAAAATCCCTGTGAACGGCATATCCTGCTGAATAATAACCTGACCGTTGATCATAATCCCGTTGCATGTGTCGTGCAATTGGCTATTTTGCTTAAAATCAATGCACATGAGAAATTTTCTTTCCGCAGCGCTTTTGCTGTTTGGGTTGATGGCCCATGCACAAAACGATGCATCTACGCGTTATGCAGACCTCATCAGCACAGATGACCTGAAAAAGCACCTGGCCATCATCGCGGGTGAAGAAATGGAAGGCCGGGAAACCGGCACCGAAGGCCAGCGCAAAGCCGCGGAGTACATTCGAAACCATTTTAGTTCGCTGGGTCTCACCGCGCCTGCATCCCTGGCTGGTTACGAGCAAATGTACCCGCTGTATACCGACAGCATCATTGATGTTTCCCTCTCTACTGGAAAATGGAAAGCTGTATATGGAACCGATTATATCAGCCCTGCCCTGGCTAACGACAACGGCAAAGCGAAATCATCGCAAATTGTTTTCGCGGGATATGGCATAGATGATAAAAATTATAATGATTACTCAAACCTCCATGTAAAAAATAAAATTGTTGTCATCATGCTGGGGGAACCCAAACAGGATGGCAAATACCTGGTAAGCGGCGGCAGCAAAAGCAGTGAATGGAGCGGGCAGGGAATGAACAAAAAAATTGCAGTGGCAGCAGAAAAAGGCGCGAAAGCCGTATTTATGATCAACCCTGCGCAGGAATTATTCACGCAGAAAACAGCCGAGTCGAGCAAAAAAACTTCGATCTATTATCCCCGTCCGCCCAAAGGTAAAAAGGTAAACTATGCGCTGATTAGCCATGAGTTCGCGAAAAAATTATGGGGCGCGCCAATGGAACAACTGATCGCCGCAGCAAAGCTCAGCCAGCCTTTCAGCAAAGAGCAACTGTCGGCTCAAAAAATCAAAACATCATTTTCATACAAGGAATCGAAACAAGTGGTGATGGCCAGCAACGTACTGGGTGTGGTGGAAGGAAGCGATAAAAAAGATGAATATGTATTCCTCACCGCGCATTACGACCACCTTGGCAAACGCGACGGTAAAATTTATTACGGCGCCGATGATGATGGCAGCGGAACAGTGGCGGTGATGCAAATGGCAACTGCGTTTAAGCGTGCCCGTGATGAAGGAAAAGGCCCGAGGCGCTCCGTGGTGTTCATGCTGGTGAGCGGCGAGGAAAAAGGGCTTTGGGGCAGCGAATTTTACAGTGATAACCCGGTGTACCCGCTCGAAAAAACCACGGTTGACCTGAATATTGACATGATCGGAAGGGTGGATACGGAACGTATGAAAGACGATACATTGAATTATGTATATGTGGTTGGGCACGATAAAATCAGTACCGAACTGCCCATCGTTAATGAAGCCGTCAACCAAAAATATTCAGGGCTTACGCTCGATTATAAATTTGATGACCCCAACGACCCCAACCGCATTTATTTCCGTAGCGACCATTATAATTTCGCCCGCAAAGGCGTGCCGGTATTATTCTTTTATGATGGCATGCTGAAATCGGATTACCACAAACCAACCGATACCGTGGATAAAATTTACTGGACCCTGTTTCAAAAAAGGGCGAAGATGATTTTTCACACCGCTTGGGAAATGGCCAACCGCGACAATATGCTGGTACGCGACCTGCCCATACCTACAGCAACCAGGTAATGATGGGCATAAAAAAATTAAGGCGGGTGTTTATGCCCGCCTTTTTCATTTCCATAAAGGTTTCTTTTTACCAACCCAGGATCCATGCGAAGATCAGCGGCGCCACGATGGTGGCATCGCTCTCCACAATGAATTTTGGCGTATGGATGTCTAATTTGCCCCAGGTAATTTTTTCGTTGGGCACCGCGCCGGAATAGGAACCATATGAAGTGGTGGAATCGCTGATCTGGCAGAAATAACTCCAGAATGGCACATCCTCCCATTCCAGGTCCTGGTACATCATCGGCACAACGCAAATCGGGAAATCACCGGCAATACCGCCGCCAATCTGGAAGAAACCCACACCCTTACCGGATGAGTTCTGGCGATACCAGTCGGCCAGCCAAACCATGTATTCAATACCACTCTTCATGGTAGAAGCCTTGATCTCGTTCTTGATTACATATGATGCAAAAATGTTGCCCATGGTGCTGTCTTCCCATCCGGGTACAACAATCGGAATGTTCTTTTGCGCCGCTGCCAGCATCCAGCTATTCTTTGGGTCAATTTCGTAATACTGTTCCAGCACGCCGCTCAGCAACATCTGGTACATAAATTCATGCGGGAAATAGCGCTCCCCTTTATCATCCGCATCCTTCCATATTTTGTGGATATGCTTTTGCAAACGGCGGAACGCTTCTTCTTCAGGGATGCAGGTATCCGTTACACGGTTGTAATGGTTCTCCAGCAGGTCCCATTCATCCTGGGGGCTCAGGTCGCGGTAGTTGGGTACCCGCTTATAATGACTGTGTGCCACCAGGTTCATGATATCCTCTTCGAGGTTGGCGCCGGTGCAACTGATGATCGACACTTTATCCTGGCGGATCATCTCTGCCAGGCTCAAACCCAGTTCCGCAGTACTCATGGCGCCGGCCAGGGTAACCATCATCTTTCCGCCCGCGTCAATATGGGCTTCATAACCTTTGGCGGCATCCATCAGCGCAGCGGCGTTAAAATGCCGGTAATGGTGCTGGATATATTGCGATACTGGTCCTTTTGTCATGATTTTTCTTTTTTACGGGTGATAAAGGATTGCAAAAATAGGGCTTTTGATGGCAGCTTCGAGATGATTATCTCCCACCCAATCATCCACTCATCCTTCCCAAAATCCACTCATCGAAAACCGAAAGAAGCAATTTTGGGTCTAAGGGAAAATCATAATAGACTGAATATCATTACTATATAAAATATTTTTAGCCTAAACATCACCCATTACCTTTTTTAGATTAGTATTATGTTTTGCATAGTACCAAACATTATACTATCTTTGTGTTGTCAATGAAAGAAAACCCAATCACAACAAACATTAAACATCAAAGTCATGAAAACAAATAACAACAACCTGAACCACAGCCTGAGCCTGAACCGTGAACTGAAAGAAAACAACCTCAGCCAGCCTGTAAACAAAATGATTAAGGCTTTTTGCAGCGCGGAACTCTGGGATATCCAGCGCCGCCAGCGTACCCTCACCAGCCGCCGTCGTTTTATCTAACCTGCCTGAAAACAGTATAGCCATGAAAAAAGCCGTCTGACCAAAAATCAGACGGCTTTTCTATTCAATAACATTGAATTATTTCACCAGCTTCAATTCATTGATGATATGGCTGGCCCCACCCAGTTTGTCGATGCACCACAATACATAGCGTACATCCACACAAATGGTTCGGTTCAGGTCTTTGTCGAATGCAATCTTATGGCTCAGGGCCTCATAGTTGCCGTCGAATGCCAGTCCGATGAGGTTGCCATTCGCGTCAATCACAGGGCTTCCGCTGTTGCCACCGGTGATATCGTTGGTGGTGATGAAACCAATCACCAGGTCTTTACGGGCCTTGTCGGCGTATTGGCCGAAGTCGCGCTTTTTAATCAGTTCGATTTGTTTGGCAGGCAGGTCGAATTCATAGTCGCCGGCCTTGTATTTTTCCAGGAGCCCTTTACTTGTTGTTACAAAATCGTAATGCACGGCATCACGGGGCTTGTAGCTCTTCACGCTGCCATAACTCACGCGCATGCTGAAATTGGCATCAGGGTACATCTTCTTCACAGCTTCGGGATTCATTTGCATGATCCCCTTCATATAACTGCGGCCCAGTTCGTTGTTGCGGTTGTTGAATGCCGTAAACAAGGGGCCATACTTAGTATTGTAGTTCTTCACAAAGTTGCTGGCCAGGTTGAACGCCGGATCCGATTGCAGGGTTGCCGCATCGGGACTGGCGATAAACATGGCCCATTTGGTATCGTCGAAAATTACGGTGCGGGCAAACACATCGGCAGCCAGTTTTTTGTAAGTGGCGTCATCATTGAGGTCGCCGTAATTTGAGCGGATGCTCTCATACACACCAGTAGGATGCTGGTTTTTGTCGATGTCGGTATAGAATGCTTTCAACACGGCGGCCAGGATTTTTTCATCGCTGGGCTTGTCTTCCGACTCGAGGAAAGCCTTGCGTGATTTATCGGCGGCTTCCGCAGCTTTTTTAATATCCGCGCTGCTGGCGCCTGTTTTTACAATCGCTGCTTCCAACCCTTGCAATGATGAAGCATAAGCCAGGAGCGGCGAACCGAGGATACCTTCGCGGAGGTATGTGCGGTGTTTGGCATAAGGCGTCCAGTCGGCATAATTCTTCGCATAATCCTTCATCAGGTTTTCATATTCCGGTTTGCCTTTAGCCCATTGTTCAAATTTTTGCTCGTATGCCTGCTTCTCTTCGTAGGTTTTGAACTTCAGCAATTGCTTGGTTTCACCGTCAAAGAACTTCCAGTAGTTGGCGATGCCCGCGTAATCGGAAGCCAGTTTCAGTTTGATGGCCGGGTCTTTTACCATTTGCTCGTGCATATATTTCAGGCGCATGTCGCGCAGCGCAACCAGCGAAGGGTTTTCAATTTCGTTTTTCAGTTTGATGCCATAGCTGGTTTCGTACCTGTTGGTGCTACCGGGATAACCATAGATCATCGCGTAATCACCATCTTTAATACCCTTGATGCTTACAGGCAAAAAATGCTTGGGCTTGTATGGAACATTCTCCGTACTGTATTCAGCAGGCTTTCCGTCCTTTGTCATGTACACGCGGAAGATGGCGAAATCGCCTGTGTGGCGTGGCCACTCCCAGTTATCGGTATCTCCGCCAAACTTACCTACGCTTTCGGGAGGAGTCCCCACGAGGCGGATGTCGCGATATGTTTTGTACACATACATCAGGTACTGGTTGTCTTTGAACATACTGTACACGCGCGCGTTAATGCCGTTTTCTTTGTCGGCTACCTTATCGGTAATCGACTTATACACTTCTTGTAATTTCTTGCTGCGGTCGGCCCACGACAAACCTTTCAATCCTTCTTCCACCTGTGCCGTTACATCCTCGATGCGGTCGAGGAATTGTACGGTAAGGCTTGTTTTGATTTCCTGCTCTTTGGTGGCTGCGTAGAAACCATCGCGGAGATAATTGTTTTGCACACTGCTTGCTGCCGCGATGGCGGAATAGCCGCAGTGGTGGTTGGTAAAGATTAGGCCCTGGCTGCTCACGATTTCACCGGTGCACCCGCCGCCAAAAATGATGATCGCATCTTTAAGGGAAGCCTTGTTGATGGAATAGAGTTGTTCTTTGGTGAGTTTCAGGCCCTTTTTGACCATGTCGTTATACACCTGCTGACCAAGCAACATCGGCAACCACATGCCTTCGTCGGCCCTGGCCTGGAACAGGTTGATGGCCAATACCAGGGAAAGGAAAAATTTCTTCATAATAACTTACTTTTAATGAGGCGACAAACGTAACTAAAATTTGCTAAATGCCGCCAGCCGATTTTACCGGTGGTCATGCCTTTGCGCCATTTTTGGAATGCTGGTACAAAAGCCGATCAATCCTTTATATTTGTTGCCATTTCTAACCTAAACTACATGCCTCTATTCGACATCAGGATTCCCAAAACCATTGCACGGGCACTCAACCTGCCAATGAGTGATCCGCGTCGGCAACAGTTGAAAGTGTTGAAAAAACTGTTGCGAAAGGCAAGGTTTACGGAGTTTGGCCAGGAATATAAGTTCGATGAGATCCTGCTGAGCAGGCATCCCGGAAAAAAATTCCAGCAGCTCGTACCCACGTATAATTATAGCAAGATTTATAAAGATTGGTGGTATAAAACCCTCGAAGGCACGCCCGATGTTTGCTGGCCCGGCGTGATCAAGTATTTCGCGCTCAGCAGCGGTACCAGCGAAGCCGCCAGTAAATACATCCCCATCACCAAAGACCTGATCCGCAGCAATACCGTCACCAGTTTCAGGCAACTGCTCAGCCTGGCCAGGTACGACAATGTGCCGAAGAGCGCATTAGGAAAAGGTTGGCTGATGCTGGGCGGCAGCACCCAATTGCAAAAAGGGCCCACCTATTATGCCGGCGACCTCAGCGGCATACAGCAACGCAATATCCCCTTCTGGTTCCAGGGGCTGGGATTGTATAAACCCGGGAAAAAAATCGCCAAGGAAAGGGATTGGTCGAGGAAACTGGAAGAAGTGGTGGAGAACGCGCCTAACTGGGATATTGGTTTTATTGTAGGCGTACCCGCCTGGCTCCAGCTTTGCATCGAAAAGATTATTGAGCGGTACAAGCTCAAAAACATACACGAACTCTGGCCCAACCTCTCCTTTTATGTACACGGCGGCGTAGCCCTTGAACCTTACAAAAAGGGATTCGAAAAATTATTGGGCAAGCCCATCACATACATCGAAACTTACCTGGCCAGCGAAGGCTTCCTGGCCTATCAGAACAGGCAGGATACAAAAGGCATGCAACTTGCGCTCAACAACAATATCTTCTTTGAATTTGTGCCTTTTGACGATGAGAATTTTGATGCCGACGGCAATATGGTCGACAACCCGAAAGCCTTCATGATCCACGAAATTGAGGAGAACCGCGATTATGCCATCCTCATCAGTACCAATGCCGGCGCCTGGAGATATGCCATCGGCGATACGGTCAGGCTGGTGGATAAGGAACGCAGCGAGATCATCATCACCGGCCGTACCAAACATTTCCTGAGCCTCGTGGGCGAACACCTCAGTGTTGATAACATGAATCGCGCCATTGAAATGGTGAGTGAAGAATTAAATATTTCCATTCCAGAGTTTACCGTTACCGGTGTTCCCTATGGCAATTTCTTCGCGCATAAATGGTATATTGCTACAGATGATCACGTGAACGCGCAAACGCTGGCAGGCTTGCTCGACGACAAACTTAAATTGCTGAACGACGATTACGAAGTGGAGCGCAAGCATGCGCTGAAAGCCATTGAGGTTGATGTACTTCCCGAAAGCAGGTTTATGCGTTTCATGGAGATGAAGGGTAAAGTGGGCGGACAACATAAATTTCCCCGGGTATTGAAAGGAAAGATCCTGGAAGAATGGACGAAATTCCTGCAAGCGGAAACCAGCAGGTAAAAAGCGCTAACAAATTTTATATTGCATGACAGATGCCATCATATCCGGATTGCTGCTGGGGCTGGCCCTTGTATTTTCTGTCGGGCCCGTTATTTTCACCATCATCAAACTGCGGATCAATTATGGCGTGGCGAGCGCGTTTTATTTTATTTCCGGGGTCTGGCTCAGCGATATCATCTGGGTCTTTACCGCTAACCTTTTCGGGGGTTTACTGGGCACCCTGATAGAATATAAACGCACTATTGGTTTATTGGGTGGTTTGTTCCTGGTAAGCCTCGGCGTATTTTATTTATTCTTTAAAAAATTCCACAGCAAGGAAGAGCTGGATGCGGGTGTTAAGATTGCAGGCACCACGCACCTGAAATTATTCCTCACCGGGTTTTTGATCAATACCCTGAACCCCGGCGTAATAGCGCTTTGGTTTGCTGCAGCCACCAAATCATTATCCAATACCATGGAGCAACGATGGGTGATATTTGGTTTATGTTTGTCGATGAATGTGCTGGCCGATATCGCCAAGATCAACCTGGCCGGTAAATTGCGCAAAAAATTAACCAACAGGAATATCGTGATCATCAATAAAATTTCCGGTTTCCTGTTCCTCGCGTTTGGTGTCGCTTTATTGATTGGCGTGTTATACAGTACAGTCAGTGAATCATAATCAACTCGAATGAAACTTTACTTATCCATCATATTCATGTTTGCCGGTTTAATAACCATGGCACAATCGGCCGACTTCATCATCCTGAAAAAAAAGGGCAAGACCGTTCAATCATTTTACACAGGAAAACAGATTGAATTTACTACCAAAGACGGCGTATATAAAAACGCGGAAATCATTGGCATCGCAAACGACAGTATTTTTATCCGGGAATACATTACCCGCCAGGCCATGACATCCATGGGGTTTTACGTTATTGATACGGCAGGTTCTGTCGCTTCAGCTTATCCGTACCAATCCATCAGCATCATAGGCCGCAAGCAAAGCGGCTTCAACTGGAATGCGAGCGGCTACGCGTTGCTCGGTGGGGGCATCTTGTTAACCCTGGCCAGCGGGGTGGTATACCTGGCAGACCGCGACCGGTTTAGCCCGGAACTGATGGGCGCTTCGGCGGGACTGGCCGTTGTGGGGTATTTCCTCGCCAAATCGGGAGGCAAGGGGTTTGTGATTGGCAAAAAAGGGTATAGCCTGGAATACATGAAGGTGAGCAGCGTACAACCTTAACCGTTATATGACTATATGGCGATCAGTACCACATCGGTTTGGAAATTTCTAAAAAGATTATTTCTCTGGCTCTTCATCGGGCAGTTTGTCTACATCATTCTTTGCAAATGGGTAAACCCTCCCATCACCATCACGCAAACCGTTAGCGTATTTTCCGGCGAAGGCTTGAAAAGGGACTATATTGATTTCGAAGCAATGGGCCCGAACATCAAACTGGCGGTAATGGCGGGCGAAGACCAGTTATTCCCCGACCATAATGGTTTTGATATCAAGAGTATCAAAAAAGCGATGAAGTACAACCAGAAGTACCCGAACAAAGTGCGGGGCGCGAGTACCATCAGCCAACAAACAGCGAAGAATGTTTTTTTGTGGCAAAAGGGAGGATATTTTAGGAAAGGGATGGAAGTTTATTTCACCTTTATGATTGAGCAGGTATGGGGCAAAGAGCGCATCCTGGAGACCTACCTGAATGTAGCCGAAATGGGGCCGGGCATTTACGGTGTACAGGCCGCCGCTCGTGCCTATTTCAATAAAGACGCAAAAAACCTCAGCAGGCAGGAAGCCGCCATGATCGCGGCCTGTTTACCCAACCCGAAAAAGTACACGGTAAAACCACTGAGCCGTTATGTCTCAACCCGTTCCGCCATTCTATTGCGGCAGATGAACAACCTCTCAGGAGATCCTGATATTCAGGAATTGCTCAGGTAACCAACTTCCGGTTCATTCCGCCGAATAAACACATCAACATTACTTTCCTCTATACAATGCAACAAATGTTCCATTCGGTTGCACCGATGTAAACTTCACCGGCTCATCTCCCTTCATCTCAAAACTAATCTCATAACTTTCCTTTCCCCTCACAGTAAACACATGTTCAGACAGCGGCACCAATTCACTGTCGGCCTGTCCGGGTACAATGGCCCACAATTTACCATCCCTGATTGTCAACTGCATCATCAAATTGAATGCTTCCAGCAGGTAATTGCCTGCATACTTTTGCAGTTGCTCAGTATTGAGGATGACATTATTTTTCCGGTTGAGCGCGTCCAGTTTTCGTTGGGTTGACGCGTCAGGCTTCAATTGCAACGACTTTTTATATTGCGCGAGCGCCTGGCTGGTATCCCCGGTTGCCAGGAAATAGTCGGCATAGTCACTATACACGCTGCTGCTGTTCGGATAACTCTCCACATTAAGCAAGAACAATGCGCCCGCTTTTTTGAGATGCTTTTTGGATAAGGCATCCTGCCCGAGGTACTGAACAAAAAACTCCGGCGCCGCATTCGCATAACCCAATTCCCTTGAAATCCTTGTATAATGAGCCTTTAACCGCGTGGCAATGAGCGCGGTGGAATCTGCGAAATCTTTTTCGGAGGCTTTGAAGGGATAATAATGAAAGATATGCCTGAGCCCATCGTAAGTGGCCAGCATCGGCAGGGAATTATGCGTTTCCTGTTCATAGAATTTCTGCGCATAATGCATACCGTTAGTATGCCCTTTCAGGAATTTATCAAATGCTAAAATGGAACGGATGTGCCGGGTTTCCTCGGAACGGTCTGTTTTGAGTTTTGCCAGGGTCATCCCAACAGGCATCGTGTTGGCGGTAGCCATATACAAACCCTTACCATTTAGTTTCAGCCCGGGTAATTTGGCCATGGCGCTTTTAAGGTGTTTCTCCTGGTTATACCACATACTTGGGTCAATGGCTATATAAGCATTGAACATATCCGGGTAATGACAGAGTATATCAATCGCGGTAAGCCCCCCTAACGAATGACCAATGAGTATCTTATAAGGCGCCGCTTTATAATTACGTTCCACATAAGGCATGAGTTCCGTTGAGATAAAATCCAGGAAAGGGTTTCTGTTGGCCGGGTCGGCAGAAGGTGACAGGTCGCGCAGCCTGTTGCTGTTCTCAATACCCACCACCAGCATTTCAGGCAGTATGCCATTGCCATTTGCCTGGCTCAATTGTTGCACAATACCCACCGTCGAATAAAAATGTGCATCTCCATCCAATACATAGAGCACAGGTATAATTTTTTGCGGATCGCTGAATGTGGAAGTATTGCCCGGGGCAGACATCCAAACCTTTCTGTTCTCCTGTAATATTTTAGAATAGATGGTTTCCTTTTTCCCGATAAGGATTTGCTCATTTGTTTGTGCATTGCCACAAAACGCGAGTAAAGAGAATACAACAATGAGAAGATTTTTTTTCATGGCTGAATGAAGTGGTTGGGTTAAAGATTATTTGATAAAAGTAATTTCAGTTGACTGGCACGCATTAATCATTGGTTTCCCCATTATCTCCATCCACATATTCGAGGATATCGCCAGGCTGGCATTGCAGGGCTTTGCAAATGGCTTCGAGGGTACTGAAGCGGATGGCTTTGGCCTTGCCGGTTTTTAAAATAGACAGGTTGGAAAGCGTGAGGTCTACTTTTTGCGACAGCTCGTTCAGCGACATTTTTCGCTTTGCCATCATCACATCCAGTTGTACAACGATCGGCATAGGTTATATGGTTAAATCATTTTCGTGTTGCAATGCTATTCCCTTCTTAAAAATCAGGCTAATGACAAATAAAATGGCCGACATCATCAGGTAAGCGCCCCAGTCGTTCCAATACCTGTCAACCACCGAAACATCAATACCCTTTTCGATCAACTTCTTAGTGAATTGATGGGCCGCCAAGCTGATCAGCCCGATCATACATGCACAATATGTAATCCTTGATATAAATACAGATACATCCTCACTAAAAGGTTTCACCAGGTTTAGTGTTTTAAAAACCTTAATCACCAAATAAAACAGGTAGCCCTTAACTGCGGAAACGGCAATAATCACAATGAACAGGAAAGCATACAGGGCTTTGCTGCGGTGGTACAATTCCGAAAGGTCAAGCCCGAGATGAAGGTTTTGGGTTGCAATGGGCTTAAAGAGGCTATAGATATAATTAAAAATTAATGCCCCTGTTTGCACACAATACCCTGCAAATATGATCCAACAGACGAGTTGTATGGATTTCCAGATAAAATCGTTCCTTTTTGACATACGCTGATACGTTTAATACAGGAACAAAAATAATAAATATTTATTGATAAACAATAAATATTTTTCTTTTATAGGAAAATTCCTGAATTAAAAGTATAACGACACCTGAACCCG
>DDTB01000023.1:117224-136119 GCA_002343985.1 Chitinophagaceae bacterium UBA2375 | reverse complement strand
GGAAAAAGACATATTCCTCCTTAGCTCAGTTGGTTAGAGCATCTGACTGTTAATCAGAGGGTCGCTGGTTCAAGTCCAGCAGGGGGAGCCCAGGTTGACGAGCCGCTTGTAAAGTGGCTCGTTTTTATTTTTAACCTTACATCCCTTTCTTTTTTAAAATAGCTTGAAACGGCGATTCCAAATAATTAAACTGGATGTTACCTGGTTTTTATGATATTTTTATGAATGAGTCTATGGATTTTCAATCCATTCTTCATCTTACTGGTAATATGCAGGATTACCTTGTTCACGAAGGAAAAAGGGGATATTATCGTACTACACAGATTACTTCAGTCAACTCAAACTAAATGGTAAGAATTTATTTTCTTATAGTCTTATATATCGCTCCGCTTTTTTCTTTTTCCCAACAATGCGGCTATGACCATTATTACCTATTTGCTGTAAATGTTCATGGAAAAAACAGTAATGAGAAGATTCCAAATCTGAAGATGTACCTGACAGAGGAAAACGGGAAGGCCTGCACGGCCGAGGTGCTCTTTCAGGAAAAAAACAATTGGAATCGCAGAAATGATACCCTGTTTTTCTGGGATAACAAATCCATTTCCAAAAATGACGGAACTGTACCCCTTGTCCGTAGAAAATTCTACAACATAGGAGATTGTTATGTGGTTGTTTTCCGGATGGAAAGAGCTGCACTAAAAGACCCGCTGAAATATCCATTATATAAATTGAAGATTGAAGCCGGGGAAAATGAACTTAACGGCAATACCTTTCCGGAACAATATGTTAATCTCCCATTGAATAAATCAATCTGGCTGTGTAATAATGGAATATTGGAAAAGTTCAGGCCTGTAAAACCTGTGGAAACAATTGAGGGTAAGGAATTCAAGATCATCAACATCACCCTGGATGAACATGAACAGCCGGATGTGGCGGAGGAAAACAGCAACCAGAACCTAAAATATATACTGAGACCTGAATTCGAAAAACATACAAATCCCTTTGCGTATAACAGGGAAGAATTTACAGTGAAGTCTGTAAATATTTACGCTGCAACCACTGGAAAATTGGAGCAGCAAATAGATATCCGAAGTAATGTGATCGGATTCTCCGAAACTAAATATCTCTTGCTGGAGACCGGAGATTATTATCACAGACAAATCAAAGTAGCCAAAGACTTTGCCGTGGCCATAGATGCCTGGCGGGATACAGTGTTCAGTGTGGAACGAAAGAAAAAAAATTTCTATTTGTTTGACCCGGAAGATAAAAAATACTACCTCGACAGTCTCTTGAGTAAAGAAACGGATGTTTATTATTATAGTCCGCTAAAAACAATGAGAAGACTGGAATACAAAATGACCGATACATCAAAACTCATCAACACCTATCAATTGGAGAATAAAAAGTGGAGACTGATCGATAAAAGAGAGGAGTTATTTCCCGCATTCAAGCCAAAGCAAAAATATATGCCGGCAGCCTGCATCACATTCAACGAAAAATATCACCGGCTTCCAATAATAACAGCCATCGGCACAAATGCAAAAACAATTGTAAAAGACAGTTTTCTTTTATACAATAATTGTGAGGATGCCATTAAAATAATCAGCATCAATAGCCAGACCCGGGAATTTTTCAGTATTTCGAAAACACTGCTGCCAGGGCAATACACTAAATTATCGTTTGAGGGAACGATCAATAACAGCAGCATAGATTTTGGGATAAACAGTTATTCCTGCTATCTGACACTTGAAGACAAAACAGTTCTTGCCTTCAGTATAGATATACCCAAAATAAGCAATAACAGCAAGGTTGTATATAGAAATGATGCATCAGTGGATTATATGATTATTCCAAGGAAGGATTCAAGGTATTCCAAAGTCATTCTCACATATCCGGATGGAAACATCAGGGCCATGGGATTCGCAAAGGATGGAGATACCTCATTAAAAGCAGGCAAATGGCAGTTTTTTGAAAAAGGCGATTGGAGAATGCATGAGCACGTATTTTCCAAAGAAATCACCATGTCGGCCCTAAATCAAACATTGAATTTCGGAAACGCTGATTTCAAAATCAAAGTGTTTGAAAATGGGCTCTGGACAGAAAAGGAGCATGGAACCCGCACTGTGTATGTAACGGAAGCAACTGACAGCATCGTTGCTTTTAATGATTCACTGGCATACGGATTCAAACTGCCCTACAAAGATATCCCTGAAAATTGCCAGGTGCAGTTTTATCTTCTCAAACCCGGTGAACGCACAATCAAAATTGGGTATTATGAAACACCGTTTAAACCCATCAGTGACAACTATTCCATCATCCTGGATTACTCTAAGGTAAAAGACAGATTCAAAACAACTTACCAGATAACGGATTCCATCATTAATTCAATACAGAAACAATATCCAAAAATTGTAATCGTAAATGTTTCAAAAAACATGAAAGGCATTTCACTGGAATGGATGAAGGGGGATGAAAAGAATACATTGCTTACTCAATTGGCGGAGGATAGGAATATATCATTTGTCTGCCAGCTTTTTACGATCACTGACAAGGAGGCTTTGACATACTGTAACAACGGGGTTTATGTGGAGCTGAAAGGAAGGGACCCGGAACTCCTGAAGCAGGCTGCTTTTAAAATCGGGTTTACAGATATGCAGGCAGATATGGGAAACAACCGGTACTGGCTTACTTACAAAAGTAAAATGATTGATGAACGATTTTTCGAAGCCTATCATGAACTTACGAAAATACCCTGGGTGCTAAGCGCATACCTAAATACATATCATGAGCCGGAGCTTGAGACAAAAACAATAGAGACAAATCATTAGTGTGATTCATCCGGTGAAACCTTAATTGATATATGTCAGATATACATTTCCGATTACCTTTTTGGAAATGTTGGATATGGTATAAACTCAGTTTCATCACCCATAATCTTATCAAATTCCTGTGCCTTCCAATCTTGCTTTGCTTTGTCGATTAGCCCCTTATCGGTTGACACAAAGTTCCAGTCTATAAATCTTTCCTCCGGGAATGGTTCTCCGCCAAATATGTACAAGCTGCTGTTTAGCTGTATGATAAACTCGCATAAATGGCTGTCTTTAGTAACAAGCATTTGCTTTGCTCCATACTCATGCCCTTCACTTTCAATGCCCCCTTCCAGTAGGTACAGCCCCGATTCACCATACAAATGCCCGCCTATGGATATTTTTTGGCGGGTTTTACTCTTTATTTCCAGCATATGCAATCTGCTGTATACCGGCACACCGGACCTTCGGTTGCATGCTTCACCGGCGATCAGTTTATATGCAACACGGTCTTCTTCCCAGGCAGGTAATTCGTTTTCGCCAATATGAAAAAATTCCGGTTTACCTTTTACTCATCAAATACCGGTGCATGTACCCCTGGACCCGAATTGGTACTGGAATCATTTAACCATACCCCATTGGGGTATCTCTCATTGCGAAATAATTACTTTATCTTTTGTATCCATTTGATTAATTCATCGGCATGAAAGTTCAGTTTCTGATTATATTAGTTACATGCATGCTTAATGCTTGTATGCAATCGGAGAATGTAAACCCAGACCTGCCTCCGATGCTATATGCCCAACCCCAAATTATTCGGTTTCCGGCTAAACAGCCCTACCTGGCAAATGTGCTAACCGGTGACAGTATCCTGCCATATAAGGACAGCAAAGGGCAACCGGCCAAAACAGGCGTTCCCGTTCCTGCAGATATGAGTGTAAAAGATACGGGTTTCTTATCAGCGCCAGTTTCGGTACCAGCTCAATGGTTGCTTATTGATACACTTGAATCAAACAGCACAACGATAAAGGGCAAACCTGATACCATCAGTATTGATGAGGATAAACTAATACAGGTTTTATTCAATTTGGATTCATCGTCTGCCAAAAGGACTGGATCTCATAAGGATTCGG
The DNA here is from genome assembly GCA_002343985.1 of Chitinophagaceae bacterium UBA2375. Taxonomy (GTDB): domain Bacteria; phylum Bacteroidota; class Bacteroidia; order Chitinophagales; family Chitinophagaceae; genus Ferruginibacter. The sequence goes on along the minus strand of DDTB01000023.1, from coordinate 132,179 downwards.
TTATCACCGGTGTACGGGTTCCTGCAATTGGCGAGGTGGTGCCATGCCGGAAGCCTGCAATGAAAAAATTGTTGCCCATGTCCGTAAGGCCTGGATCGCGCTATAACATGAAAGAGTTGAATGCGTTCCATGGATTTTCTTCTTCAAATGTGTTCCATGTCATGGAAGATCGTAAAGGCAACCTTTGGTTTTCAACATTTGATGGACTCATCTGCTTTGATGGTCAATACAGCCAGACGTTTGGGGTAAAGAACGGACTTATGGCTGATCTTGTTTTTTATTCATTTGAAGACAGCAAGGGTAATATATGGATATACTCCGGTGCAAAAGGAATAAGTTGCTATGATGGAAATCGTTTTACCCATTATAAAAACATGAAACTGAATGCTGTCGGAGTTGGTGGCAGTAGTGGTTTTACAGAAGATAAACATGGCAATGTCTGGATGAAAAACCTTGTTAATGGCATAACCCGTTTCGATGGGAAGTACTTTACTCATTTTACTAAGAAGGAAGGGATGCGGTCGAATGGGGTAAGGGGGCTGATGTCAGATTCGAAAAACCGGGTTTGGATCGGCAGCAGGAATGGGATATCAATATTTGATGAAAGTAAATTTATACATCTTACCAAGGCTGACGGGTTGAACCATGATGTGGTGAGTTGTTTTACAGAAGACCGAAAAGGGAATATCTGGATTGGTACAGATAGCGGAGTGGCTGTATATAATGGGAAGAGCCTGGTGCGTTTTACAAAGAACAACGGACTGAGCGGAGACCTGGTTTCTGATATTGAAGAGGACCGGAATGGAAATATCTGGATTAGCACATACGAAAGCGGGGTCACGCGGTTTGATGGAAATACATTTACGGTTTTTGGTGTCCAGGAGGGAATCGCGGATAATAAAATAAACAATATCGCTATAGATAAAAACGGCGTTTGCTGGTTTGTTTCATTTAAAGGTGTAACCTGTTATCATGAAAATAACGTAACCCGTTTGGTAAATTTCCCGGGATATGCCCAAAGAAATATAAATGGGCTTATAGTTGAAAATGATGGATCATTAATTATTGGTGATAAAGACAAAGGTCTTTACAAAGCAACGGGAAATTTATTGTATAAACTGGCAGATGCAGATTCTATTGCCACTGGCTATATTAATCCAATGTTTGTTGATAAGGATGGGCAATTATGGTTTTATATTCGAAAGTTCGGCGCGCCATTACAATCAGGGTTAGCATGCTTTACTGGAAATAACATTAAGTTTTACCGTTCACGTTCCAGCCAGGTAAATGACTTTGTTCGTTCTGTAACAGCGGATCGAAAAGGTCGTTTAATGATAGGAACAACAAGGGGTGTACTTTATTTGAATGGCGATAATATGGAATGGCTAACAAAGAATAATGGGTTACTTAGCGATAATGTATTCAGGATATTGGAAAGTAAGGATGGCAGTGCTTGGATTGCATCATTTGACGGGCTCACAAAATTCAAAGATTCCGTATTTACCCATTATACTGAGTATGAAGGCCTGCCGGGAAGAATGATTTCAAATATCGTGGAAGATGTACATGGAGGAGTGTGGATGAGTTCGAATACTGGAATCGGGTATTTGCTTGGCAATGAAATGATGCTGATAACTGATGAACAGGGTGCAACTTCCGGTAAATCCTACTTGTTGAAGGGATTTGACAAAAATAAAAATATTTGGTTTAATTCAAATAATGGCATTAGCCGAATCCCGGCAAACTATTTTCAGTCTGTCAAAAATGACGAAAAAAACAGAAAAGGAATTTTGCGAATTACAGAAAAGGATGGCTTGTATACTCCGTTAATGATTTTAGGTAACATCATTGAAGACAAGGTTTTTATTCATTCAATTAATTCATATGAAACCAGCGTATTGAATATCTCAAATTTGGATAGTTCGTATGGACATGCTTCAGCAGTCTTAAAAAACTGGATTTTAAATAATAATGATGGTAAACTTAATTTAGCTGACAGTACCAATAAAAAGACTAAGAGCACTTCAGAAAGTAAACCATTTTACAATTTACCCGAATCAGCCGTTCTGCCGTATGATCAAAACAACATTACATTTCAATTTTCGCTGAGTGGGGATTATACAAATGACCAGGTTTACTTTAGCTATAAACTGGCCGGCCTTGATCAGGATTGGAGTGATCCTTCCCAGGAACCTGCAGCAAGATACCCTTATGTGCCTCCGGGCAAATATACCTTCATGGTGAGGGCTATCGACAGGCATCAGCAATGGGGGCCGGCTGCTGAATTTGCATTTACAATCAGGAAGCCCTTTTGGTTAACGTGGTGGTTTATGACAATGCTTTCATTATTGATAGGCGGTATTATTTATTATATAATTAAAAAACGTATTTCAGCTATACGTCAGCGCGAAAGTGAAAAAACGGCTGCTCAACAAATGATATCGGAATTGGAATATAAAAGTAAAAAGAATGTACTGGATGAAAGGCTAAGGATCAGCGCTGAATTGCATGATGAAGTAGGGGCCACTCTAAGCGGAATATCCATGTACAGCCATCTGGCTAAGGAACAAATGAAGGGGAATGAAAGCCCTGAAATTAAAAATTCCCTTAATGTCATACAGCATAATGCAGGTGAGATGGTAAACAAACTCAATGATATTGTTTGGCTCATAAACCCTGGCAATGACAACCTTCAGCAATTATTGCAACGGCTGGAAGATTATGCCGTACAAATGGCCGCCGTAAAAAATATCCGTGTCAGGTCCAATATCAACGGGCATTACAGTAAATCGGTATTACCCGCTGAAATAAGGAGAAATATCTACCTTTTGTTTAAAGAAGCCATCAACAATGCCGTTAAATACAGCAATGCAAGCCAGTTTGACTTCACCATTACTGAGGGTGCAGATGGCATTACTATACATTTTTCTGACAACGGACAGGGTTACAAGCCTGATGAAGTAAAACCAGGAAACGGGTTAAGGAATATGATGAACAGGGCTAAGGAAATCAATGCTGAACTGTTGATAACCGGTTCTCCGGGCCAGGGTACAACCGTTCATTTATATTTACCTCAAAGAGGTATAGAGAAATTAAATTAAACACCTCAATTTTATAACAGCATGGAAATACGCGTTGCTATATTTGAAGATAATAAGTTGGTTAGGGAAGCGCTTGAAGCCATTTTGAATGGCACTCCCGGCTTCAATTGCACAGGTGCCTTTAGCGATGGGACAAGCTGTGTGGAGAAAATCAGGAAGTCGTCACCTGATGTGGTATTGATGGATATAGAAATGCCTGGGCCCGATGGCATTGAAGTAACCAGGCAACTCAGCGCTCATTTTCCGGATATTAAAATTGTGATTCAAACGGTATTTAACGACAGTGAAAAAATATTTCATGCATTATGCTCCGGGGCATCCGGATATATCCTGAAAAATGACCCTCCAGGGAAGTACCTCGATGCCATAAGGGAAGTGTATAATGGTGGTGCAGCCATGAATGTGGGCGTTGCTAAAAAAGTTGTTTCTTTTTTTAATGCCAACCGGTTCATGGCCCCCGTACCGGGGCAATCCGATATTGAGTTAAGTGAGCGGGAAAAGGAAATCCTCCAGTTAATGACGGAAGGCCTTGATTTTAAAATGATTGCAGATAAAGCCAGCATCAGCTACGATACGGTACGCACCCATGTTAAGCATATTTACAAAAAACTGCACGTCAGCAGCCGGGCTGAAGCCATTATTAAAGGTGGCCAGATGAAAGCCATATCTAAGCTGTAAGTATATCTGCCCTTTTTGATCAAATTATTTTCCTCGCAATTTCACCCAACGGGGTATGCCCATCCCTTTAATATCTGGATAGTTTCGGTATAAACTTTTTATATGCCAAAGCTACTCATCCAGGTACAAAGACTGCTTTGTCATGATACCCGCATTTATGTAAGATTATTTTTGCTGATCATTTTTTATGTCTGCTCCGCTGCTCAAGTTCAGGCTGTGGTCCGGTATGTAAAACCCGGCAGCGCGGGCTCAGCCCCTTATACCAGTTGGGCAACAGCCAGTAATGATTTACAGGCTGTGATTAATGCATCTGTTGCGGGCGATGATATTTGGGTAGCCGCCGGTACATATATTCCCAATAGACGGGCAGATGCTCTAACGATAATAACGGTTGGTGACCGCGATAATGCATTTGTGCTCAAAAACGGTGTCCGCATTTTTGGTGGATTTAACGGAACAGAAACAGCCACCAATCAGCGAAACTTTGCTACCAATATTTCGATACTCAGTGGCGATTTGGGCACTGCTGGTTCGTACACAGATAACTGTTACCATGTGGTAGTTTCTGCGGGAACGGTTAGCGGAACAGCGCTCAATGGCTTTCACATCAGGTATGGCAATGCTAATGGCACAGGGACAATAACAGTGAATGCCATTTCCCTTGGAAGGGGAAGTGGTGCCGGCATGCGAATCAATTCTTCTTCACCCACAATCAGTAATTGTGTATTTTCTGCAAATATCACCACCAATAATGGTGGTGGAATGGTATGCGACAATGCTTCACCTCCTTTAACCAACTGTCTGTTTGCAGGAAATACTGCTGTAGATGCCGGAGCTTTGTATAATGTAAATGCATCTGCACCGCAAATAGTCAATTGCAGTTTTTCAGGAAATAATGCTACAACAACGGGTGGGGCTATAAGAAATTCTGCAGATTCGGATCCTGAAATCAGTAATTGCATTATATGGGGTAACCTTGCTGCTGGATTTTCGAATTCAATATTTAACAGCGATATAGCCAGTGTACCGCTCGTTAATTATTCAATTATTGAAGGGGGCTACACTGGTACAAAAAATCAAAATTCAGACCCTTTGTTTACGAACCCGGTTGCTGCAACCCTTGCACCATCTATATCCGGGGACTATCGGTTGCAGCTATGCAGTCCAGGTATAAATGGAGGCCTCAACAGCTATGTTCCGGGTAGTATAAATAATGACCTTGATTATAATCCGCGTATCCATTACGGCAAAGTAGATTGTGGCGTATATGAGAAACAGTTAGCGCTAGCGGTACCCAACGGATCGGGAATTGTTTTTGTAGATAGCACAAGAAATGGCAATGGAAGTAGCTGGGCCAATGCTGTAAAGGAGTTGGCAGATGCACTTATTGCCGCAAAGTATAATAGCGGCATTACGCAAATTTGGGTAGCTAATGGAACTTATTATCCAAAGTATGATGCCGATGACGATGCCTCGCTTGTCTGTTCAAATTCCAATCGCAATAATGCTTTTGTAACGGTCCCGAATGTACCTATTTACGGAGGGTTCAGCGGAAACGAAACCTTACTATCACAAAGGGACCCTTTTACGAACACCGTAAAACTTAGTGGTAATATCGGGGCCCCGGGAAGTTCAGCAGATAACGCCTATCATGTACTGATCAATGCCGGAAATGTAAACAGCACTTTGGATGGAATAAATATTGTGGAAGGTAATGCTAATGGAATTCTATTTGTCACTCCCAACATCAGTGTGAATGGATATACGGTCAGCCCCAGGCGAGGTGGCGGATTGTTCAACATCGCATCAGTTCTTACGATTTTTCAGTGTACCGTGGAAAGTAATTATGCCGGCTTGACCGGTGGTGGAATCTATGATTCCCTGAGCGGGTATATCAGTAACCTGGGAATGCGCGTACGCAATAACCGGTGTGCCGGCGATGGGGGCGGTTGGTATTCTTCCAATTCTCAATTTATATTCTGGAGTGGTGAGTTATCGGGCAACGAATCCGGCGGCGATGGAGGAGGGATTTATCTAACCCCAAGCTCTTATCAGATGAATATTTTCGGCTCCAGTATTTTATCTAATGAGTCGCAAGGTCAGGGCGGAGGAATATGCAGTTTTAGTACATCTTCATCCCTTATTAATTTGTGCAGGATATCAGGAAATGAATCTGTTTCTTATGGCGGTGCTTTGTTTACAAATGGCAGTCCGGATTTTGTAATCAAATCTTCATTGATTAGTGGCAATGTGTCAGATCAGGGTGCAGCCATCTGGCATGCCTATACCAGCTTCACTCATACAAACATAACGGTTACAGGTAACAGGGCAACAACAAGAGGTGGCGCATTTGGATTGGGTGTGTCAAATGGAAATATCCGAAATACGATTGTGTATGGAAACAGTGCATCAACTGCGGGAACAGAAGCCGTTTACCTATCAGCTTCCACCCTGAACCAGAACGCTTCTATCATACAAGGTGGTTTTGATGCTGCAACAGATGCAGATCCCTTATTTATAGCACCTGAGCCTGCCGCTTCAGCGCCCACCAGTATCGGGAATTATCGAATTCAAAAATGCAGCCCGGCATTGAACGGTGGTAATAACACCCATCTATCAGGTTCAGATATATCAGATTTGGACTTCACTCAGAGGGTACAGCAAATTAGAGTGGATATGGGCGCCTATGAATTGAACATCATTTTTGCTATACCAGGAGCAGGTGGCATCATATACGTGGATTCTTCGAAAACCGGAAATGGCAGCAGTTGGGCCAATGCCACGCCTTCACTATCTGATGCTTTACAGGCAGCAAAATTCAACAGTGCCATTACACAGATATGGGTTGCAAAAGGAACATATTATCCGGTTTATGATGCAAGAGATGGCCGCGGACTTGCCTGCACTAACACAAACCGGAATAATTCATTTGTTTTAGTGAACAATGTGAAAATATATGGTGGTTTCAATGGAACGGAAACCATTGTATCGCAAAGGGATTTTGTAACCAATAAAACCACCCTGAATGGAGATATCGGCACAATTGGTTTACAGGATGATAATTGTTACCATGTTGTGGTGAGTGCTGGCAATGTGGGAACAGCTGAACTTGATGGATTTTCGATAATTAATGGCAGGGGACTTCAAACGGGCGTCTCTGGTTCTGCCATTAACGGAACAGGTGTTATTTTGCAACACGGCGCAGGATTAAATTGCGCAGTATCCTCTCCTCGCATCACCAACTGCCGTTTTGAGAATAATATTGTTTCAAATGTAGGAGAAGGCGGTGGCGGTGCAATGTATATTAGTCTGAACAGTCAACCTGTCATCAGTCAATGTTCCTTTAGCATGAATGTAGCAGCTTTAAGTGGCGGTGCCATATTTACAGGTTCGCAATTTGATGTATCGATCAGTAATTGCAATTTCAGTAATAACCAGGCCCCGGCAAACGGTGGAGGCGCTATATATGTAGCCAATAACGCCAGGGCAACTATTGACCAATCCATGTTTACAGAGAATGAAGGATTATTTGGTGGGGCAATCCTGAATTCAGCAGGTGTGATTACGAAAGTTTACAGATCGAGTTTTTCTTTATGCGATGCAGACTTTGGGGGTGCTATACACAATAATGTAAACAGCTCTCTTGAAGTTGACAGTTCAACTTTCGCCCAGAATTCAGGTATATATGGTGGCGCTATTCATGCAATAAACAGTGCCAATGTAACGCTGAGTTCTTGCAGTTTTTCAGAAAACAATGCATTTGTTAATGGGGGCGTCATATTCGCAGTGCCAGGCGTTGACGGAACTTTGACAGATTGTATATTTTCCGCAAATACTGCCGATAATAATGGGAATGTCTTATGGTTCGATAATAGTTCAGATTTTTTGTTTCTAAGATGCAGGTTTGAAAACAATGGCATAGCCAACCCCGGTGGATGTACGATATTTTCCGGAGGCAGCACATCGAGATTCGAAAATTGTATCATAAAGGGAAATATAGCCGATTATGATCATCTGCTGATGTCAGTAGCAAGTAATACGCATTTGATCAATACAGAAATAACCGGCAACGAATTAAACAGCAATCATTCAAGCATTGCCATTATTGGAGGAATATTTACAGCATCAAATTGTACGATTGCCGCAAACAAGAAAAATTTTAACGCTACCGGATCAGTATTATGGGTTCAAAGCACCACCAATGTGTTTATTGATAATTCCATCATTTGGGGAAATGAAACGAACATTGCCGGCGCCAGTCCATTCTCACTTACAGCCGGCTCCATTACAGCAACTAATTCAATTATTCAGGGTGGATATACCGGCACCAATATCCTGAATGCAGACCCCAGGTTCATACTTCCGGAGCCCGCGGCCAATGCTCCCACTACAGCAGGCAATTACCGAATAAAAGCCTGTAGTCCCGCCATTAATTCCGGCGACAATGCGCTTATTCCTTCCGGGATAACCGTTGACCTTGATTCCATGAGTCGTATTTATATTGTCAATGTAGATCGGGGCGCTTATGAACGGCGTTTACCCGTACCTGATATAAACGGTATTGTTTATGTGGATAGTTCAAATGTAAATAATGAAGGTGATGGCAGCAGTTGGGCCAATGCCGCTCCTGAACTGGCCGATGCCCTTAAAGCAGCCATTACAGATAATTCCATAGAGGAAATATGGGTAGCGAATGGAACATATATTCCGCTGTATCGGGCCGATGATAACGGAACTTCATTTGCCTGCTCCCTGACCGTCCGTGATAACACATTTCGCCTGCTACCCAATGTTAAAATATATGGTGGTTTTGCAGGAGGAGAAACCGATACAACGGGCCGTGATTTTATAGCAAATGAAACTATACTAAGTGGAGATATTGGCACTGCAGGTAACCACTCAGATAACGCCTACCATGTTGCCATGGCTGTCGGCAATATTGGTTCTGCTGTTTTAGATGGGTTTACCATTACAAGGGGAAATGCCAATGTGAACTTTAATTATAATATAGACGGTAACCTTGTTTATCGTTCCAAAGGCGGAGGTATGCAAATCATCGCCGCATCTCCCTTAGTTAACCAGTGTTTATTTAATAATAATTATGCTTTGCTGGATGGAGGTGCTATGTATATCAATACCAGTAGCGCTATAGTTAAAAGTACAGTATTCAGCAATAATGAAGCTGATGATAAGGGTGGCGCAGTGGCTGCAGATTTAAGTCCGGCTGTGTTCTCAGATAACCAGTTTAATGAAAACAAAGTACTGAATGCGATGTCATTGCAGGGTGGGGGTGCCGTGTATGGAAATGGATCGGCCATGACATTCAGGAAATGCGATTTTACATCCAATGAAGTGAACGGGTCCGGACAAGGCGGTGGCATGTTTTTATTAGGAAATGCTAAAACAACTATTTCGGCCTGCAATATTTCCGGAAATGTGGCCGGCGGTGAAGGTGGGGGATTGTATACAAACAACACAACAACTGAAATCATAAATTCAGCTATTTATGGCAATGTCTCCGGCGCTGATGGCGGGGCTATTTATAATTACTTTTTTACAAATTGTAGTATCAAAAATTCTACAATCGCGGCAAATCGTGCTGCCGGACAGGGTGGTGGAATTGTATTTGCAGCAACTGGGAATGTCAGCAACAGCATCATTTATAATAACCTGGCTCCGGCATATAGTAATATCTGGGATTTTACGATTCCCACAGTCAGTCATTCGATCATACAGGGCGGATATGCAGGAACAAATAACTTTGATCTTACGCCTTTATTTATTAATCCCCAATCTGCCGCTTCAGCGCCTACCACAACAGGAGATTACCGGCTCCAAGCCTGCAGCCCCGCTTTGAATGCGGGAAACAATTCACTGGTTCCGTCCGGCGTCAATAACGACCTGGACAGTCTTACCAGGATTCGCTACGACCTGGTTGATATAGGCGCTTATGAAAAGCAGGACATTGACTTAGCCAACAGCACATGGAAAGGTGTAAACACAAATTGGAACGATAAAATAAACTGGTGCGGCGGTTATGTGCCATACGATACCACCAATGTCATCATTCCGCTTACAACCAATCAACCTGTTGTTGGCGCCGGATTCAGCAACGCCGTAAAAAATATATCATTGGCAAGCGGCACATCACTCACCGTAAACAATACCTCTGATTTTACCATTCATGGTACGTACAGCAACAGCGGCAGCGCCATACATAACCTCGGTGAATGGGTGATGGCAGGTAACGCCGCGGCACAGCTTTTCCCCGGATCCCTTGGTTCAATAACGGCAATGCATAACCTAAGATTAAAAAATCCATCAGGTATTGGGCTTAACAAATCATTCTCCATCACTGGCGCATTAATCCCCGAAGCCGGAAATATAGAACTGATCAATGATACGGTAACATTAAAATCCGGTGCAGCGGCTACCGCGCGTATAGATTCAGTAAGGGCTGGTGCTTCATTTTCGTACACAGGTACCGGAAAGTTTGAAATTGAACGGTATATTCCGGCAAGGAAAGCCTGGCGGCTGCTCACAGCGCCGGTGAACGCGTATCAGTCAATTAATGCCGATTGGCAGGAAGGACAAACCAACCTGACTTTAGTCAATTCCAATACCAGTCCGGGCTATGGTACCCATATTTCCGGCCCTCAAACGGGTAGTGGTTTTGATTTCAGCAATACCAATAACCCCTCCATGATGGTTTATAACCAGCCATCCAATACCGTTACACCGATTGCCAATACCAATGTACTTACCCTTAATCATCAACAGGGGTATATGCTGTTTGTACACGGGTCAAGGGGATATGACCTGGCACTCAACCACCTTGGCACACCTGACCCAACGGTGTTGCGCAGCAGGGGTACCATAAAAACAGGTGACCAGCCAATACCGGTGGCTGCATCAGGGTTTACATTAATTGGTAACCCGTATGCATCATCCGTTGATTTTGATCAATTACTGAGAACCAACACAGGCAACGCATTCACCCTGTGGGACCCTAACCGGATCGGAAGCTATGGGTATGGAGGTTATGTCACATTCACAAAAGTGGGGCTTAGTTATGTGGCAGCGCCTCCCCCTGTTTCCGCAGGGATTGGCCAGTTCATTCAATCCGGGGCAGCGTTTTTTGTAGAAGGTTCCGGAACCGCGGGTACCATAACATTTCATGAGAAATCAAAAGTGGATAATACCGTCAGCACGGTATTCAGGTCTGCTGATTCATCTATTGCTTCAGCCAGGATCAACCTGATCAGGATCGCCAATAGCTCGGGCCTGCAAACCCCGGTTGACGGCACTTTGGCGGTTTTTTCCGAAATGGCGCACCAGGGAGCGGATGCCATTGATGCAGGTAAAAAATTAAATGACAACCAGAATATTGGGTTAAGGCAGGGGAACAGGGTATTGGCCATCGAGGGAAGGGCTCCTATTGGAATGCAGGATACTTTGTTCCTCAATACATCACAATTGCAGCAGAGATCGTATGTACTGGAATTCATACCCGGATATATCCAACGCCACGGGTTGCAGGCATGGCTGATTGACAAGTACCTGAACCAGCATGTCCAATTATCATTGGCAGATACGGGTCTTTATCAGTTCGCAGTACAATCAGACGCCGCTTCTGCTGCATCAGACAGGTTTATGATTGTTTTCCAACAAGACATGTCGGGCCCTGTGCCTGTGCAGTTTACAAGTGTAAATGGCACATGTGATCAAAAGGCTGTGTCCGTACAATGGTCGGTAGCCGGGCAAATCAATATACGCGATTATGCGGTTGAGTTTTCAACTGATGGCAGGGTGTTTGCAGAAGCAGGCATTGTACCAACGCAGGCACAGCAGGCCGGAAATTATTTGTTTGTACACACAAACAGTAATGGAGGGAACGGTTATTATCGTGTACGCAGCAACGGTAGCAATGGGGAAACTTTATATTCTGAAGTGGTATTTGTTCCTGCCTGTCATTTCAAAACTCAAATCACTGTGCACCCCAATCCAGTCATAAATGCTATCATGCAGGTTCATCTGGAAAATGTACCGGAAGGAATTTACAGGTTGCAATTATTTAATGCTGAAGGGAAAACAGTATGGAAAGGCTCAGTTACACACTCAGGTGGAACCCGGATGTATAAGGTTTCTGTAGATCAAATACTGGCATCGGGGCAATATGTATTGCGCATCACACAACACGATGGCCAACAACAATCTATTCCATTATTGTTCAGGTAATGCATGTGTTGTCAAGGCAGGATCATTTTGCGTTCAGGAAAGCGAAATTGAATTTGTCAGATTCGACTATGTGCAATGGATACGAGTTTCCGTCGGGAACATATACTTATAGTCTTATGGTGAATGGGAAAATTGCCGACAGTAAAATCATGCTATTGATTAAGTAGTCGTTAATCTCTTCGCCCTGGTTCGTGGGCCACGAACCAGGGTTTTTCATCATTTTCGAAATAAATGCGGCAATGATCATGTCACAAAATGTACTCCAGGTCTTCAATTTGGATATATTTACCAAAACGACATTATGAAACAGAAAAACACCCTGTTCATTTTTTCCAACGGCAAGGTTGCCGCTATTGATAAAAAAACCGGTGATATAACCTGGGAAATAAAACTAAAGCAATACGCGGGCAGGAGTATGAGCTACTCTTACGGACAAATTTTCGCGGAGGATGGGAAATTATATATCGGCAGCTCCGGCATGTTGTTTTGCCTCAATGCCAAAGATGGATCCCTGCTTTGGAAAAATGAACTCAAAGGATGGGGCTACCAGTTTGTGGCTTTAGCCAATATGGGTAACGAGGGCGCTGTCGCCTCATCCGCGAGAGCGGCCACAACAGCTGCAGTCATAACGGCTGCAACTTAATGGTTTGATGGTCTCTTTACATACAACCATTGGCCATCTTTTCGAACACGGTGGCCCTGTTGGTTATAACCCGAAACATCATCATACATACAAGGAATTACAAGTTGGCCAGTCTCATCGGCAAAACCAAATTTATTTTCATTCATCACTTTAACCAAACCATCGGGCATCCAATGGTGGTCAACGAAATCATATGCAAAGGATCCAATAGTTGATCCATTTTGGTTGATAAAGCCATATTTGTTTCCTCGTTTCACAGCCGCTACCGGCTTGTCGAAGTTTCGGCCTTCTTCATATATAAAGGGGATCGCTATGCGGCCCGTACTGTCAAGGTAACCCACCCGTTTTTCAAAACCCGCGAGCAGTAGGCCATGCACGATCCTGTCTGCCAGGAAATCATATGCCACCGGTAACAGAACATTTCCCTCACGGTTAAGCATACCCGATATTTTTCCGATGCTGACAACGACCCTGCCATCCCTCATCCATCCAATATGGTCATAGATCGCGGGCAATTCTTCTTCTTCCCGCATATTCATCCACCCCCATTTTCCGTTTTTGAGAAAGATCAATTTCCCCGGAACACTGTGCGGGTTCAATCCTTCGTACTTGCAGGCGGCTAACCAGTTCAGGTTTGAATCAAGCAACCCGTGTTTTTGATTCTTTATCACAGGGATAAACTTTCCCGCTCCTGTAAACTGCCCGATTTGATCATATACAAAAGGCAGTATCTCTTCATTTGATGTTGTGATGATGCCCCATTTATCATTCCGCCTGGCCAAGAGGTAAGTTGCCTGCCGCTTTTCATTCTTTGCAATTGAAGGATTTTCAAGTGGAAGGATGGAATTATAGATGATGGGTACGATGAGTTTGTTGTCCCCGTCCGTTAAACCATTCATCTGTATTCTGGAAACAATCTTTGTCTTTCCCGGGCCTGCAAAGGATTCATTCCAACGCAGGTATTGTTCCGGGCCGGAGCCTGCATACCGGCCATCCAGTATTTTTTCCCCTTTTGTATTGATACAAAATATTTCTCCATTCAACGAAACCGCGGCCACTGCGTTGTCAAAAACAATCGCGTCATCATACATGCAGGGTATGGACTCAACACCTTCTTTATTCAAATATCCCCACTTATTATTTCGGTTCACCAGGAGTAATCCATCCCTGAATACCGGGTGCATGAAATCATACATGCAAGGCGTAATCAGCATGAATTTCCGGTTGATCAATCCAAATTTCCCATTCGCACTGACCCTGATGGGAAGGGCTTTTTGTGCAGATGATTTGTCATCTAACTTCTCTTCATCTATCCAGTCAAACCGATCCAGTTGGGAGATTTGCTCTTTTTGTATATCAAAAACTAAGCGGGGTGTATCGGTAGTATAAAATGTGAGGTAGGTTGATGAGCTGCTTTTTACGTTGTTATACCGGTAATCAATAATCTTTGAAAATGATGGATCCATCAATCCCCAGAAGCTTTTGCGTTGAACAAGGTAGTACCTGCCTGCCGAAAGGATGGCGTCATAGTCAATGGTCAGCACAATATTACCCAATGAATCAATCAGTCCTGTTTTTCCCCGCCGCTCCATTTTTCTATACCGGTGCTGAACCGGCGGATCGTACACCCGGTAAAAGCCCCTGGTTATGCTGTCTAAGCCATGCCTGGATGGATAATAAAAGGACCGGTGCAATGATGCTGTTTGACGGTGCGCGAAGAAATGGCTATGTGTATTTGGGGTTAAATGGAGAAGTTTGGATGATAGCAGGTTCTCCCAGTATCCAGCACCCATAGTAGAGTTAAATACTTTTCTGATCCTGCCTGCACTGTCTCGGAACAGGATCGGGTTAGGCATGGCTGGAGGTATGATCGCGTTCCAGGGAACAGCCCTTGGTTGCATGGCTTCTTTAAATGACACCTGCCTGTCCCGGGCAGATGCATGGTCAATCATGATCATTTGCAAGCCATTACGGAAGGGGAATACCAGGGTGTCCGGGATGTTATCAGGTTCGGTTAGGCCCGGAAATTGTGCTACCGTGGCGCCAGGGCTGAAACAGCATAAGCAGATAATCAGGCGATAGATGTTCATTCCATAAAAATACATGAACCATGGCTTGTGCTGTATGGAAATGGGTGAAACGGGTATTTGACTGTGTAAAATGAATAGTTTATCTAGTGACGGGTTTTCCAGTGTCAATTAAGCCTTCGCTGTTTTCTCAACAACGTCTCCTGGAAGGGACCAAATTCTCAGCAACGTCTCCTGAAAGGGACGTTGCGTATTGATGCCCAGTTAC